>JBEEGQ010000133.1:0-19710 GCA_041166945.1 Verrucomicrobiota bacterium
TGGTATGCGTCGAACAGCCCGATCGTGGTTTGTGGCAGTGTCACAGTGAACAGCGGCGTCACTTTGACGATTCAACCTGGAGTGACCGTTCAGCTGGGGGCGGGCGTGAACCTGAATGTTGCCAATGGGGGCATCCTGCTGGCGCAAGGGACCTCGAACGCGCCGATTCATTTCACCCGTTCCGGCGCGAGCGGCAACTGGGGCAGCATCACCATCAACGGAAGCGCTGGTTCGCCCGAGTCGCGCATCACCTGGGCGGACTTTCAATTTAACGCCGCGTCGACGGGCACGCCCGCCATCGAGCTCCAGGGGGGCACGGCCTTTTTGGATTATCTTACCTTCCGTAATACCGGGGCGCCTTACATCCATGCGGACAGCGCGTCGTTTGTGATCGCCCACAGTTATTTTCCAGACGCGACTGCGGGATTTGAGCTGTGCCATGGGACCGGGGGCATCAAGAGCGGCGGGCACGGGATCTTTTATCGAAACTTCTTTGGCTCACCGATCGGTTATCAGGACGTGGTCGATTTCAGCGGAGGCAACCGGCCGGGGCCCATTGTGCAATTTTTTGAAAACGTATTTACGGGCTCGGACGATGATGCCCTGGATCTCGACAGCACCGATGCCTGGGTCGAGGGGAATATTTTCCTTCACATCCACAAGAACGGGGCGCCCGATTCATCCAGCGGCGTCAGCGGGGGGAGCGACAACGCCAGCAATTCCGAAATCACCATCGTGCGAAATCTTTTCTTCGATTGCGACCAGGTAGCCACTGCCAAGCAGACGAATTTTTACACCTTGTTCAACAATACCATCGTGCACATGACTCATGCCGGGGGGTTGGACAGCGCCGGAGGTGTTCTCAACGTTCGGGACACCCCGGACGGTGGTTCGCCGACCTCCTATGGCCGGGGCTATTACGTCGAAGGCAATATTATTTACGACACGGAGCAATTGGTGCGCAATTACGACGCGGCGCAGGTGACCGTGACGTTCAGCAACAATATTCTGCCAACGGCATGGGCGGGGCCGGGCGGCGCCAACGTCGTTGCCAATCCCATGCTCAAACATATCCCGACTCTCGCTGAGACCGTGTTCACCAACTGGGCGCAGGCGCAAATCATGTGGGATTGGTTCAGCCTGCTGCCGGGCTCGCTCGCGATTGGCACCGGACCCAACGGCACCGACCGCGGCGCTGTCGTCCCGATGGGCGCATCGATCTCTGGCGAACCAGCGAGCCCGACGACCAACACCTTTGCGACGCTTCAAGTGGGGTTTAGTCGCACCGGCAATGGCATTCCCGCTGGCGGCTTCCCCAATGGTTCCGGTTATTACTCCTACAAATGGCGCCTCGACGGCGGCGTTTGGAGCGGAGAGGTTCCCATCAACACGCCGCTCAACCTGAATGGCCTGAGCGTGGGCACACACCGCGTCGAGGTTTCCGCCCGGCGCGATACGACCTTGTTGCAGGATGACGCGTTGCTCGGTGACGAGGCTGTGCTGAGCCAATCGCGCGCGTGGACTGTTCAAAGCGCCACCGGGCCGCACATCGACACCGTCGATCGCGAGGGAACCGCCGTTACGATCAGTTTTGTGGCCCAAGCGGGCCAGACCTATAGTGTTTTGGCGCGGGACGCATTTGACGGCGCGCACCCTTGGACGAAAATCGCTGACATCGCGGCGCCGGGCGTCAGCGGCACTTATCGTTACACGAATTCTCCTGCGACACCGCCTGCCCGTTTCTATCAAATCGTGACGCCGGCGCAGCCGTAAGTCGACAGTGGGCATGTAGAGTGGCGGAGTGCGCCCGTCCCGGGCGCAGCAACATCCGCACGCCATGAAGCGTCCGAAGTAATCAATCGCCTCCCCACGTTTTACGCTGCTGCGCCCGAGGACGCTCCTCCTTCCCCACAAGAGCAGGCTGCCCGCAAATTCAGTCGCGAGGAGATCATTCTCCGGTCGTAGCGCGGACTTCCAGTCTGCTGTGTCGCCGGTTTCCAACCGGCAGGTGAAAAATCGCTTCAGGTTACACGGCCTGCGATCTCTGTCGCAAAACTGGCATCGGACGGGCACCTGCCGGTTAACAACCGGCGATACAGCCGACTGCCAGTCGGCGCTACGGTCGCGCCGCGCTGGCAAGCCCGTCAGCGAAATTTCGGGAAACCCATTGTTGTGGGTAAGGAGAAGAGTCCCGGGCGCAGCAACATCCGCACGCCATGAAGCGTCCGAAGTAATCAATCGCCTCCCCACGTTTTACGCTGCCGCGTCCGAGGACGTGCGCACTCCGCCGCCTGCGACGTAACGCAAACCTCCCGACATTCCCGTTGACGGCGGGGGCGCGTCTGGTAGTTTTGCCGGGTGATTCCAGGCAGTTTTCGATTTTATCGCTGGTATGCTGACGCCTTTAGTGGCGCGGCGAACCTGCGTACGAAATTGCTTTAAGAGATCTCAGTCGAAGCATTCGCCGCAGGTTTAACACCTGCGGTTTTTTTTTAATCCAAATCTATGATAATCGTGCTCAAACCTGGCATCGCGAAAAAGGATGAAACCGCCGTTCTGAAGGAAATTCGCCGGTTGGGATACCGGCCGCATGTGATGCGCGGCGTGGCGCGCACGGTGATTGGCGCCATCGGCGATGAACGCACCCACAAGAACCTCGAGACGCTTATCTCCTGGGCGCAGGTGGAGAGCGTCACGCCCATCCAGAAACGTTTCAAACTGGTGAGCCGCGAGGCGCATACGGCCAATTCGACCATTAATGTCCGCGGTCAGATCATCGGCGGCACGAAATTTCAAGTCATGGCCGGGCCCTGTTCCGTGGAGAGCGAAAAGCAGTTGTTAACGACGGCTCACGCGGTGAAAAAGGCCGGGGCGACCATCCTTCGCGGCGGTGCGTTCAAGCCGCGTACCTCTCCCTATGAATTCCAGGGGCTTGGCGAGAAGGGGCTCAAGTTGCTTGCGAAGGCCCGGCAGGAGACGGGCCTGCCCATCATCACCGAGTTGCTGTCGGAAAATCATGCGGACCTGGTGGCGGAATACGCGGACATCCTTCAAATCGGGACCAGGAACGCGCAGAATTTCCAGCTGCTGATCGCCGCTGCAAAGACGGGAAAACCTGTTCTGCTCAAGCGGGGCCTTTCGATGAAGATCGAGGAATGGCTTCTCGCGGGCGAATATGTGCTCGCCAACGAAAATCCGCAGCTGATGTTTTGCGAACGCGGTGTTCGGACGTTTGAAACTTACACGCGCAACCTGCTGGACCTGTCCGCGATTCCCGTGGTGAAGAAGGAATCGCATTGTCCCATCGTGATCGACCCGAGCCAGGGCGCTGGACGGGCCGATCTGGTGACGGCGATGTGCAAAGGAGCGGTGGCGATGGGAGCCGACGCGCTGCTGATCGAGGTACATCCCAATCCCGCCGAGGCCTGGAGCGATGGCGCCCAGCAAGTGACCCTGGAAGCGTTCGGGAAATTGATGACGGAATTGCAGCCGTTCATCATCGCCGCGGGACGGGAGTGAGCCGTATTCTCGAACTCCCACACCCGCGCCGGTGCCGGCCCTTGTCAGGGGCAGGCCTTGATCATGGGATGAATCTGATGGTTGCCATGATCGAGCGCGCCGCCGTCGTCAATATCAGGAGCCCGAACTCCGAACACCGCGCTTCCCAAGGCGCCGGGCGCGCCGTCCTGTGCCGACGTTGAGCCCGCGCTGCACGCAATGGCGCGTCGAAAGTTCAGAAGGCGGTCGGAGGAATTTCCAAGCTGCGCCAATTCGGCCGGGGTCAGGATCCAGATTCGGATGCGGTAGCGATCCGGAGGGTCTTCGCTGGGTTTGGAACTGTTGCCAGGCTCGCTGTGGTCCTCGATATCGACGCGGAAAAGGACACTGCGCGCCTGGCGGGCGCCGCTGCTCATCGAGTAGTCGCCGACGCCCGAAAAGCAGATTTTATTGGCGGGCGCACGGCGCGGTTCAGGACCGCAGATACGATCTCCGGGATTGCAGAGATCCCCAATGACGACTCCGGACCCAGCGTCGCCGGGGCAGGCCAGGCAGGCGCACATCAGGCTGTCGAAGGAATGACTGTGGAAGTTGCCATTCGCATTTCCGCGCACGTGACGGACATGTTCCCAACTGCCACGAATGCAGGAGCTGTCCGGGTCGAACGCTGTCGCATTGCCCACCGGGGCGCCCACCTGGCCTCCGTGCGTGGTGTAGCGGGCGGACGGAAATGTTTCGTCATGTTCCTGCCGGCCGCCACCAGTGACGCGGCACGCGCCGACGCGGCAATCGACACTCGCGCCACACTGGCTGCGGGCGGTGACCGGAATGCCCGTGATGTCAAAGGCGCACGCTCCGCGAGTTGAATCGGTCGTGGCGGTAATGCTCACCGTATCCGTGACGGCCTCCTGGTCGCATGAAAGGGCGAGAATGCAGAGGCTGTTCGTTATGGCCGCGCCCGCCCGAAGGCTGAACGGGGCGGTGCCGCTGGAGCAACTCGCTACGAGGGATGCAACGCGGACATTCGCCAGGTCCGCGTCTCCGGTATTCGAGACGATGACGAGAAAGTTTACCGCGTGAAGCTGTCCGTCGCGGGGAAGTTGGACATGGTTATCGAACGGGTTGCCATCAATGTCATCGGAGGAGGTAACTATTTCCTGGCAGACGATGCTGGCAGTGACGACGTGAGCGAAGGCACTGTTGGTGGAATAGACGACGCTGCCATCTGTCGCGCTGGCGCCGCCGGAAATGACCGTGTTCAACGTGTCGGAACCCCAAGCCATTTTAAAGAACCTGGTGATGCTGGCACCAGCGGCCAGATCGGCCGGGATGCCGCTGAAAAACTGCGGGGTCAGATCCCCCAGGCGGTCATCCACCACGGTGATGTTCCGCAACGGAATCCTCCCGCAATTGCTCACCGTGATGCGGTAACAGAACGCGGGATTTTGTGTGTCGCTCTTCACGCCGGTGGCGGAATTGCCGAACGCGCCGCATTGGTCACCCTGAAGCAGGCAGGCAACGTCTTTCGTCACACAGATGCGCGGCCGACATTCGACGACATTTGTCTGGCAGGCTGTCACGGAGTTGCCGCACAGATCCATGGCCGTCCAGCAGCGCACGATGACGATGGGACAGGTGGTGTTGGTTAATGACGTGTGGGTGACGACGACGATTGAATCACAATTATCGAATGCTGTGACCGTGGACGGCGGAGGCATCGCGGCCGGGTCATTGAAGTGCGCATTGGGCGGAACGCCAACCAGGATGGGCGGGAGGGTGTCCAACACCGTGACTCGCTGGCTGCAACGGGATTGGTTGCCGCAGTTATCCGTGGCCGTCCAGGTGCGGATGGCAAAAAAGGTGTTTCCGCAAAGCCCGTTGGTGATGGTGCTGATGATTCGAATCGTAACGTTGGTGCCGTCGCACGCATCCAAGGCTGTCGGCCGGGTAAAATTCCATGGGCTGCCGCACTCGGCGGTCAGATCCGGCCCGCAGATGATGCCGGGAGGGGTCGTGTCGATGATCGAGATCGTCTGGGTACAGCGCGACTGGTTGCCACAGCGGTCGGTTGCCGCCCACGTGCGTGTCGCGGAGAAGCTGTTACCGCACAGGGCATTGGTAACAGTGCCAACGATGCTGATGACCACATTTGTGCCGTCACACAAATCGATGGCGACAGGACGGGTAAAATCGCACGGTGTTCCGCATTCCGTGGTTCGATCCGGACCGCAACTGATGGCCGGCGATGTGGTGTCGACAATGTTGAGGGTCTGGCTGCAACGCGATTCGTTCCCGCAGCGGTCGGTGGCCGCCCACGTGCGGATGGCGGCGAATGTGTTTCCGCAAAGCCGGTTCGTAGTGGTGCCGACAATGCGAATGTTCACATTGGTGCCATCACAAAGATCCGCGGCGGTGGGGCGCGTGAAGTCGCACGGCGTTCCGCATTCCGTGATGCGATCGGGAGCGCACGCGATGACCGGCGGGGTTGTATCCACCGCGATGAGGGACTGGCTGCAACGCGATTGATTGCCACAACGATCCGTGGCGGTCCATGTGCGCGTGGCGGAGAATCCATTTCCGCATGACGCGTTCGTGATGGTGCTCAGCACCGCGATGACCACATTTGTTCCATCGCAGGAATCGAACGCCGTGGGACGCGTGAAAACCATCACCGCGCCGCACTCCGCGACGCGATCGGGCGAGCAGGTGATCGTCGGGGGGGTGGCATCCACGACAGTGATTGTCTGGCTGCATCGCGCGCTGAGGCCCGCTCCATTCAGCGCCTCCCAAGTGCGTGTGATGCTGCGGGTATTTCCACAAAAGCCCGCCGTGTTGGTCACGGTGCTCACAATTCGGACCGTCAGGTTGCTGCAATGGTCGACGGATGTCGGGGGATCGAAGCTCGGTGTCGCCGGGCATTCGATGACCTTGTCGGCGCCGCAGAAAATTGTGGGCGGCTGCCGATTGGTGACTGTGACAAGAAAAATGCAGGAGGCGGACTGGCCGGCCCCATCCCGGGCGGTGCAGGTCACGGTCGTCACACCAATGCCAAAAAGCGAGCCGGAGGGCGGCACACAGACCACTGTTGCCACGACAGCGGGGCAGCCTGTCGCGGGAATGGCGACAAACGTCACCAACGCGTCGCACCGATCCGGAGACGAGTTTGTGGCAATGTTCGCCGGACAAATAACGAAGGGCTTGTCGCTGCAACACTGTTTTTCGACCGGGTTCGTGCAGGTCGCGCCGAAGGTGGAGACGCGCAGGTGCGCCTGATGTGAGTTCCCGTCCGCGCGCCTCACGAAACCGCCGCAGTAACGTATGGGAGTGGTCCTGCACGCCGTGCCAGGAATGGTGACTGTCCCCGTGTAAGTGGAGCTATTGCCGGTGCGGGTGGCGGTGAACGGAACCGCGAATCCCTGAAGAGTCAGGCTAATGCTATTGGGAAGGGAGGATCCCAGGCACGCATCGAAGCTGTTCCGATTCGGAAAAGAAAAAGTCAAAGTATAGGTCTGGCCCGCCTCGACGTCCCAATGCTGGGTACCCGAACCGGTTGGACCCGAGACACAACCTCCGTTACTGGCCGTTACATTCATCAACCGCAGAATACCCGTGCTCCCATCTGTAAAGCGTGACTTGGCGACCACGGCCGAGCTGAGTCCGACAGCAGTTAACTCCAGCACCGACATGACACAGTCATCGGTGCAAACAAACCAGGTCGAGGAGATGGTGCCGCTGGTGTTTGCGATGACCGTCCAGGGATCATGCTCGCTGCCGGTGCTGGGGGTGCCATCGGCGTGCAATACCTGCAATCGCACGGTTTCGCCGGGGGCAAAACCCGAGCCGCTGATCAGGGCCGTGACTCCAGGTGAATAGTCCTCCATGTCCGTCGCCACCGTTGCGCCAAACAGGGTGGCGCTGGCAAATATCAGAAAAGCTGTTAGAAGGGCGGAAAGATTGCGCCGCCATTGTGTCGACGGATGGAGATGAAGATGGGGAACAGACGAGGGCATGGAAAGGGTATGCATAAACCGATTGGGTACCATCCGTGATTTCACAGCAGCAGAATCCATCCCGCCGCACCAAGTATTTCGTAACAACCGTCGCGGATGAGTGAATCAGTTTGAGTTTTCGAGTCAATGCCAAACCTTCCTTTTATTGATAGATGGCCTTGTCATTTTTTTTTGGCCCCGTGAATGAAAAGAGCCGCCGGTTTTGCCGGCGGCTCCATTCAAACGAAAAGGGCTATCAGAGTTGGTTGCAACGTCGCAGCACGACAGGGCTGCCGATCAAATCTCCATCACCAGTTTCGAACTGGATGGTAATGAGTGGATTTCCTCCCGCGCCGCCGTGGACAGGTTGCTTGGGAATCGGCACTTGCGAACCATTCACGATTCCGTGCGCCATGAATCGCGCTTTCAGCGCTTTGAAAGGCCAGCGGCTTGTTTCCTGGGGCGTTGCGCCCAGGCTGGAATAAAGCCGCGCCTTTGGCGCTAAACAGACGCAGCCGCCGCGTGTGCCACCTGTGCGCTTCGCGTGGAGAGGCAGGAGTTTGTGTGGCCCTTGTGAATCACATGCTCCTCACAGCGTATGGCCTTCGGTAAGGCCACGACTGCAAGTCGCCTGTTCGCCGACAGTGCCGATCGTTACGATGTAGTCGTCGCCGCCACCCGGGCAGTAGGGTTTGATTCTGAGGTAATTGGCAGGACCAACGATCTCGTCCTCGGGAGGGACGGCTGTGGATTGCTTGCCCTTCTCGCACGCCCATTGGGTCTTGGCATTCTGGACCTGCCTGAGATTGGCGATGCAAACGCCGCGCCGGCTGGATTCGCGATAGCGGAAGAAGTTTGGAATGGCGATCGCAACGAGCAACCCAATGATCGCGACAACGATCATAATCTCCACGAGAGTGAAGGCCGATTTGGCGTTATTGCGGAGCTTCATTTTGTTCAGATTTCGTTCCAGGAGGCGATCAAATAGCCGCTTCCGGGTTTGGTGGCGAGGGCTTCGTCGTAATGAAAACCGCTGTTGCCGGAAATGGTCATGGAATTGACCACGGCCGAGCCATAAAACTGATTGTTACCGTTCAGCGTCATCGCGGCGTTGGGGGCGTAAATGGCGGCGGCAAACCCCGAGGCAGTGATCGTTTTCAAAGAGGGCAAACCGTAGAGCAAAAACTCGGCGGGGATATCTGATTTGGTATAGGTGCCTTGAAGGCTGCACTGGGATCCTCCGCAATAGACGGTCAATTTGACTCCATTGTCCACCGAGACGTCTCCAGAGATGTTGATGTTGCCGGTGACATAAATAACCGAGTCGCTCTTGACCCGCATCTTTTCAGTGCTACCCAAGTTAAGCGTGTTAATCTCAAAGTTTCCGCCATCGAGGATGTATTTCCATCCGCCATTGCCTGTGGGAGGCAGGGCGCCGCCCGACCACGGGGCCGCGACGTCGGGCAATGTGACATTGCTGTCCTTACGAGTCCAACCACTTTGTATGCCTTTGCCCGGCGAGAGATGCCATGCAACGCTCCCGATACAACCGTTCGGCCCGACACTGAGTGTTGTCTTGGGGCCAAGTGAGACGTGCCCCTTGATATCGGCATTGCCGATGTTACCCGCGTTCTTGAAGTCACCATTGATTGTGACATCACCTTTATCGCCGGCAGTGAGAGCGGTGTACATCCCTATGTTGGAATTATAACTATCCATTAGAACATTGTTTCCGTTGAAATTAACGAAACCTTTCGCCACAAGCGCCTTTGGAAAGGCGAGATCCTGCTGCAAGGTCACGCGAACCGTGCGGGAAATATATTTAATACTCGGATCGGGCGTAAACGCAGTGGCCAACAAAGGGCCGGAAGCAGCGGATGCGAGAGTTAACGGAGCGGGAAGATAACCAGTACATGTGATGATTGGCGAAATCACATTCGAAAAGTTAACGGTCACTGTGTAATAACCCTCTCCCATGGCGGCCGTCTTCGTAAATAATTTGGAGGTGCCCGTGTAGCCGTTGGCCGCATAGTTATAATTTGTATGCGCTGTCACTTGGCCTAGCGCGTCTTCCAGGCCGGCCTCGACAATGGGCAGGCAATTGTTCCATGCTTGGGAGCGAGCGGTGAACGAATTCTGGCAGAAAGTCAGCCGCATGTAAGCGATCGACACGAATGCCAGCACCGCTGTGGTCACCAGAACCATCAGCAGCACACTTCCATTTTGGCGGCGGAGATTGGAATTGAAATTTGAAGTTCTCATAAGCTTAAGCCTTGCGAATCACGATGCGAGCGGCCTGGGTTCCCGAAAGCCCCGTCTTTTTGCCCATAATGGATCGGGACGTTTCCCATAGAAGTCCTATCACCTTGCATTCGGCGAGAGTTTCCGCGGGGTAGTATTCGTAGCTGCCCTCGATGAGGTTCCGTTGCATCATCGTAAAAGTAAGACTCTCGATTTCTCTTAGGAGAATCGTGGTGTCCGTGCCCTTGGTCCGGGTCAAGGTGTGGGTGGACGGGCTGAAACGATAAGTGAGCGTTACTTTATCGAAATCCTCGAAATCGACCCAGTTGGTTCCGTAGTATGTCACCTTGTTCACCTGGCGAATGTCCTTTGTCATTCTGTCCAAGGCCGTGCGATTGGCTTGATCCATGTCGCTCATATTCAAGAGAACAGTGAAACTGCGGCCTTGATAGATAGCAAATGAGATGAAGATCGCAAGAAGCACCGTCCCGATGCCGCCTGCCACGATAAACTCGACGAGTGTCGCCCCGGTTCGATGACACTGAGCACGGGCCTTTTCAGTAGATATAGCTTTGAAGTCCATTGCGTGTTACGTAGGTGACAAAACTGCGGGTGCGTTTGTTCTTTTTACTGCCACTCTGCCATTCGATATCCAGAGTAACGGTTTTCATGTTATCTCCGTAATCGACATCATTCGGGCCTTTTTTCACATTCATCTCGCAGCTGTAGGTGAAGAGGCTGGAACCACCGTTGGTCGCGGCGACGGGATCGTAGGCGACGTCGAAATGCTTGGGAGTGAACGATGGATCGGTTATTTGATCCCAGCTGTATAATCGCAATGTATCCATGAGTTCCACCATGACTTGCGTGGCGCGCAGATTTTCGCGGGACAGTTCAACCACTCGAAAGCTGCTCAGAAGGGCTGAATAGAGCGCGATGACGCCAATGCCGAGAATCGCGATTGCCACAACGACCTCAACAAGGGTAAACGCCGCTTTACTGCGGTTCAGTCGAAGCCATCTGCCGGTACTGTGACCTCCGACGAATTGCGCTGGAGTGGGTGGCGTCAGTTTCATGCAAATGAAAGTGCGGGTTGCTAAGCTCGCTTATAGCTCGATCCATGACGTGATCACGAATCCTGGATCAGTTGTTTGTGGTTTTTTAAGCGCTGCGTCGAAATGATAGGCTGAATGACCTTTTAACGTCAGGCTCTTGGCGGTGCAACTCCCATAGAAATCGGCCCCTCCCGCCGCGCCAAAATCGGCGCTCGGGGCATAGACGGTGCCGATCCAATCGCTGGAAATATCGATCGACGTGCATGTCGGCAATCCGAAGAACATGCAGGCCGAGGCCAGTTTTGGACCATTGACCTGGGTGCCGAGATCCGCGCTGGGGCCACCGCAATAAATGCGCACGGTGGCATTGGTTTGAATCACGAATTTCGTGACATCAATACTTCCAGTGACGTAGACGAGACTGTCGTCCGTAACGATGACTTTGCCTGTCATCGTCGCCATCTGGAAAATGCCCCCATCGAGGACGGCGGTGTAAATCACCCCGCCTACGAGGCCCGGCAGGGGAGGAACTCCGCCGGTGAATGGGACTTTTGCATCGGGAATGCTCAGGTTGGCATCGGATTTGGACCAACCGGGCTGGACGCCGCTTTTCGTTTGGTTCCATGTCTTGCTGCCGACAGCGCCGTTGGGGCCGGTTGTCACCTTGCCTCCTGGCGCCACAAAGGCATGACCCCAGATATTGCCATTGCCGAGATTCACGTTTCCGGACTGGCTGATGCAGCTCACATCCGCCTCGTCGCCGGCTTTGGCGGCGTCATACAGTCCTCCGGTGCTTTTTGTTGGATCGCTCGAGTCATAGCTGTCGATAACGCAGCCGTTGCCGTTCATGGAGACGCTGTTTTTGACCCGCATCGCGAATGAATAGGGAGGGATCATGGCGGCTTCCACCTTTATCTTGCGCGCCACAAATGTGGTGCTTCCGGGCATGGGGATATAACCGGTGGCGATGATGGAAGCGGGTGTGAGATTGGTGGAGATTGTGACGGCATAATAGCCGTCGCCGAGTGCGTTTGTGCGATAATAGCTGTTCGTGCCGGACTTGGTCCAGCCACTGGCCGTCATGTTGGTGGCATTCCATACGAGGTGATTGAGGGCCTCGTCGATGCCAGCCTCCGCCATGGGTAAACAGGCATTCCACGTCTGGGACCGCATCACCAGCTGATTTTGGTTTTTGGCCAGCGTCAGATACGTGAGGAGCGCGATGCCGATGATCATCATCGTGCATAGACTCACCAGCAGGATGTTTCCCTGTTCTGAAAGAGGGTTTATTCGAGGTTTCATGGCATCAATTAACTCTCATGACAATGCGGGCGGTGGACGCATTGTCCGTCGTGGATTTTTTGCCGTGAATCGCCCGCGAACAATTCCACGTCACAAAGATGACTTTGGCTTCATTGGTCGTTCCAGGCTCATATTGATTAAACGAGCCATGGATGGGTGTGCGCTGGTACATTGAGAAACTCATGCCATCACATTCGCTGAGGACCGTCGTTGCGGCATTCGTTCCCAGTTTCCGGGTCAAAACGCGTGAGCCATTCGAGTAGGTATAAGTCAGGTTTTGATTCGTGTTATCGGTTCGCAGCGTAATCGAGGAGGGACTGTATGCGAACAGCCCGTTGGCCTGGCGAATGTCACGTGAAATCTGATCGATCGCATTCACCCCCGCACTGTCCATGTCGGTATAATTCACCAACCTTGCAAAGTTGGTTCCACTGTAAAGCGTCATTGCTGCTATAACTGTCGTCAGGAGGCCGCTCAATCCGATGCCGACCATCAACTCGACCAGCGAATATCCGCCTGACCGACGGCGTCTTCGCGAGATGTTAGTTCGCAACATAATTTTGGATTCCATAACGCCCGTAGTAGGTGTTTAACGTCCGCGTTCTCGGAAGTTTCCCGGACGTCCAGTTGATGGTTATCGTGACGACTCGCATATCGTTCGAGTAATTACGATCCGCGGTGGGGAAGGGAGAGACCTTGATGCTTCCCGAATAAGTGATTCCAGGCGACGTGTTGTTGGTCGTTCCATTGTCGTAGTACGAAGCGGTAAAGTTGGTGGGCATGTAGGTGGGATCGTTGAGTTGATCCCACGTGTAAAGCCGGAGGCCATCCGTTTTTTCGACCAGGAGTTCCGTTGCGCGAAGGTTCTCACGTGCCAGACGGACTGAGAATGTCGCGGAGGTCATGCCGCTGTAGAGTGCAACGGTCAGCACGCCGATGATCCCCATTGCGACGATGACCTCCGCGAGCGTAAATCCCGAGTGGCGATATTCTTTGATGTTTAGCCTGGAATTCATCTTCTGTTCGCGGCCTATAAGCAGCTTTCCTGCCGGAACCGTGCGGAACGCGGGTTCGGGAATTTTCCCGGAATGCGGTCGCCTCGCCTTGAATGACATCGGAGGTTTTCGTCCATGAATTCAATGCCATAAGTCGGGTTCCGCGAACGGGAAGAAGGCCGAAAAATGAGACAGCGCCTGTCCAGAAATGGCTGAAAACGAGGCAGGCAGGCCTCGGAAGGCGGTTTAAACGATTTCCACCGGACACTTGGGAAGGCCGTCGAGAAAGGCCTGGCCGTAACGTTTTGTGAGAATTCGATTATCGAGCACGACGATGATGCCCTGGTCCGACTTGGTCCGGATCAAGCGGCCCACGCCCTGCCGAAATTTGAGCACGGCCTCCGGAAGGGAAAATTCGGAGAAGGAATTGCCACCGCGCGCCTCGATGGCCTCGATGCGGGCTTCGATCAAGGGATGGTCCGGCACCGCGAACGGCAGGCGCGTGATGATGACATTCGACAATGCCTCGCCGGGCACATCCACTCCCTGCCAAAAGCTCTCCGCGCCGAACAACACGGAATTCACATCCACCTTGAATTTTTCCAGCATCACCGAGCGGGGCGTGCCGGTGCCCTGGATGAAGCAATCGAGCCCCAGCCGGTCGAAGATCGGCCCCATACGCTCCCCCATCTCGTGCATGAGCCGGATATTGGTAAAGAGGACAAACGCCTTTCCGTGCGTCTGTTCCACGAAATGGCCGATCCACTGGACGAGCGAATCGCGGTAGGCCTCGTGGGTCGGCTCGGGCATCTTGCTCACGACGAAGATTTTCATCTGCCGCTCGTAATCGAACGGCGAACCGACCTGCAACTGTTCGGCCTTCTCGCCTCCCACGCGGCGCGCGAAGTATTGCAAGCCAGTCGTCCCGGCCGCGCCCGCCGGCGTGGCGGTCCTCGGGGAGAAGCCGGCCTTCTCGCGTCCCTCTGGCGGGCGGGAACCGTGCCCCACCTTCGTCGCGAGTGTGGCGCTCGTCATCACCACGCTTGTGCCCGACCCGAAGAGGCGGCGCCGAAGGAAATCAGCGACGTCGATGGGCGCCGCATTGAGGGCCAGGGTTTTTTGTGTGCGCCCGGTGCGTTCGACCCAGTAGACATAATTCTCCGCGCTCTGCTTGAGGAAAGTCGCGACGGAATCGCGCAACTCGGTCAGGCGCCGGTTACACTCCAGCAATTCCTGGCCGATCTCCTTGTCGTCGGCGCCCTGGATCAGTTCGCTGACCAGCTCGCGGAGACGGGCGATGGGAAGGGTCAAATTATCCTCGACGAGATCCGGGCGGCGGATGCGCAGTTCGCTCCAGGACCGTTGCGCGCCTTCGCCGCTCCCTCGTTTGGTGCGGCGTTGCTGGCCCTCGATGTCTTCGCAAGCTTCCTCGATTTTGCGGAAAAAATCCTCGGCCTCATGGATCACCTCGGCCACGAGCTTGACGCCGGGGCCCTGTCGGAGCAGGGCGAACAGACCTTTTTCGGTGCGGGGATTCCACAGGCGTTGCAGGGAGAAACGCACCTGTCCGCTGGAAACTCCGAGGCCGATATGCCGGGAGGCGACCTGTTCCACCGTGTGAGCCTCGTCGAAAATGACGAAGTCATTTTTGAACAGGACGCCATTGGCGGGTTCCTCGTCCACGCCTCCGAGCAGCGTGAAGAATAGTGTGTGGTTCAGGACCAGGACGTCTGCCGACAAAATCCGGCTTCGGGCCCGTTGGAAGAAACAGACATCGTTGGTCTTCGCCCAGTCGGATGGGAAACCGCAGATTTTCGGCGTGCAAAGTCCGCGTTCGGAACAGACGTGAGACCACACCTTGGAATCGGGTTCCACGTCGAAATCCGAAAGGCTGCCATCGCGTGTTTTCTTTGACCATTCCTGGATGCGCTGGAGCTCCTGGGCCTCGGTCGATGTGAACAGCGAGGACGATTGTTGCAGAGCCCGGTGAAGGCGCCGCGTGCAGAGATAATTCGCGCGGCCCTTGAGCATCGTGAAACTGAATTTCACGGGCAGCACCTGCTCCAGCAGCGGGAGGTCCTTTTCCACGAGCTGTTCCTGGAGGTTGATCGTGTGCGTGCAGATGACCGCCTTCCTCGATTTTGCCACCGCGAACAGGATCGCTGGAACGAGGTATGCAAAACTCTTTCCGACGCCGGTGCCGGCTTCGACCAGCAAATTGCCGCCGTTCACGAGCGCCTCCGCGACCGCGACCGCCATCGATTGCTGCTCCGGGCGGTACTCAAAATTACTCGCCTTCGAGAACACGCCGGTGGGCGAAAATATCGCCTCGACCTGGGCGACGAGGTTCGTGCCGGCGGGTTGGGTATCAGCGGGGAGAATCATCGGTCAACCCTCCCGGTCGCGTTTGACGACCACCTCGAGTGCGCCCCGATTTTTAGCGATATGACGGGGGGGCAGGTAGCCGCGCCAGTTGACCCCTGGATATATCAACGCCTCCCGCCCGACAATGCTGCCCGGGTTCAGGACGCTGTTGCAGCCGATGTCCGCCCCGTCCCCGAGCAACGCGCCAAACTTCCGAAGCCCGGTCTCGAGTCGTTTGCCGTCGAACTCGACGGTGACGTTACCCGGAAACGATTTGAAATTGGACAGGATGACTCCCGCGCCCAGGTGCGCTTTGTGGCCGAGGATCGAATCGCCGACATAGTTGAAATGCGGGACATGGCAGCCGTTGAACAGCAGCGCGTTTTTCAATTCGCACGAATTGCCTACCACGCAGCCGTCTCCGATCAGCACATCCTCGCGGATGTAGGCATTGTGGCGGATCTGGCAGTGGCGCCCGATGATGGCCGGTCCTTTGATCATGGCGCCGTCCTCGACGACCGTTCCCTCGCCGATGAAGACATTTTTGCCGACGAACGCATGTCCTTCGCAACGATTATGAAGGCCGGGTTTTAAATGGGCGGCAAGGTGGTCCTTGATGTTTTTCAACGCGTCCCAGGCGCGTTCACAGCCCTCGAACAACCGGGCGTGCTCGGTCTCCGAAAGGTCGAACAGGTCGGCCGGTTTGAACATATCGAAAGGCTAGGGCGAAAGCCGTTGGATGGTCCAGGAATCATCCGACTGCCGGCAATAAAGGAGCCGATCGTGCAGACGACTCGGGCGGCCCTGCCAGAATTCGACGCGTGCCGGGACCAGCAAATAGCCGCCCCAGTTGGGCGGGGGCGGAATGTCATCGCCAGGGTAACGGCTTTCGAGCTGCGCCATTCGGGCCTCCAAGACGTCGCGGCTGGCGATGATTTCGCTTTGTTGCGAAGCCCAGGCGCCGAGCCGGCTGCCGCGGGGACGGAGATTGAAGTACGCCGTGGACTCTTCGCGTGTCAATTTGGCGACGCGTCCCTCGATGTTGACCTGCCGTTCCAATTGGAGCCAGGCGAACGTGATCGCCGCCCGGGGGTTCGCCTCCAGTTCGCGTCCCTTGCGACTGTCGTAATTCGTAAAAAAACTGAAACCGCGAGCATCGAGCGCTTTGAGGAGAACGGTGCGCGTCGAGGGCTGGCCGTCGGTTCCAACCGTGGCGAGCGTCATCGCGTTGGCCTCCGGCAGCTCGGTTTTCATAGCTTCGTGCAGCCACCGTTGGAACTGCCGCATCGGGTCGCGATCCAAATCGCGCTCGTGCAGACCAGACTGGGTATATTCCCGGCGAAGCTCGGCGAGAGACATGAAAGATTCCTTCTATCCAACCGGCTTCGGGCGCCCGCCGTTCGCGGCGGGATCGCTGAATGCCGCGTTCACGCCGGGATCATCCCAGTCTGCCGGGCGAAGTTGAACAAACCGCCGGCATCCACGACCGGTCGCACCTCACCCAGGGGTTTGAATGAATGGACTTTGCCCGTCGCTTCGATTGTGACCGTGGCCTTGTCCAGGTCGACTGTCACGACGTCGCCGGTCTTCAGCACCTCGCAAAGGCGATCGACGATCTCACAGGGATAAAGCTCGCCGGTGGCCACGCAGTTGCGAAAGAAAATGCGCGCGAATCCTTCCGCGAGCACAATCCGGCAGCCGGCCGAGCCGAGCGCAATCGGGGCGTGTTCCCTCGAGCTGCCGCAGCCGAAGTTTCGTCCGCCCACGACAATCGGATAGTCGCTGTCCAGTGCGCCCGGTTTGACGAACCGGGCGGCATACAATGATTCGGGGAGGCCGCACAGCGCGAAACTGCCGAGCTTTTCATACTCATCCGACATGGTCGGGATCAGGTTCAAGTATTGCGCGGGAATGATCTGGTCGGTGTCGATGTTGTCACGCACGACGTAGACAGGCCCTTTGAAAACAGATTGCGTCATGTCACGAATCTGGCGTGGCATCCGCCGGTTTTCAACGATGAAATCGGGTTCGCTTATGCTGCATCCCGGCCCAGAGGGCCGCGTGATGGTAGCCGGTGGGAAGCCCGCCCCCCGCGGGCGCACCCACCGGATCATGATCCCCGTAAATCCCGCGCCCCGGCAGGGGCGCATCAGCCCCAAGCCAACGATGTTCGCGAGCCTCGAGCAGGGTCGGATTGTGCCTCGACACAACGCGGTAAATTCCAATCTGGGGGACCGAATTGTCAATGGATGTCGCCGTCTCCGCGCTTGGTGTCCACTCTTTAGGGTATTTCGTCCCGTCGACCAAGGCCGGGGACACCCTGAAGGGTGGACACCGAACATGCGCCCCTGCCGGGGCGCGACATGTTGGGGTTCGCGATCCGGTGGGTGCGTCCGCTCCCGCGGACTTCCCACCGGCTACCTTCATTTGTCCCTTCGGGACATGGGCGCCGGATACATGCTTTGATCCGTTTGGGACATGAGCGCCGGCTACATGCATTTGATCCGTTTGGGACATGGTCTGGCGGCTACTGGCGCGGCGTTGCATTTTCAACCGGAGGCTGGATAACTCGCGGGATGAATTCCACGCGTCCATGGGGCGAGAGCCGGCGAATGCACGCGGTGCAGGCTCCCATCATTCCGGTGGTCGCTGAACTGATTCGTCAACATCCCGGGACCATTTCATTGGGGCAGGGGGTTGTGAGCTATGGGCCGCCTTCGGAAGCCATCGCGGAGATCCAGCGTTTCCTGGCCGATCCGGACAACCATAAATACAAACCGGTCGCTGGAGTTCCGGAACTCGTCGAGGCGTTTGAAAATAAATTGCGCGCCGAGAACGGCATCCCGATTGGGAGCGACAGCGGCTTCGTCGTCACTGCCGGCGGCAACATGGCCTTCACCAATGCCATCCTCGCCATCACCGATCCGGGCGACGAGGTCATTTTGCAGGTGCCGTATTATTTCAATCATGAGATGGCGGTGACGATGGCGAGCTGCCGTCCGGTGTTGGTGCCGACCGATGCGAATTTCCAGGCTCAACCGGATCGAATCCGCGACGCCATCACCCCCCGGACGCGGGCGGTGGTCACCATTTCGCCCAACAACCCGAGCGGAGCCGTCTATGGCGAGGATGCCTTGCGCGAGGTCAATCGCATCTGCGGCGAGCGCGGCATCTGGCACATCCACGATGAAGCCTACGAATACTTTGTCTTCAACGGAGCGCGGCATTTTTCGCCGGGCTCCATTCCCGGTGCGGCGGCGCATACCCTCTCACTCTTTTCATTGTCGAAGGCGTACGGCTTTGCGAGCTGGCGGATCGGAGGAATGGTCATTCCACATACATTGAAGACAGCTGTGCGCAAAATTCAGGATACGATCCTCATCTGTGCGCCGGTCATATCCCAATTTGCGGCCATCGGCGCTCTTCGCGCCGGCGCGGCTTATTGCCGAGCGCAGTTGAACGAACTTTCCGTGACACGCGAGCTGGTATTGCGGGAGTTGACAGCGCTGGAAGATATCTGCGAAGTGCCGCGGGCGGATGGCGCCTTTTATTTTTTGATTCGCTTTCGAACGGATCGCCCGCCCCTGGAGGTCGTGGAGAACCTCATTCGAGATCAGGGCGTGGCGGTCATTCCGGGCAGCGCGTTTGGATTGAATAAGGGTTGTCACCTCCGGGTGGCGTATGGGGCGTTGAGTCGCGGCACACTCGAAGAGGGCATGGGCAGGTTGAGCGCCGGATTGAAGAAACTGGCGCTGGCTTGATCACCGGGTCACCTGCTCTCGGTCGCCTGTCGGACGAACACGGTTCTGGGGGAGACAATCAATACGGTGATGCCGGCGGGGGCATGAACTTCAACATTATAATTGGCGGTGTTGCCGGCATGGCTGGCGAGTTCGACGTAAGTGTGAATGTCCTTCATGCTGTCGACCACGATGCGGGGACCCCTTACCGTGACGCTGACCTGGGCGGGGTCCAGCATGAACGCGCGATGTTCGGACGAATCGGCGAGGAGCGACACCGGCTGGTTTTCAAACGTCTTGGTTTGTTCGTGAGCTTCGCGTTCGAGGTTGGCGCGGATGGTGAGCCAGATGAGCGTGGCCAGGATCAGGGAAAATCCCTTCAGCCAGAAGTGGTCGAGAAAGAGGGAGCGGGCGGGCATGAATCAGGTGGGCGCGCCGGGTTTGATCTCCGCGACGGGCGGTTTGACGGCGACCGGACGCGGAGGCGGCGAGCCGGGCTTGGGACGGTGGGCGAGGAGCCATTCGC
>JBEEGQ010000134.1:0-5426 GCA_041166945.1 Verrucomicrobiota bacterium
GTGGGCGCGAGGCGGAGTTGGAGCGTCAACTGAAAGTTCATTACAAAACAGTTTTGGTGGGGGATTACATGGCGGATTTGCTTGTGGACGAGAGGGTGCTCGTCGAGTTGAAGGTGGCGGCGGAATATCAAAAGGCTGACGAAGCGCAGTTGTTGAACGAACTGAAGGCGACAGGCGTTAAGGTGGGCCTGCTCATCAACTTTGGCCGCACGAAGGTTGAATTCAAGCGCATGGTTTTCTGAGCATCTGTGAAAATCTGTGTACATCTGTGGCTCAATATCGCTGACCTCGACTCTGCAACACGAAGAGGGGCCGAATCGAATCGGGCGATAAGCCACAGATGACACAGATGGACACAGAACCAACGAACCAGGAAAGAGACCCGGTGACGCATGACAAGCCGCTGCCGATTGCCAGTCGGCGCTGCCGGGGGATTGTTCATTTCCGAAATCCCCTTTGACACTCGTTGCGGCGATTGGCAAGGTGTCGCCTCGTTTTAACCGAACCCGGCTTGAAACGCGGGGCGTTGTGCGCCCCGAGCGGCACCTTACTGACAATTTATGGCTGAACTAAATGGGAATCTGCTCGTCGCCCAATCCGGCGGTCCGACTGCCGTCATCAATGCCAGCGTTGCTGGCGTCATCCAGGAGGCGGGACGAAACGAGTGCATCGAGGAAATTTACGGCGGCCTCAACGGCATCTGGGGCATTTTGCGGGAGGATCTGATCGATCTGAACGATGAAAAGGCGAAAGCCATCGAGGGCTTGAAACACACTCCCGCGGCCGCGCTCGGCACCTGCCGTTACAAACTCGATTTCAAAAAGAACGCAGAGCAGGCCGAGAAGGATATGATCCGTCTTTTCGACGTCTTCATGGCCCATAACATCCGCTACTTTTTTTATGCCGGCGGCAACGATTCCCAGGACACGGCCCATAAGATTCATCTGGAAGCGCAAAAGCGGAGCTACGAAATGCGCGTCATTGGGGTGCCCAAGACGATCGACAACGATCTGGCGCACACCGACCATTGTCCGGGCTACGGTTCGACCGTTAAATATGCCGCCGCCACGGTGATGGAGATTGCCGCGGACGTCGGCAGCATGGCCACGGAGGAGGGTTCCTGCTGCATCATCGAGGTGATGGGCCGTCATGCCGGCTGGGTGGCGGCCGGAACGGTGCTGGCCAAGCGCGCCCCGCACGAAGCGCCGCATATCATTCTCACGCCGGAAATTCTTTTCGACGAAACCAGGTTCCTGGCGCGCGTGAAGGAATGCATCGATGCATATCGCTGCTGCGTCGTGGTGGTGGGCGAGGGATTGAAGAACGAAAAGGGCGACGAAGTTGCCGCGGATCACACCCGCCTCGACGCCTTTGGGCATCCGGTGCTTTCGGGCGTGGGCGAGTTTATCGAGGAACTCCTGGGCAAACGGCTCAAGGTGAAAGCCCGCAGCGTGAAGTTGGGCTATGCGCAACGGGCGGCGAGCCATTTCGCGAGCCAGACTGACGTCAATGAAGCCGTGGCTTGCGGCGAGGCGGCGGTGCGCGCGGCCATCGAGGGGAAAAGCGGCCACATGGTGAAGTTGGTGCGCCTGTCCGACCAGCCCTACAAATGGTCGACCGACACCGAACCGCTCGGGGACATCGTCAACATCGAGCATACGGTCCCGCGGGATTGGATGAGCGAAGACGGATTTCTGCCGAATGAAAAATTCATCGCCTATGCGCGGCCATTGATCATTGGCGAGGTGAAGGTGCCGATCGAAGATGGGTTGCCCAAGTATATCGCCCTGGGCCGAAGCCCCGTGGAGAAAAAACTGCCCGTGCGCGCCTGAGGGCGGGTTTCGAGATTGGACGGAATCCTGCGGCTGAAGATCTTGAGGCCGGCGCCGCCGGAGAGGCTGGCGGCCGGGGATCAGTTCGAGCGGATGTAATCGTCGAAGTCCATCGACGTGCTCTCCTCGAAGCGCCGGTTCGGGCCGGCTGAGCGGAGGAGGACGCTGTTATCCGAAAAATAAAACCGGAACGGTGTGCCCCAGGGATCGACAAATTCGCCTTTCCCGTTCTGCTCCAGTTTGCGTCCGACGAGGATGATGACTTTTTTTGCGTTCTGGCCCTGAAGGGCGCGGGCGACGTCGCTGTTGCTGCCGACGGGATAAGCCCCGACGTGTTCCTTGTATTTTTGGAGGCCGTCAAAAAGGGATTCGACATCCTGTGTCAACCGGGTGGAGCGCGCATTGACCCGGAAGGTGGTAAAGGCATGAACGAGCCAGCCGGCGACGACGAGCAGCGAGATCGCGCCCACCACGATAATGAACTTTTTCATCGGTAGTACATCGGCGGCGAGCGGGATGAACTTGAGAAGAGAGGCCGTGACTCCATTGGACTCAATCCCAACGGGATTGCATACCTCCAGCCCGGGATAGGGCGCCGCGATTTTCCATCAACCCAAACGGGGTTGCATCGTCAACGGTGGATGCAACCACGTGGGTTGATTGTATTTTTTCCATCCAACCCAGGGTAAGTCATTCCTCGTAACCCTGGGCTGAGGGATGGTCCCCCGTTGGGGTGAACGCCGGTCGGTTAACAACCGGCGAAACAGCGGACTGCCAGTCGGCGCTACAGGCGCGGTGGAGTTTTACGGCTGTCGTGGAGTCACGACGCGATAGAATCGGTTGGTGGTCCATGTGGGATCGAAGAGGACTTCGACGCGGTTGGTCGACCGGGATGCGACGTCGGCGAGTTTCTGCCAGTTGACGGCCGGGATAACATCGCTGAATTGCACGGTGTAGGTGCGGTTGAAAACCGCGGCGAAATTCAACGTGGCCGCTCCGGTTGTGATGGATTGGTTGATGCGAAGATAACTGTTGGAATCGCTGGGATCTGTGCCGGACAGGAATTCAGCAAGGTTGCTAATGCCGTCGCCGTCGGCGTCGAGGCTGGGATCAAAGTTGGTGGTGCTGCCGCTGTAAATCGTCTCGTAATTATCCGGCATGCCATCGAGGTCGGTATCCGCGATCGCCGTGATGGTAAAGCTGGCAGAGTTGCTGTTGACGAAAATCGTCTGGGCGCGGTTGGTGATGCGAACGGTGTACGCCTGCGCAGCGACGAAGTTGGAAATGAGGTAACTGGGGATAACCGCGAAGTTCGTTTTCGAATTGGAAACGTTGGTCAGAAATGGGCTCGAGCTCTTGTACCAGTAAAAATAGAACGGCGGCGGGAAGCCGTTGCTCATCACGACACTGGCATTCACGGTGCTGAACGCAGGGACCGTTTGGGAAGCTGGATGAATCCAAATGCTGGGTCGCACCAGCGGCGTGAGTGTTGCTCCCGAACTGAAAATCGTCCCGGCCGTGTCGGTCACAGCGCATGAGTAATCGCCGTAATCGGCGATGGTGACGCCCACGACCGTGAGCGAGGTGGTTGTGACACCTGTGTAGTGGGCTGATGCCACGAGGTTGGTGCCATTAAACCGCCATCGATAGGACAATGGGGGATTCATGGTGGTCGCAGCGACGGTGAAGGTCGCGTTGGTCGTCGGCGCGGCGTCCGGGCTGGGATCCGGTTTGACACGGACATCCACGGGGACGGGTTGCTGGGTGATGTCGGCGGGAATAACCACGGTGAGAATGGCGTTGCTGCTCAAGGTGACGCCCGCTGAATTTTCGAGGCGGCAACTGTAACTGCCGGCCTGGCTGGTCTGGACGTTTGCCAGGGTCAGGATCGAATTGGTGGCACCGGCGATCGCGGAGCCGTTGAACCGCCATTGATACACGATGGGTTGCGGGCCGCTGGCGGAGATGCTGAACATCGTGCTGAGGCTGCGCACGACGCTGGTGTCATGAGGTTGCGCGGTGATCAACGGCCCATTGGTGCTCGAAACATCGAAACCAGGGCTGCGTCCGGCCCCGATCCAGTTGATGGGATCATCGCCATATTGCAACGGGGAGATCCGCTGCAGCGCCATGCCGGTGCCGTCGGCATTGGTGGTCCACCCGCCGCCCTGTTCGTAGTGAACCTTGTCGGCGAGGAAATAGAAAACCCCGTTGGTCGCCGGCGGATTGGGCCGCACCAACTCGACGCTGTCGCTCGAATTGTCGAGCTGCCCGTGCCACGGTCCGAACAACGGAGTGAGCGAGCTGGCGCCGTTGCGGAATCGGAATCCGGCGGCCGCGGCGGAATCGGAGGGATCAAACGAGACCACGACAAGATGTCCATTGGGCGGCAGTGTGACATTGGTGGGGAAGGTGAAATCGACCGCGTCGCGCAGGCGCCAGGTATTGGTCGGAGCCGCGGGATCAAAGAGAGGCTGATTGCTGCCGGTGGTGTTTTCGATCTCGATGTATTCGTCGATGTCGTTATCTGTGGAACTGAACAGCGTCACGATATTGGGCGGGTGATACATGATTTCGGAAATCACAACGGGCCCGACGCGAGGAAGGCCGTTGGCCGCGCCGAACGTGTTCGCGGCCTGGGCGACAAAATGAACGGAGCCCTGGCTGTTGGTGTAACGTCCGAAGCTGACGCCGGCCTGGGCGGCGCCGAGATCCTCGCTGGTCATGTATCCGGTGAGGTTGGTGTTCGCGTCGCCCGACGACAAACGGATCTCATCTCCCGAAGAGCTGAATGCGAACGGATCGGCGGTCGTCGCGGCGTTGTTAAACTGGTTTTCATCAAGGATTAGGTAACCGCCCGCCGAAATGACGGTGCCGTTGGGAATGCGATATTTGAAGACGTTGGTAAAATCGTCGGTAAGAAACCAGCCGCCGACATTGACGGGGCTGGCCGTGGGATTGAAGAGTTCAACGGCATCGATGGCGGGTGAAACGCTATGAGTCAGCAATTCATTCACGACGATGGGCGCCAGCGAAGGGGGGGCGGGATCGACCAGGCCCGGGCTGCCCGAAAGGCTGCCGCTCGCACGCCAGTTGGACTTCGAAGCCCACAGATCGGGAACCGCGTTTTCGTCGAACACGACCAGCGAGAAGCCGTAGCCGTCGGTGGCGGGATACCAGGTGTTGTTGTAGGAGAAATCGAGGATTTCCTCGTTGAGATTATCGAGCAATTGAATGCGTTCGCCGGCGTTATCGAGGACTCCGGCGTACTGGCCGGCGATGGGCCGTCCCGCGCCATAACGGGCGGTGAATGCGGCAATGTTATGCACCACGAGAACGCGGGCTCCGGGGGCCAGCGAGGTGATGGCGCTGCCGGCGAAGGCGAAGTCAATGCCATTGACGAACTTGACCCCGTTCAGATCGAGCGTCGTGCTGCCTGAGATGTTTCGGAGCTCGATATATTCGAACTCCTGCGCGTCGTTGGTATTTCCCGCAAGAGCAGTGGGGTTATACATGATTTCGGTGACGCGCAGATAAAGTTGGGCGGGAGAGGGCGCCCCCACGTAGCTGTTGGAAACGACCAGTTGTCCGGAA
>JBEEGQ010000135.1:0-24513 GCA_041166945.1 Verrucomicrobiota bacterium
CCCCGCATTGCTGCGACGCAGTTACGGTTCGATACCGCACGATTCTTCACCGCACGGAAGCGGACTTCCACCGCTCTATCTTCCCGCCTTCTCAGGCGCACGAGTGCGCCCGTCCCGGGCGCAGCAAGACCCGATGAGGCGTGGCGCTCGAAGTTTTTCGGATGCTGGAGCATGAGGAGCTTGCTGCGGCCGAGGACGTCCGCACTCCGCTGCGCAATTCCCTTTGGCGCGCGGGTGACGGATGGGATCCCCGTAGCGCCGACTGGCTGTCGGCTGTATCGCCGGTTGGCAACCGGCAGGAGGTCTGAATTAACACAACACGGCGAGGCATGCCGTTTTGTTGACGAGCGCGATACAGTTCGGTGCGTTTGCGGAGTGCCACTCCGCGAAACAGCCGATTGCCAATCGGCGCCACGCTGACGAATGACCTTTGGACTGCGGTGGCATGCCACCGCTTTGGCTCCACGCTTCGACCATGCTCACCCCCAATCACAACGCAGGAAAAGCGGGGACATGTCCCCGCAGTCCAGCGCCACGAGGAATCCGTGCCGCTCATCCGTGTGCACCCCAGGCGGCCAGCCTGGTTTTTAGGCGTTCCAACCCGGACGATTCGGATGAAAAGACAGGGAGGTCCGACAGCAGTTGATCCAGAGCCGGCACGACACCCCACGCCGAGAGAGTAAAGACCTCCATGGCGTGAGTCGTCGCCATGCCCAGTTCACGGTTCTTTCGATCGAATCGGGCGCGCAAAGTTTTGGCCCAATCCTCCGCTGAGCGCGGCACCTCCATGGAATGCCGGCCCACCCACGGCAGCCACTCCGTTACTTGAGACTGATGGCACCAGGTCATTGCGCGGATTTTGGGAAACACGGTCTCGACATCGACCTCCAAATCATGGGAATTCGCCCCCAGCATGTAGCCGTCGTAGACGTGCAGGATCACGGGGACCTTGCACAGTTTGGATTGCGATTCGTCGGCGGGATATTCCGGTGTGAAGGCATGGGGCACATTGATCATGTAAGCGACGCGACGAATCGATTCGGCAATGGTGAGGTGATCGTTGTGAACCCCCGCCAGCGGATCCGCGGGCAGCGGCGGGCAAAAAAGGTAATCCGGCTCGAAATCGCGAATCGCCTTCCAGAGCGCCGCGAGCAGGGCTGGAGTCAATTGCAGGCACGCCTCGCGGGGGACCTGGCCGTCCGGCAGCCGGAGCAACGCCCACTCAAACCCACCCGCCCGCGCCGCGGCGTCCTGCTCGGCGCATCGCACGCGACCGGTCTCCTCGCGGGTCCGGACATGGTGCCCCGCCTTGCCATCCGTGCAAACGAGGACCCGGGCGTGAAACTTTTCGCCCCACGCCTGCCGCAGCAACTCAAAAGTGCCCGCCGCGGTGAATTCGTAATCATCGTAATGAGCGTGGACGAACAGCGCTTTCATGCGGGGCAGGATGAAGTCGCGCGCGGTGAGGCGGAAGAGATAAATCATTCCTGGAGGATTGCGCCGCTGCGCACCGGCGGGGCTTCCCATTTCAGCCCGGCTTCGGTTAACTCTTTTGATGAAAGCGCCCGCGCCAATATCCTGACCGCATGAAATCCGCCGTTGTGCTGGGCATTATGTCGGGAACCAGTCTCGATGGTGTGGATTACGCCGTGTGCGACATCTCGCGGGAGCGCGTCACGTTGCTCGCCTTATGGACCCGGAAATTTCCCCCGTCGTTGGAGCGAAGGATTCGGACCACGGCGCAGGGTGGAGGAACGGGTTGGGATTTGGCCCAATTACACCACGACCTCGGACGGTTTTATGCTCGAGGCGCTACAGTCCCCCGGCGATGTCCGGCTCCGCAGATGGCGGGGTTGCATGGCCAGACCATTTTTCACCACCCCGACCCGAGTTCGCCGGCGACGCTTCAAATTGGCGAGCCGACGTACCTGGCTGCCAAATTGGGTGCGCCCGTCGTGAGTAATTTTCGGGCAGCGGACATGGCGGCGGGCGGGCAAGGCGCGCCGCTGGCAACGGCATTTCATGTGCGAATCTTCGGCCGCCGCGGGCAGCATGTGTGCGTCAACAACCTCGGTGGCATCAGCAACGTCACCTCGATCGACTGGCGCACCGGCCGGGTGCCCGGCGTCGTGGCTTTCGACACGGGACCTGCGAACATGCTCATCGATATTGCGGTGCGCCATTTCAGCGGCGGGCGAAAATCGTGCGATCGGGATGGTTTATGGGCCGCGCGCGGCCGGATCGCTGAACCGTTGTTGCGTCGATGGCTCAGGCATCCGTTTTTCCGGAAGGCGCCGCCCAAAAGCACAGGCCGCGAGATGTTCGGGGACTCTTTTTTCCAGCACGCATTGGCGGAGGCGCAGCGGGCGCGGCTCTCGAAATTTGATTTGGTGGCGACGTTGACCGAACTGACGGCGCGATCGTTGGTGGAGAGTTACGGGATTCATCTCGGGTCCTTTCCAGACGTGGTGATCCTCAGCGGTGGCGGTGCCCGCAATCCGAGCATGGTCAGTGCGATCCAGCGGTCCTTCGTTTCACATGGGGCGTCGGTAAAGCTGATGGATTCGGCGGCGCTGGGTTGGCCGCTTTCGGGTTTGGAGCCGGCGGCGTTTGCGTGGCTGGCGTGGTTGCGAATTCGCGGGCTCCCTGGCAACCATCCGGAAACCACCGGCGCCACCCGCCCGGTTTTGTGCGGGCAACTCACCGCGCCGTGAGCGGCTGTCGCTTTGACTTTTTTACACGGCCTTTCTACGATGCATCGATGGACTGCCTGCACGCGCCGTGGCGCATTCAATATATCCTGGCGCCGAGGTCCGGTGCATCCGAGCCAGGCGCCGCGAGTGTGTTCACGGCGATGGCACAGGGCAGCGACGATCTCGGCAACAATGTCATTGCGCGGACGAAGAGCTGTTTTGCGGTGCTCAACAATTATCCGTACAACGGCGGGCATCTCATGGTGGTGCCGTACAAGCAGGTGCCAGATTTGGACGGGCTGACCGACGACGAGATGCTCGACATGATGAAGCTGGTGCGCCGTTGCATGAGGGCGTTGGAGCGGGTGATGAAACCGGCCGGTTATAACGTCGGGATCAACATTGGAGCCTGTGCCGGCGCCGGCATTGCGGAGCACCTGCATATTCACGTGGTGCCGCGCTGGAATGGAGATACCAATTTCATGCCGGTGTTGGGACAGACAACGGTCGTGCCTCAGGCGCTGCAGGATTTGGCAGCGCAACTGCGTCCCGCGCTATTGGAATGATTAACTTTGTTGTGAGCTTTGCCTTAGCGGGAAATTGCCCGCCCGCCGCGCGGGTAAAAGACTAAAATCGACTCCAAGGAAATCCATGCCCACTGAAACCCTGCACTTCGAAAACGGCCGGTCGGTCCAGCAACTCCTCGGGAACGATGCTCAAAACCTCCATGCCATCGAGGAAACATTGGGAGTGAAAGCCACTGCGCGGGATGGGTGGATTAAACTGGAAGGGCCATCGGACGGCCTGGAGAGAGCCAAGCAGCTATTCCAGATCCTCGACAGCGCGGTCCGCTCGGGAACTCCCGTTCGCGGGCGTGATTTTTCGCATGCCCTCGGAGTAGTGCAAAACGACGGAGTGGCGGCGCTCAAGGACCTTTACTCGGAACGAATCCAGACGTCGCCGAAAAAGGCGCAGGTGACGCCGAAGACCGCCGGTCAGAAGCGTTACGTCGAAGCCATCCGCCAGCATGACGTGACATTTGGCATCGGGCCGGCGGGCACCGGAAAGACCTACCTGGCGATGGCGATGGCGGTGAACGCCCTCCGCGAGGAAAAGGTGTCCCGCATCATCCTGACCCGACCTGCGGTGGAAGCCGGCGAGGCGCTGGGATTTCTCCCGGGCGATCTCTACGAAAAAATTGATCCCTACCTGCGTCCGCTCGACGATGCCCTCCACGACATGTTGCCGGCCGAGGAGATCACCAAGCACCGTGAACGGGGTGTCATCGAGATCGCGCCGCTGGCCTATATGCGAGGGCGGACGTTGAATCACGCGTTTATCATCCTCGACGAAGCGCAGAATGCCACTGCCGAGCAGATGTTCATGTTTCTGACGCGGCTCGGGTTCAGTTCCCGGGCGGTCATCACGGGGGATGTAACCCAGATCGATCTGCCTTCCCATAAACGTTCTGGTCTCATCGAGGCCCGCACCGCGCTGGCGCGGACGGAAGGCATCGCTATCGTGGAATTTCAGCGAAGCGATGTCGTCCGCCATCCGCTCGTGCAACGCATCATCGCCGCCTACGAGGAACTCCGGGGCACCAAGCAATGACCTGTGTGCTCGCGCTCCGAAACCGGCAGCGGGCGCGCGCGGTGGACATGCGCCTGTTCCGTCGCATCGTCATCTGGGCACTTGAAGGCCTCTTCAACGCGGATCGATATGAACTCGGAATCCATCTGATCAGTTCGACGGAAATGGCGGCGATGAATGAAACCTATCTTCGCCACGCCGGCTCGACAGACGTCATCACTTTTAATTACGGCGCCGGCGCGCGTGACGGTTCCGGTGTCGTTCAGTGGTCGGGCGGGTCGGGGCCCATCGGGAAGTCGCCAAAAGGCGTGAGCGAAGATTTCCATGGGGAGATCTTCATCAGCCTCGATGACGCGGTGAAGCAAGGGCGGGCGTTTGGTGTGGGCTGGGAGTCCGAGATCGTGCGCTACCTGCTGCACGGGTTGTTGCATCTGCGCGGATTCGATGATCGTTCGGCCGAGCTGCGGCGCGCGATGAAGCGGGAGGAAAACCGGCTCCTGAAGCTTGTGGAACGCCGGTTCAAATTGGCCCGGCTTTCGCGACGCCGCAGCTGAGCGCCTGATTCATGGACGAAAAAACCCCGGGCATCATCCTCCGCACACGTCTCCTGACGGAGACCAGCCTCATCGTTCACTGGCTGACGCCGCACTTGGGACGCATCGCCACCGTCGCTCGGGGCGCGCGCCGTCCGAAGTCGCCGTTTCGAGGCAAGCTCGACCTTTTTCATCTCGGTGACTTGAGTTTCCATCGCAGTCGCCGGGGTGAATTGCACACGCTCCGCGAGGTTTCGATCCACGAAACGCACCGCGCTTTGCGGGAGGATCTGCATCTGCTCCAACAAGCGACATACTGTTCGCGGCTGATCGAGCAGATTACGGAGATGGACACGCCGTTGGTGGGAGTATTCGAGCTGCTGCTGGATGTGCTGCGTTTCCTGCCGGGACATCCTCCCGGGCCGTTGACGATTTTCGCCATCGAGGCGAAACTTCTGACAACGACCGGTTTGCAACCTGACCCGGCGCGCACGCAATTACAGTCGGGCACCCGTGAGCTGTTGCAGCAGCTATTGACGGCGGACTGGGATCTGGTGGGCCACCTGAAAGCGAGCGCTTCTCAAACGGCCGAGTTGCGCCAATTCCTCCATGGCTTCCTCATCTATCACCTGGGCCATCTGCCGGCGGGCCGGGCTGCGGCCCTGGGTTGAGCGGGGTTTGCGCAGATTCAATTCTCGTGACCGGGAAGGAGTCTGAACCGTCGTGGGAAATTTTTGCCGCGCAGCGCTCAGCGGTTTCTCTGGATTTCGTCCGCGCCAATCATCATTCTCGGGCATGAAGTTTATTCTATCGACGCATAACGTGACTTTGACCAAGGCGATTGAGGATCACATCCTCGTGCGCATCGAAAAATTTGAGCATTTCGATCGATGGGCAGTGGATGCGCGGGTGACACTCGATCACGATCATACCAAGGTGACCGATCGACAGTTCAAATGCTCGCTCCGGCTCGGGGTGCGGGGCCCTGATTTGTATGCGGAGGATCACGACGGCGATCTTTATGCCGCCATCGACAAGGCAGCGAAAAAGATCGAGCAGCAAATCCGGAAGCGCCATCACAAGCTTAAGAATCGCAAACATACGGAGGCCGCCCGGATTAAGCGTCGCAATCAGGAAGCGATTTTGTAATCGATTTTCCTCAACCGTTTTGTCCCGGCGATCCGCGTTCCTGACGGGCCCGTCCGGGATCTCATTCTCTCTCTCCAGTGCTCCTTCGCGCCCGCATCGTTTTGCCTGTCGCCCGGCCGCCCATTGACGACGGCGCGGTCGCCATTTTGGCCGGGCGCATTGCGTGGGTAGGCGCCCGGTCGGAGTTGCCGCCTGGCATTTCGACGGAGGACGAACTGGATCTGGGGGAGATGGCGCTGCTCCCCGGGCTGATCAATGCGCATTGTCATCTCGATTACACAGCGATGGCTGGGCAGATCCCGCCGCCCAAACGGTTCACCGATTGGATCCAGGCCCTGGTCGCATTGAAGGGGGCCTGGACCATTGACGACTACGCAAGCTCGTGGCGGCGCGGTGCGGAAATGCTGGTGCGCGCGGGAGTCACGACGGTTGCGGACGTCGAGGCCGTGGCCGAGTTGCTGCCTGCGGCGTGGGAGGCGACGCCGTTGAGGGTCATTTCGTTTCGCGAGCTGATCCATTTGCGCGAGCGACAGCCGGCGGCCGAGGTGGTTGAAAGGGCGATGAATGATTGCCTCGGCCTGGTTCAATCTGAAGGGCGCGTCGGCCTGTCACCGCATGCGACCTACACGACGACGCCGGCCCTGCTCGAGCACGCAGCGCGCGCCGCACAGAGACGCGGCTGGCGGCTCGTGACTCATGTGGCGGAGAGCGAGGAGGAATTCGAGATGTTCATGTATGGACAGGGTCCGATGTTTGACTGGCTCAAGCATCAACGCGACATGTCGGATACCCGCCGCGGTTCTCCGGTCGAACATCTGGAGCGCTGCGGTTACCTGGATGAAAACCTCATGGCCATCCATGCCAATCACCTTGCGCGTCACGACGCCGGGCTTCTCTCGGCCAACCGCGTCAGCGTCGTTCATTGCCCGCGCAGTCATGACTATTTCCGGCATCTAAAGTTTCCACGGTCGGAACTCGAAACTGCCGGGGTCAATATCTGTTTGGGGACAGACAGCTTGGCGAGCCTGCGCAAGGATGGCTCGGAGCCTCGCGAGCTGAGCCTGTTCGCCGAAATGCAAATGATGGCGGCCCAGGACCCCGCGCTCTCCCCGGAAACGATTCTCCGCATGGCGACACTCCACGGCGCGCGCGCTCTGGGCAGGGCAGGGGACCTCGGCGAGCTTTCCATCGGCGCAGCCGCCGACATGATCGCTGTGCCGTTCCGCGGGAAAATGGCGGACGCGGCCGCCGCGGTGATTCATCATTCGGGCGATGTCGTGGCGTCCATGATTGGGGGTCGATGGGTGGTGGGCCCCCGTCGAATCTCCAGACGCGCTCGATGAGTTCGATACGGATGGGGGAATGGTCTGAACATTTTTCCCATCGTGTGCAGGGATGATTGGGTGAACAAAAGTCGCTTCTAGTCTGCGGTTTTTCTTCTATCCATGGCGCTCGATTCTCCTGCTTGACCCAGGATGCCCTTGGACCTATACCTTGGCCGATGTCCAATATGACTATGACCAACCTATCCCTCGCGCAACTTCGCAAAGCCGTGGCCGTCAAGGAACGGATTGATGAGCTCCAGGCGGAATTGAATCAGATTCTGGGCGAATCAGGTGCGGTGTCCGCGCCCATCCCGGGAATGGCCCGGATCGGCCGCGGGCGAAAACGGTCGGCGGCGGTGCGCGCGCGCATGGCCGCGGCACAACGTGCGCGGTGGGCGAACAAGAGCAAAACTTCCTTTGCGACCACCCGGGGCACCCCCACGTTTCCCACCAAAAGACGCAAACGTCATTTCAGCCCCGAAGCCATTGCCCGGATTTCTGCCGCCGCCAAAGCGCGGTGGGCCAGGGCCAAGGCGTCCGGCAAACACCAGCTCGGTTAACTCCCCTTACCCGCGCAGCCGCTGACCTCAGGAGAAACGCAGGAGCCGGAAAGTATCCGCCGTCTGCTGGGAAAGCCGCCTCGTTACCTCGGGGGCCCGCGAGCGGAGGTTGCAGAGCACTCGCGCCGGGCCGCGATGCTCTGACGTAACCGTTGCCAAATTTTTTCCCCGCGGCCTACACTCGTCCCATGAAACGTCTGTTGTCGATCCTGGCGGCGCTGCTGTGTATTGGTCCGTCTTTCGCGCCCGCCGCAGGCCCCGATGATCAGTATGTCGAGCTCTACGGCATTCTCCAGGACGCAGACCGATTGAGCGATTCAGGCCAGACCCGCAACGCCGTCACAAAATACCTGGAGGCGCAGACCGGATTGAAGAATCTTCAAAGTTCATTTCCGGATTGGAATACGAAGATTATCAGCTTTCGCCTGCAGTACATTAGCTCGCGCCTGGAGCCTTTAATCCAGAAAACTGCCGCCGCCCCGGGCGTCCCGGTAGCCGAGACCCTCTCTCCGGCGCAGTTGATGACCAATCAGCTTCGGAGATTGCAGGAGGACGCGTCGCGGCTCTCAAACCAGAACGCCTTGCTGGAGGCCAAACTTCGCGAGGCGCTCACCATCCAGCCCGCCGCCAGCGATCCCCGCGAACTCACCAAGGCCGAGGAGAAAATCAAGGAGCTGCAAAAAGAACGCGATTTACTCGCCGTCTCGCTCGATCAAACGCGGCAAACCACTGTCAATCCGCCGGGCCCGGTCGCTGACGAGCTCAAGAGACAGATCGCGGCACAGAATGCCGCTGCTGAGACGTGGCGCCGCCAGAACGAGGAACTGCAACGGCAACTGGCCGAGAATGCGGCGAAACCGAAAGCGATCAGCCCGGCCCCGGGAATTCCTGGCGAGACACTTTCGCTCAAGGAGGCGGTGGCCATGCTTCAGGCCAGCAACCGGGTTATGCAATCCGAGCAAGTTGCGATGGAAAAAAGATTACTCGATTGGGTGCGCAGCAATGGAACAGCTGCGAGTTCACGGCCGCAGGCTTTTGAAACCCAGTTGGCGGCTGCACAGGCCGCTGCTGATTCGGCACGGAAGGAGCGCGATGATCTTTTGCAGAAACTGAGCGCCGCCACGTCGCCATCCAACCAACATCCTGCCGCCGCCACTTCATCGCCAGCGGGCGAAGCGCTGGAGAAGCAGATGGAAGCCCTTCGCGCGCGCATCGCGATCTTCGAGGCCAAGAGCGTTCCTTACACCGCCGAGGAACTCGTCTTCTTCAAGCAACCGGCTCCGAAGGAATCCACGGCGGCTGCCAAACCGGTGGTCGTCGATGCCAGCATTCCTCCCGCGCAAAAAAAACGGGATGAACTGCCCGCGGGCGCCGGCGGGCTGATGGCCGCTGCCGAACGCGCCATCGATGCGGGCAAGTATGTCGAGGCGGAGGCGAAGCTGAACGAAATCCTGCGCATGGACGAAGGCAATGTTTATCTGTTGTCACGCCTGGCGGCTGCGCAGCTTGACCAGGACAAGACGACAGAGGCGGAGGCCAACTTAAAGAAGGGGCTGGCCATTGATCCCAATCACCCTGCCAGCCTGGCGATGTTGGGCGACCTGAAATTTCGGCAGGAGAAATACGACGAAGCGATCGATGCCCTGAGCATGGCCGCGAAGCTGCGCCCCGATAGGCCCGACACCCACTACATGCTCGGACGGGCGCTTATCCAAAAGGGAAATCGCGGCCCGGCGGAGACCGCCCTGCGCAAGGCCGTCCAGCTGAAACCCACCTGGGGCGAGCCGCACTATCAACTGGCGGTGCTTTATGCGACACAGCAGCCCGGCTTTCCGGAGCTGGCGCAATATCATTACAACAAGGCGATCGCCGGCGGCATTCCGCGAAACATGGAGTTCGAGAATCTCCTCAAGAAATCGGTGACAGCGGCGCGATGACCGTGCGCTCGTCGCTTCAACCCTCGTTTCCTGCCATCGGCGCGCTCGCTGAAACGGATCGGATGCCATGCTCCAACAGTCGCTTCAGGATCTGACATTTCCCACTCGCGGACGCGGGTTTGTGGACATCACCGAGGCGGTTGGCGCGGTGCTGGCCAAAAGCGGTTTGCAGATGGGAATTGCGACACTTCATTTGCAGCACACGTCGGCGTCGCTGTTGATTCAGGAGAATGCGGATCCCGAGGTGCGGCGGGACCTGGAGCGTTTTTTTTCGAGGCTGGCGCCGGATGGGGATCCTATTTTGCAACACACAGCGGAGGGTGAGGACGACATGCCGGCGCACATTCGAACGGCGCTGACGACCGTGAATTTGACCATTCCTTTTGCCGCGGGCCGGCTGTCGCTCGGCACCTGGCAGGGAGTCTATCTTTGGGAACATCGCGGCGCGCCCCATCGCCGAAAGCTGACGGTGCATTTGCTGGGCGAATAGGCTTGATGGATGGCGGGTTTAGCTTTGAGCTTTGAGGTTTTCGGAACTCCATGTTAGATCGGCGTCGAGCAAGAGTTCCCATGCCGCCCGAAGATCTTTTCAAGCTGGACGACAAGCCGGGTCCGAAACCCGGGCCGTTCGGGCGCTTCTATTTGCAGGAGCTGATCAACAGCGGAGGCATGGCTGACATCTGGCTGGCGACCGATGGGGATCTCAAGCCATTCGCGCTCCGTAAAATTCACGACAAACTTCGATTCAACTTCGTCGCCCGCCGCCGTTTTCTTCGCGGCTGCCAGATTCTCAAGGCCATTCACAGCCATGAATATGTGATTGGCTACCGCGAGCACGGCAAAATAGAGGGCACATTGTATTGCCTGATGGAATACCTGGAATGCTCGAACCTGAAACAGCTGATGTACCGGGGTGATGAATTGCTCGCTGAGAATGTTGGAAATATCCTGATCGACATGGCCATCGCTTTGGAGCACGTGCATGACAGCGGCTTTATGCACCTGGATTTCAAGCCGGAAAATGTCCTGGTCACCCGCAATGCCAGTGTCCGCCTGGTCGATTTCGACCTGGCGCAATCCCGGCCGGATCAACCGAAGAAATTTTCCAGGAACCCGGGAACCCCCGCCTACATGGCCCCGGAACAATTGCAGCGGGAACCCTTTGATCATCGCGCGGACATCTTCGCCTTTGGAGTCACGGCCTACGAAGTTTTGACCGGCCAAAAGCCGTTCGGCGGCGACACCCCGAAGGATATTCTGCGCCTTCAACTCGATCGCAGCGCCGGCTTTGCCACTCCGCGCGAAATCAATCCCGACATCCCCATCGCGGTGGAAAAAACGATTCTCAAATGCCTCGATCGCGACCCGGATCGGCGGCATCCGATCATGAGCGTGCTGGTGTTGGAACTGAAATCCGCCCTTTACGTATGACCGCGGCCAAACTGACTGCCAATGCCATCCGCGCGATGAAAGGTTGCGGCGAAAAAATCGCGTCGCTCACGGCTTACGATTATCCCATGACCCGCCTGTTGGACGAGGCGGGCGTTCCGCTGCTGCTGGTCGGCGATTCCCTGGGGATGGTGGTTTTGGGATATCCGGACACGACGCATGTGACGATGGCCGAGATGGAACATCATGTTCGCGCCGCGGCGCGGGCGCGGCCGAGGGCGTTGTTGGTGGCGGACCTGCCGTATCGCAGTTATGACACCCCGGAGGACGCCCTTGCGAATGCCCGTCGCCTGGTGGCCGCGGGCGCCGAAGCTGTGAAAGCGGAAGGCGGCTGCGCCATTCTCGCCCAGGTGCGCGCGATCATCGCGGCCGATATCCCTGTTCTGGGCCATTTGGGAATGCTCCCCCAACACGTTCTCGAAGAGGGCGGCTACCATATCAAGGGACGAAAGGAAGCCGAGCGGGAAGCATTGCTCGCGGACGCCACGGCGCTCGCGGATGCGGGCGTTTTCGGAATTGTGCTCGAGCTGGTGGTGGCGCCGGTGGCGAAGGCGATCACGGAGAGCGTCGCGGTGCCGACCATCGGCATCGGCTCGGGGCCGGATTGCGACGGTCAAATTCTCGTCACGCACGATTTGGTCGGCGCATTCCCATGGTTCACACCCCGTTTCATCAAGCCCCGCTTGGATTCCGCTGCGCAGATGCGCGCGGCGGTGGTGGCGTGGAAGGACGCGATTTAATTCGAGCCGATGAGACGACTGACACATCTGGACGCCCATGGCGATGCGCGCATGGTGGATGTATCCGGCAAACCGGCGCTCCGGCGCGAGGCCGTGGCGACCGGCGAAATCCGGCTGCAACGCGCCACGCTGGCGCTGGTGGCTTCGAGTAAAATCGCGAAAGGCAATGTGCTCGCCACCGCGCGCATCGCCGGCATTCAGGCCGCCAAACGGACCGGCACCCTGATCCCGCTTTGCCATCCGCTGCCCATCACCCATTGCGAAGTTACCTTTGAAATTCCCGTCACCCGCGATCGCATTCGGATTCGCGCCTCGGCAAAAATCGCCGCCCAGACAGGCGTCGAGATGGAGGCACTCACCGCGGTGTCCGTCGCGGCATTGACCATCTACGACATGTGCAAGGCAGTGGACAAGCGCATGGTCATTGGCCGGATCCGGCTCGAGTCGAAAACCAAAAGCCCGCTGTGACCCTGCGGTCCGCTGGTTCACGTGTTTAGCGCCAAAGGCGCGTTTTATTCCAGCCTGGGGCAACGCCCCAGGAAAGACGCAACACAACCGTGTGAGGGCTGAAAGCCCGATTTATCATTGCGAGAAAGGCCATTTCTCGAGCACCATTAATCGCGCCTTCAGCGCTCTGAAAGGCCAACGGCCTTTTCCTGGGGCATTGCCCACAGGCTGGGATAAAGCCGCGCCTTTGGCGTTAAACACATGGCGGAATAAAAGGGCCGGTGCAGAGAAGCTTCCAACACCGGTTACGGGCAGCAATGCGTGCACAAAAGTCCCGGGGAATCGTTTCTCCATTTCAGAAATGGAGGAGAGGGTCTCCGAAGGCGGGAGAGGAGGAATTAGTCAGCCCTGCCGCGGTGGCGCGTTGGTTTCTCAGGCGGGTTGACGCCGCGCCCCGTTTGCGCTGTAGTCTTTCCAGACCAATCTCCGAACCTCATCGCACCATGACTCCTCATATCACCCGTCGTTCCGCTCTCGGCTGTGTCGCCGGCAGCGCCCTGGCTGTGGCAACCGCCTCCTCATTGCAGACGCGCCTCGACGCCGCCGAAGCGGCTGCCGGCCCCGCGTTGAAGGGACGCATCAACCATTCGGTCTGCAAATGGTGCTATGGAAAAGTCTCGCTCGAGGATCTCTGCGTCGCGGGCAAGGAAATGGGGTTGCAGTCGATTGAGTTGCTCGAGGTGAAGGATTTTCCGACCCTCAAAAAGCACGGATTGAGCTGCGCCATGGTCAGCGGCGTCCCCGGCGGCATTGGAAGCGGATTGAACCGGCGCGAGAATCACGAAAAGATCGCCGCGTTTTTCGAGGAGACCGCCCCAAAAGTGGCGGAAGCCGGGTTCAAAAACATCATCTGTTTCTCAGGCAACCGAAAAGGCCAGAGCGACCAGGAGGGTTTGGAAATCTGCGCCGCCGGCCTGCAACGAATAATTCCGATCTGCGAAAAGCATAATGTCACCGCGGTGATGGAATTGTTGAACAGCCGTGTGGATCACGCCGATTATCAATGCGACAAATCGGCCTGGGGCGTTGAATTGTGCAAACGCGTCGGCTCGGAGCGGTTCAAATTGCTCTACGATATTTATCACATGCAGATCATGGAGGGGGACCTCATCGCGAGCATCCGGAAGAACCATCAATATTTCGCCCATTACCACACGGGCGGTGTCCCGGGCCGTCACGAGATCGATGACACCCAGGAGATTCATTATGCCGCCGTCATGAAAGCGATCGCCGAGAGCGGCTTCAAAGGTCATGTGGCCCAGGAGTTCATCCCGCGACGCCCGGACGTCCTTGCCTCTCTGAAGCAAGGCGTGACGATCTGCGATGTTTGAGGTTCGCTGTCAAAGCCCGCGACGGTAACCGAATTCCTTCCGACGATCTGTCCGGTCGCCTCCCGCCACTCATGTCCCGAGTTTCGCTTTCGCAGGTGGTCCGGTATTGCGAGCGCACATTGCGAACGTCGGATGTCGCTGACTACGACGGCGCCCATAATGGATTGCAGGTCGAGAATCGCGGAGGCATCGAGCGGATTGCCGCCGCAGTGGATGCGAGCCTCGCCACCATCCGAATGGCGATCGATGCCAAGGCGGATCTCTTGATTGTTCATCATGGATTATTTTGGGGAGCGCGCCATCCCTGGACGGGCCGCAATTACGAACTGATGCGGCTCATGATCGAAAACAACCTCGCCGTCTACAGCTCCCATCTGCCGCTCGATCTCCATCCGCGTCTTGGCAACAACGTGCAGCTCGCAGGAGCCCTTGGACTGCGAAATCTTAAACCGTTCTTTTTCGAGAAGGAGCAGCACCTGGGGGTGCAGGCCTCGGCCTCCGTGCCGTTGAAGGAACTCGCCAAGCGCCTTGAGTTGGTCGTGCGCGCCGAGCCGGTCGTCCTGCCCGGAGGTCCAACAATCTGCCGCCGCATCGGCATCGTCACGGGCGGCGCCGGCGCCGAGGTCAAGCGCGCCGCGGCGGAAGGAGTCGACACGTTCATCACCGGCGAGGGACCTCACTGGACCTTCGGACTCGCCCAGGAGCTGCGCGTCAATGTTCTTTACGGCGGTCATTACGCCACCGAAACCTTCGGCGTGAAAGCGTTGGGAGCCGAGTTGTCGCGCAAATTTGGCATCCCGTGGGAATTCCTGGATCACCCGAGCGGGCTTTGACGACCGGTTAAAAAAAACGTTCCTTGCGGCCCTGGATTTGTCATCGTGCCGGTCGATGTCGTCGATTGACCTCAATTTCACTCATTACTTTCCGGTTCCGCGGGAGAAGGTTTTTCGGGCCATCACAAATCCCGAGGTGCTCGAACGCGTCATCGATGGCTGCCAGAAACTGGTGCGGACGGGCGAGGGCACTTACGACGCCGAGCTGCGCATCGACGTGGGCGGTCTCAAGGGCACCTATGCCGGAAAGGTGGCGCTGAAGGATATGAATCCCCCGGAGTCCTACACGCTTCAGATCGAGGCCAAAAGCGGCGCCGGCTCCGTGAAGATCGAGGCCAGGATTCGCCTCGCCGAGGCCACGGACGGAACTCAACTCGATTGCGATGCGGAGGTGAAGGTCGGCGGCCTCCTGGGTTTCGTGGGAGCCCGCCTTGTGGAACCGGCCGCGAAAACCATCATGGACGATTTTTTCCGCAAATTTGGTGAGGTGCTGAAAACGCTGCCCAGTAACCGCATCTGAACTGAAACGCCCCATCCCTCTCCTCCATTTCAGAAATGGAGGAGAGGGTGTCCGAAGGACGGGAGAGGAGGAACTTCCCTCCAGAACAGGCACAACGGGACGCATTGCGCGCACTTAGTCTGGGGAATCTCTGAGGCGCCCGGCGGCACCGGGGCTAGTTTTTTCCTTCGTCCTCCACGCCGTTGTTCCACAGTTTCTGCATCTCCGCCGCAGACGGCACTTCGAGGGGACGCACGATCCGGAAGCCAAGCCATTGGGCATCCGTGTGATACCAGATGCTTTTGGGCAGCTGCGGATCCTGCTGTTTCCAGGAGGGGTCGGAGTGCCGCCGCGCGGCGCTGCGCAACATCGCCATATCGTCATCATCCCAATGCCCGCCACGAACGACATGCGGATAAGAGGTCGTCGAGGGAACCCACGGATTGACTGCGCCGCCGGGGAACTTGGCATAGCTGCCGGGCTTGTATTGGTCGAGGCACCACTCGGTCACGTTGCCGTACATGTCATGCAATCCCCATGGATTTGGCAGCTTCCTGCCCGCCTTTTGATATTGGAACTCGCTGTTTTTTCCGAACCACGCGTATTTGGACATTTCCGCTGGGTCGTCGCCGAAAAAATAGGCCGTGGTGGTCCCGGCGCGACAGGCGTATTCCCATTCCGCCTCGGTGGGCAGCCGGTAAAAGTGGCCGGTCTTGGCGCTTAACCATTCGCAATATTTATTGGCCGAATGCTGCGTCATGCTGATGGCCGGGTGCTCGCCCTTGCCCATGTTGAAACTCATCTCGGCATAGGGTTTTGTAGGACGGCTGACGGCGTCTGACACCTTGTCGAGGTAGGGATTATTTGTCTCGAGCGTCATGGCCTTTTCCTGATCGGTGTACATGAACAGGTCATACTCGTTCCAAGTGACCTCGCAGGTGCCCATCCAGAAGGCTGGAATTTTCAATTTGACCTGGGGCCCTTCGTCCGCCTTGCGCCCTTTTTCCGAGGGCGGGCTGCCGAGGACAAATTCTCCGGCGGGAATGGGCACCATGCCATACGTGACGGGCGTGCCGGGAATGCTGTTGGTATAGCCTTTCATCTCCGCCTGCGTTTTTTCTCGGAGATTGGCCATGATCTTCTTGTGGATGGCCAGGACGGTGCCCCCCTCATCGGCGCCTGCCACCTCGTCCGCCTTTTTCGGCGACAGTTTCACTCCGTCCGGCCAGGAGCAGCCCTGTTCGATCCAGCTGGACAGCAACTCAATTTTTTCCTTGGGCAACGGCCCGCCCTTTTTTGCCGGCGGCATCAACGCTTCGTCATCGACGGCGAGAGTTGTGTTCTTATACACCAGGCTCTCGCGGGGCCGAAACGGCACCAGGCCGGGGCCGGTGTCGCCGCCCTTGAACGCCAGTTCCTTCTCGTCCAACCGCAATCCGCCCCTGCTAAAACCATCCCGATGACAGGCAACGCAATTCAACTCGAGCAATGGCTGGATGTCCTCGCTGAATTTGATACGGGGCCGTTGTTTGAGCGCAACGGTCGCCGGCCATTCAGCGCCCTGTTCGATCCAGAGTCGCAGCGCTTCGGTCTGCGGCTTTGTCAGCACATCCCCCTTGGGAGGCATCACATCATCGTGGGTCTTGGGCAGGATGGTGACTTTGTAAAGCGCGCTGTCCGCTGGTTTGCCGGCGACCAATCCAGGTCCCTTGCTGTCCCCGCCCTTGGCGGCTTGGCTACGGGTGTGAAGCAGCAGGCCGCCCTCCTGTTTGCCCTCCTTGTGACAACTCAGGCAGGTGGATTCGAGCAGGGGTTGGATCTCGCGGGCGAAATCGATTTTGTCAGCCGCCTGGGCGGCGAATGAAAGGGCCGTGCCCAGCGCCGTGACTGCCAGCACGGCCCGGAAGTGAGGATTCATGTTCATGCAAAAATCGTGCGAGAGTTTGACGACGCACCCCCCAAAGGTCAATCAAACGGGTCACTTCGATTTGATGTAGGTCCAAATCTCGTCGTAAAGACGTGTCCTGGCGCCGAGATCCTCGAGGAATTCCAGCTTCGCCATCATCTCTGGCGACGGATAGATCGCCGGATTCCTGAGATCCGCCGGCCTGATAAATGGACGTGCCGCCTTATTCGGCGTGCCGAACTGGGTGAAGTTCGAAATCCTGGCGCCGACCGCGCCATCGAGAAGGAAGTTGATGAATTGCTCGGCGAGATCGCGATGAGGCGCCCTGGCGAGCACCGCGAGATTGTCCAGCCAGATTTGGCTGCCTTCGCGCGGAAGGATGTAGCGCGTCGCCTTGTCCTCGGCAAGTCCGCGCGCCGCTTCGCCGCTGTAAACAATCGCGATGTTGGCCGACTTCCCCAGAACCCGGTTTTTGCCGCCCACCGACCCTTCGAATCCGACGCAGCGTTTTTTGGCGGCGAGAAGAATGTCGCGCGCCTCCTTCAACTGCGCGGGGTCGGTGCTGTTGAGCGAATGCCCCTTGAACTTCAGTGCTGCGCCGACGAGGTCTCGCGCATTATCGATCAGCACAAACGGACCCGGGTTCCGGGTTGGATCGAAGACCAGTCCCCACGTCTCCTCCCGGGCCGTTCCCGGCCCGCGCACGAATAGGCCCACTGTGCCCCATTGATACGCGGCCGTGAAACGGTTTCCGACGTCGTAAGGGGGATTGGCAAACTTCGAATCCAGATTTTTCAGGTTCGGGATATTGGCGTGCCGCAATGGGGCGATGAGCCCGAGTTGAATGAGTGCGGGCACCTTGTGATCGGGCGGCACCACCACGTCGAATCGAGCGCCTCCTGCTTGGAGTTTGGCCATCATCGCCGCTTCATCTTCATAAAAATCGAGGGTCACCTTGCAATCGAATTTCTTCTCGAAATCCGCCACAACCGCGGGATCGATGTATTCGCTCCAGATGAAAAGATTTAGCTGTTGCGCCGCAGGCGAGTGGGAAATTCCCGCTCCCAGCAGCCAGGCCATCCAGACGGCGCCCCGCCATCGTTGCAGTGCCGGTCGGAGGACTCGGTTGAAATGAGTAACGATCATCATTCGGATTTAAGGCCGCTCCCGGCGTTGAAGCAAGGTCACCGTCACTGTGGCGGCCGCTGACAGCACGATCAGAATGGTCGACAGCGCGTTGATTTCGGGGGTGATGCCGCGTTTCACCGAGGAATAAATCAGGATCGGCAGCGTCACCGACCCCGCGCCGCTCGTGAAAAAACTCACGACAAAATCATCCAGGCTCAATGTGAAGGCCAGCAGCGCGCCGGCAAAAATTCCGGGGAGCATCAGGGGCAGGGTGACGTGTCGGAAAACCTGGCGCGCGTCGCCGCCCAAATCGTGGGCTGCCTCCTCGAGAACCGGATCCAGGCCGGCCAGGCGGGCGCGCACCACGATCGCGACGAAGGGGATTTGAAAGGTGATGTGCGCGAGCGCCATCGTGTGAAGGCCGAGCTCGAAAATTCCCATCCACTGTCGAAGGAATTTAAATAGCAACAAAAGCGATACCGCCATGACGATGTCGGGCACGAACACCGGAATGTGCAGCAGCTGAATCATGAGCCGCCGCCCGGTGAATGTGAACCGTCGCAGCGCATACCCGAGCAGGGAACCGATCGCCGTAGCCACCAGGGTGCTCGCGATCGCCAGGATCAGCGTGTGACGTAAAGCGTCCAGGGCAATCTCGTTCGCGAACAACTTGCGGTACCAATCCAGTGTGAAACCTTGCCACGACGCGCCGAATCGCGCCGTGTTGAACGAAAAGACAACCACGACCAGGATGGGCGCATACAGAAAGGCGAAGAGCAGCCAGGCCACGCAACGGAGCAGGGGCGGCATCCGTTTTTTCAAGCGAGTTCCTCCTCCGACCCGTGTTGGCGCGCGAGCAACCCGAGCGTAACCAGAACGATCACCAAACTCACCACGGCGATCGCCGAGCCGAAAGGCCAGTCGAGATTCGGACCGAACTGTTGTTGAACAAGATTGCCGAGCAGCGTGGTCTTTGCTCCTCCCAAAAGATCCGGAATTACGAATTGTCCGGTGGCCGGGAGAAATACCAGCAGGCTTCCGGCGATCAGGCCGGGTTGGATTTGGGGCAGGATGGCATGCCGAAAGACGTTCCAACGATTGGCTCCCAGGTCCCTCGCCGCCTCGGCAAGCGTCCAGTTTATTTTTTCAACGGACGCATAGAGGGGCAGCACCAGGAACGGCAGGTAGTCGCAAACCAGGCACGCATAAACCGCGAGCGCCCCCGGATACAGCGCCTCCCCGGCAGTCGTCAAGCCTGCCGCCGTCGTCGCTGCCGCGAGCCACCCATCGGGGGCCAGGAGGATTTGCCATGCATAAGTGCGGACGAGGAGATTGGTCCAAAACGGGATCAGCACCAGTGCGATGACAATCCTTTTCCAGCGTCGCCCCACGCGCGCCATGAAAAATGCCAGCGGGAGGCCTCCCAGCACAGCGAGCGCCGTCGTCACAAGGCCCAATGTCACGCTCCGCAAAAGAATGATCGGGTAGAGCGGATCGAACCCGAGCCAGCCAAATCCCGCCAGCCTCCGGTAATTCTCAAACGTGAATGGGCCTTCGACCGTCCCGTACTGGCCTCGCGACAGGAAACTGACAGTGACGATCAACAGGAGCGGGATGGCGAAGAAAACGAGAAGCCAGCCGGCGCCGGGCGCCACGGTCCCGACGACGCGCCGCAGCTCGGCGCGGCGCGTGATCACCTCGCCACGTTGCACCCTTGTTCGATCCGAGGCGCTCATCAGTCTTCGAGCACGATGCTATTTTCGGGCCCGGGCGGCAGGACGAAAAGACGCCGACCCGGCTTTCGATTTTCCGATGCGACGCCGCTCATGGAGGTGACATGAATTTGTGTTCCGTTGATGTCCAATTCGAAGGTCGTGGCGGCTCCGTTGTAAATTGCTCCCAGGATCCGCGCCTCGAGTTCCCCGGATCGGGGACCGTCCGCCGCATCGCGCAGGATCATTTTTTCGGGACGAACGGCGAGCGTGCACGCATTTCCGATCGTGAAGGCGCGGACTCCCTGGGCGGGGAGGGCTTTGATTTCGCACAGGCTCGTTGAAATGATCAGGGAGGCGCCGTCTATCCCGCGAACGATCCCGGGCAGCAGGTTGCAGGCGCCGAGGAACCGGGCGACGAACCGGTTTCGCGGGTGTTCGTAAAGTTCCTGTGCGCCGCCCAATTGCTCAATTCGGCCCTCGTTCATGACAGCGATGCGATCGCTGAGGGCGAGGGCCTCCTCCTGATCGTGGGTGACAAAGACAAACGTGATGCCGAGACGCCTTTGAAGTGAGTGCAGTTCGCCCTGCAGCTGACGGCGCAATTTGAGATCGAGCGCCCCCAGCGGTTCATCCAGCAAGAGAACTTTCGGTTCATTTACCAATGCGCGCGCCAGGGCGACACGCTGACTCTGCCCGCCTGACAAGCCGGAGGGTTTGCGATCGGCCAGCTCCGCGATCTGCGTGGTCTCCATCACCGCTGCCACGCGCCGTTTCGATTCTTCCGCAGCCACCTTTTTCATTCGCAACCCGAATGCAATGTTGTCGCGCACGGTCAGGTGCGGAAAAAGCGCATACGACTGAAACACGGTGTTGACCGGCCGTTGATGCGCGGGAACACGCGTCACATCGCGGCCGAAGAGATGGATGGAGCCGGCGTCGGGGAGATCCAGCCCCGCGATAATTCGGAGCAGCGTGGTCTTGCCACAACCGGAAGGCCCGAGGATGGAAAGGAATTCGCCCGCGCCGATCTTGAGATGCAGATCCGTGAGGGCGGCACACAAGCCGAATCGTCGTGACACATTGACGACCTCGACGGCGGGCTGTGTGCTGACAACCGGTTCCAACATCGCGCGAGTTGTAGCATTGGCGATGCGGCTGACGACAGGAATTGCTGGGTGCGGCGGCGCACTTTTGTGATCGAGGAGCGCGGCGTGGATGGCGGAATGGGACGCGATCCGAAACAGCGCGCAAACAACGCTTGACCCTGGAACTTCGATTTCCTAACGTCCGGCGTTCACCGTCGTAGATGTGGAGTTGAAAGAAGACGTACGTCGTGGATGCACCTGCCGCGTTGTTTCCCTGGTGCGACGCGCAACTCCCCGCACGCAACTCATGGAAGGATCTATGTTATGGCCAGCGGCAAAGTGAAATGGTTCGATAACAAACGGGGATTTGGATTCATCCTCCAGGACACCGGGCAGGACGTGTTTGTCCATCACTCGTGCATCCTCGGCAACGGATACAAAACCTTGCAGGAAGGGGAAACTGTCAGCTACGAATTGGTCGATAGCGACAAGGGACCCAAGGCGGACAAGGTCCACCGGGCGCCGACTCCATAGACAGCACGAGTGCGCGGACTGCCGGGGGATTTTCATCGCGCGTGGCGATCTGCTGGGCAGGAATTCGTTCCTCATTCGCATGAGGCTGCGTGGGAAACGGGCGCTCGCCCGCATCCATGAATACCGAGCGCTGTCGTCGACAGGCGACATGGCGGCCACGGCGGAGCACGCGACGCCGCGCGAATTTTCCGGGTGAGTTTGCCTTGGAAAGCTCCGGCCGACGGTCCAAATGCAGCATTTGAATCAAAAAGCCTGTTGACTCCACCCGTTCGTTTGATAGTTTCCCCGCTCCTTAGATTGGTTCCGCAATGAAAACATTTCTGCCGAAAGTCAATTTGGACAACCGTCAATGGCATGTCATCGATGCCGATGGGGCTGTATTAGGCCGCCTTGCCGTGCAGGTCGCCAACCTGTTGCGTGGCCGTCATAAGCCGGTTTACACCGCGCACCTCGACGCCGGCGATTTTGTCGTGGTCATCAACGCGGAAAAAATTCGCGTGAGCGGCAACAAGGAGACGCAGAAGGTTTACATGTCTTACTCGGGCTGGAAGGGCGGCGAGCGGCGGCGCACGGTGGCGGAGGTCCGCTCGAAGCGCCCCGAGGATCTCATCCACCACGCGGTCAAGGGCATGGTCCCCAAAAACCGACTCGGCCGGGTGCTCCTGACGAAGCTGAAAGTTTACAAAGGCCCCAGCCATCCCCACAGCGCCCAGCAACCGGCCGGCCTCAAGGCCGCGAACTAAAGCGGCGAACTAATCGATTTTTAACTATGGCAGACAAGACCAACGAATTCCTGGGCACCGGCCGCCGCAAAACCTCCGTGGCGCGCGTGCGCCTGGCGAATGGTTCGGGCAAAATCACGATTAACAAGCGGCCCTTCGAGAATTATTTCAACACGGAGATCCTGCGGGGAATGGTCACCAAGCCGTTCGTGGTCACGCAGCTCGTGAACAAGTTCGATGTGCGCGTGAATGTGAATGGCGGCGGCCCGGCGGGACAGGCAGGCGCTGTTCGTCATGGCATCGCCCGCGCCCTCCTGGTGGCCGACATTGCATTGCGTCCCACCCTCAAGGCTGCCGGACTCCTCACCCGCGACCCGCGCATGAAGGAACGAAAAAAATACGGCCAGCCCGGCGCCCGCAAACGTTTCCAGTTCTCGAAGCGTTAAGATTTTTCGAATCACGAAGCCCCGCTGGCGCAGGCTGGCGGGGTTTTTGTTTGCCGCGATTCACATCGGCATTTCGCGGCTGACCTGGCGGGCCGGATTTGCGAGGATCCATCCGTCGTTCGACAGGCATTATGAAGAAAGTGGCCATCATCGGCGCCTCCGGTTACTCGGGAGCGGAACTTGTGCGGTTGCTTCTGCACCATCCGCACGTCGAACTCATCGCTGTGACCTCGCGCCACAGCGCGGGCCAGACGGTCGCGCAGGTTTATCCCCGGCTGGCCAGTCATCCCCGGGCGCGGACGCTTCGCTTCACTGAACCGAACACGGAAGTGCTCGCCAAACAGGCCGGGGTGGTTTTTTTGGCGCTGCCTCATGGCGTCGCCGCCGAGTTTGCGATCCCCCTGGTTCAGGCGGGATGCATCACCATCGATCTCAGCGCGGATTTCAGGCTTCGGAGCCCCGCGGTTTACAGGGAATTCTATGCGCACGAACATCCGGCGCCCGAGCTCTTGAGGAAGGCGGTATACGGCCTGCCGGAAGCCTACCGACAGGAGATTCGCGGCGCATTGCTGATAGCGTCGCCCGGTTGTTATCCCACCAGCATCCTCGTTCCGCTGCTGCCGCTGTTGCGCGGCGGTCTCATCAAATCCACGGGCATCATCGCCGACAGCCTCAGCGGCGTCAGCGGGGCAGGGCGCAAGGCGGATGCCGACTATTTGTTCTGCGAATGCAACGAAAGCGCCCGGCCCTATGGTGTGCCCAAACACCGGCATCTGTCCGAGATCGAGGAGCAATTGTCGCTGGCTGCCGGGGTGCCCGTCACGATCCAGTTTACGCCCCATTTGATCCCGGTGAACCGCGGCATTCTCACCACGCTTTACCTCGCGCCCGAACAACATTTCAGCACCGACGAACAGGCCGCAGCGCTGGGCGCAAAAATTGAAGCCTGTTACGCTCAGGCCTATTCGGACGAGCCCTTCGTCCGGATGCTGGATGCCAATAATCTGCCGGACACAAAAAATGTCGTTGGCACGAACCGGGTGGACATCGCGTGGCGTCTGGACACCCGCACTGGCCGGTTGGTGGTGATGAGCGCCGAGGATAACCTTATCAAAGGTGCCTCCGGGCAGGCGGTTCAAAGCATGAACATCGTCTGTGGTTTCCCGGAAACCGCCGGGCTGGAATAGGGGACTTCTTCAGGTAAGATGCCGTTTTTGCGGATGAAGCCGGGCGCTGATCAGTGGCGCATCATTCAAAAAAAAGCGGGGACCGGTCGAGCCGGTCCCCGCGTGAAATCAGGAACAGCTTAATAGCGTTCGCGGCGACCGCCCCCGCCGCCGCCGCCTCCCCCGCCTCCCCCACCGCTGCCGCCGCCATATTCGCGACGTGGTCCACGTCCGCCGCCGCCACCCCCGCCCCCGCCGCCGCCAGCGGGGCGATCTTCGCGCGGGCGCGCGATATTGACAGTCAACGCGCGGCCATCGAGTTGGGCGCCGTTCATGGCGTCGATGGCTTTCTGTGCCTCTTCAGGCGTCCCCATGGTGATGAAAGCAAACCCGCGGGGCCGGCCGCTCAAGCGGTCCACCATCAGGTTGGCTTCGACGACCGTGCCATGCGCAGCGAACGCGTCCTGCAGGTCGTTTTCCGTCGTGTTGTAGGAGAGATTTCCCACGAACAGTTTTGCGTTACTCATGATGTTTGATGTCTGAAACGGACTGCCGCTCTTTCCAAAAGACTGTTCCCGACTGCCGGGTTTCAAATCATCACTGAAGCAAGTTCACCTGAAGATTCACCATGCCTCGGAAGGACCAGGCTATCTGACAGACGGGAG
>JBEEGQ010000136.1:0-11293 GCA_041166945.1 Verrucomicrobiota bacterium
TGATCGGTGGCATCGGGATGCAGCACGGTCCAAAGTCCCGCGCGGGAACCCCGTTGCACCACGGTCCTGGCTGCCAGCCGCCCTTTCAAATCGCGATACGCCGCGGAACGAAATTCCACGGGGCTGATGAACACATTGCCGATGCGAAATTGTTGCAGGATGAACTCCGCGCCGCCGACATTATGAACGTCCCCATGGGTCAATGCCAGGGCGTCAAAACCATCGAGGCCCTGCGATCGCAGGAATGGTTTCATCACAAACTCCGCGGCGCTCTGGTTTCCGCAGTCAATCAACAAATCCCGGCGGCCGCCCGGCGCGTCGACGACGATCGACTCTCCGCCATTCAGCGGAATCGCGGTCAGACGGATCGTGAGATGACGGGACCAGGCGGCGGTTGCCCACCCGCCGAAGAGCAAGCTCAGCGTGACAATGGCAGGCACCCGCCAGCGGGAATGCCGCCATCCTCGGCCCATGATAAAAAACAGCACCCCGTAATAGAGCCCGAACGCCAATCGCGACGGGGTTGCCACATAAAAACAACCCCAGCTCCAATGGCCGGCCGCCTGGCTGATCTTCACCATGAGCCACATCGCCAGCCACGCGGTGTGATTGAAGAGTTCGGCCGCTCCGGGAAGGAAGGCGCCGACCGCCAGGCTCGCCATGTTCGCGGCAAGCGCCACGCTGCTGAGCGGCACCACGATCATGTTCGCCACCAGGCTCGATGGAGTAAATAAATTGAAATAATACGCCACCAATGGAATGGAACCCAGCCAGGCGGCCAGCGACGTCACCAGGCCGGCCGAGGCCCACGTGCCGATCCGGCGCAGTTGATGTCTCCAACCCGGCTCGAGCTCGGCGGGCAGAAACGAATCTTCAGCGAGCCATTTTTCGCGGACCCCTTCGATCACGGGCACAAACAGCGCCAGGCTGAGAACGACGCAAAACGAGAGTTGAAAACTCGCCTGGAAAAGTTGCTGCGGATCCCAAAGGAGAATGATGAATGCCGACGCGGCCAGTGAATTGAGCAAATCGCTCGGCCGCCGCAACGCCCAGCCGGCAATGATCACCGTCATCATGATCGTCGATCGAATGGCGGACGCCTGCCATCCGGTGACGCCGGTGTAGGCCCATATCAACGGTATCACCAGCCACCCCGCCCATCCCGCGCGGACTTTGCAGGCCCGCAACGCCAGCACCAGAATGCCCGCGATGAGCGCGATGTGCAGCCCGCTGATCGCAAATATGTGCATCGTTCCCGACCGCATGAATGGCTCGGACACCTCACTCGTCAGGGCCGTTTTCCATCCCAGCGTCATCGTCCAAAGGAGCCGCAGCGATTCGTCCACCGGCAGTCCGCGCCCCAACGTCGCCATGGCCCAATCGGTGAACCGATCCGACAAAGGCGGCCGGACCGGTTGAACCACGTCCGGCGCAAGATTCCAATCGTTGGTGGATTGAACGTGTAACTGGAAGTAAACCCCATGTCGCTCGAGGTAGGCGCGGTAGTCGAACTGGCCCCCCACCACTGGTCGATCCGGGCGCCGCAGAACTCCTTCGAGCTCCACGACGCGCCCGCCAAAAAATTTCGCGGGCAACAGACCCGGCGTGCTGATCACCACGCTTCCACTGGCTTTGCGCCATTCCCCCCGTTGCGGTCGAATCGAACTGACCTCCACCGACGCCAATGTTCGCGTCGTGCTGTCTCCATCGTGATCGTAGACGCGGTGGTAGGGCGTTTCGGTCAGTTCACCACGCAACGTCAGGATGATCGCATCCTCGTGAACCACTTGGCGCAAATCGGCGGGCGAAAGGATGGCCGTGCGCAGCCGCAAATTCGCCATGCCCGTGAATACAAGCAGCGCCGCGAGGAACACCGTGCGCGCGCGTGGAAACAGGACACCCGCCAGGCCCGCTGCCATTGCGGCTGTCAGCGCCGGGAAAGGTGAAGCCGGCGATGGCAGCAAATCCGCCAGCAGCACTCCGCCGGCATAAAGCAACGCCACAATCAGCAGCGGCCGTTTCATGGCGGTTCATCATCGACCGCGGCAACGCCCCCAGGCGCGCATCGCCAGCAGACCCATCAATGCACCCATCGCGTCGATGACCACATCAAGCACCCGGGCCTCCCGGGTGGGAACGAACGCCTGATGAATCTCGTCGCTCACCGCAAATACCGTGGCAAACGCCCAGGCGAAGCCCGCATCCCTCCAGCGCCACCAGCTCTGGATGGGGCCGTCTCTCGGGCGGCGGGTGCGCCAGGCCAGGCATGCCAGCACGGCGTATTCGACCATGTGCGAGGCTTTGCGAAACACCCATTGCGCTTGCGCAACTGCTTCGTCCGAGACATCCGGGATGAACCAGCGCAACAGCGGCCCGATGATGCGGGAAGTGCGCCTCGATGATCCCGCGTCACCAGAAAAGCCAAAAATAATCGCGCACCAGAGAACGACGGGAAGCCAGTGGGTAAGGAACCTGTTGGATGCGAGCCTTGACGCTGGAGGCGTTGTGGGAAAACCGCCTTCAGTCGGTTCGTCGATTTTCACAAATCACCCCTCGTCGAGCCCGCTTCTGAATCGCTCAATCCTCGTCGAACTTCCGCCGGATCAACGCTTCAATCTCCACCACCGCCCGCGTGGCATCCCGGCCGTCCGCATGAACCAACAGCCGGCTGCCAGGCCCGGCGGCGAGCATCATCAGCCCCATGATGCTTTTGCCATTCACCTTCTCGCCGTCCTTTTCGACAAAAATATCGCAGTCGAAAAGATTTGCCGTCTTGACGAACAACGCCGCGGGACGCGCGTGGATGCCCTGCTTGTTAAGCACGACAAATTCTTTGATAATTTTCACATCGTCTGCTTTCCGGGCACCGCTCATTTTCCATGAACGGTAGCGATGGCCCGGACGCGTGCCAATTCAATTATTCGGGATGAAAAACTTCGCGGGACGGCACTGGTCAATTCAAGGCCGTTGACATAGGATTTTGGGGTGAGTTCGAACGCCGAAACCGAGCTGATTCAACGCTGCTGCCGCGGGGAATCCGATGCGTGGGAAACGCTTTTCGATATTCACTATGCGCCGGCCTCGCGTTTTGTCTTCCAGTTGGGCAGCGATTTCACCCGCGAAGACGTCGAGGAGATTTGCCAGGAGGTCTTCCTGACGGTCATCAAAAACATCCACACTTTTCTCGGGCAATCCCAGTTTCAAACGTGGCTCTTTCGTGTCGCCGCCAACAAAGCCCGGGATTATCGCCAAAAACAACACGCCGCAAAACGCGGCGGGGGCCAAACGCTCATCCCCCTTGTCACGGCGCCCCCCGATGACTCGGAAAATACATTCACCGTCGACCCCCCGAGCCCCCTGCCCGGTCCCGACCTCGCGCTGTTGCAATCGGAAAAAATTGCGCTCGTCGGGCAGGCGCTCGAGGACCTCGGGGGCCCGTGCCAGGCGATTATCGAGCTGCGATACTTCGCAGATCTGAGCTACGAGGAAATCGCCGCCAGCCTCGCCTTGAACCCAAAAACCGTCAGCTCGCGCCTCAGCAAATGCCTCGACAAGCTCGAAGCCGCTGCCCGCGCGCGTCTCGATTCAGAAAATCATCGGGAGAAAAAGACACCCACCTCCGTCTAATTGAATGATGCCGTCGGACCCTGACAACAATAGAATGGACGATCTGCTGCGCACCTACGCGCGCAAGCGGCGCGACGATGCCGGCGAACCCGCCCTGCATCCCGCTACCCGGCGCCTCCTTCTGGCCGAAGCCGCCAAGCGACAGGCCGATTCCGACCCTCGCCCCGTCCCACGTCGGCGAACCCACTGGATGTCCTGGCTGGCTGGCTGGCCTCGCATCGCCGTCGCCGCCTGCCTCTTCCTTTTCCTCGGCTTCGTGGTTTGGAATGTCCTACCCCTAGGACGTTCGCGATCACAACTGCTCCTCGCGCAAAAAGAGAGCGGCGGCGATTCGTCCGATTCCAAATCCCCCGCCCCGGATCGCGAAGCCGCCGGCGGCGGCGGTGAAAAAAATCGTGAACGCCTGGATCGCGACGCGGCTGTGGACGGCCTTAATTTGAACAAGGCCAAGCCATATCTTTCTCCTTCGAGCCCGGGTCGCACCGAGGATTCGCGACGCGGCTTCGGAGCCGCTGCTTCCAACTCCGGCAATGCCGAATTCTCAACTCTTGACGACAAGCCCGTGACGCTGCGGGAATCTGGAAAAAAAGAGGCGGCGCTCGGCGAATCACGCACCGTCAATCGACGCGTGGTGAGGAATCTCGATGGCAGTGTCGCCACTTATTTCGAACGCGGAACAGCCACCAACTCCGCCCCGACCGGGTTCCAGGCGAGCTTCTCTGACGAGAGCTTGATGAAGGATCGCCCACTGGCCGGGGTCGCGGCCGCAAATTCAGTCACAAACGCCTTAGGCCTTTCCTACACCGCTGCCGGTGATCGCCTCGGCGGCACCGGCGTGCGGGGCGGCGCGGGCGATCTGGGGGCCATTCCGGCCGCAATTCCTCCCACAACTGCCGGCGCGACAACTGCCGGCGACACAGTTCCCGGCGCCATAACTTCCCGCGCAGGCGCTGCCCCGAAAGGCAGCCTTCCTCCCACCGCGGAAGGGTTGAACCTGTCACAAAATGCTCCGAATCCCACCGCGTTGCGCGGAAAGGCGATGAACCTTCAGGGCGAGTCCGAAGTGTTGCTGGCACGTCAGGACTCGCTGGCCCGCCCTGCACCCGAAACGCGCGTGCCGGCCGTGGCGGCTCCACAAACCCCATCGCCGCTGCTTCGCGCCCGGGTCGCCCCGGCACCAGCGGCCTCGCCCGTTTCCGGCCCCGCCACTCCCACCGCTTCTTTGGCTGCCTCGCCGACCGAATCCACATGGCGTTTTCGTTTCATGCGGGAGACCGCGACGAATCCGTCCCAAACCACAAAACAACCCGTGGTATCCAGCGCGCTGTTCTCGTCATTCGATTTTGAGCAGAATGGGGATCAGGTGCGGGTCATTGACAGCGACGGCTCCGTTTACACCGGCCACTTCGGGACGCTGCAAGATCTCGATGCCTTTCAATCCGGCGACCGTCTCTCCGCGGACAAGGCAGCCGCAACCCCTGTTCAGGACGGCGCGAAATTGAGCAAAAATGAATTGCGGCCAAACGCGGAGCGCTTCAGCAAAGTTTCCAGTCGCGGAACCAATTTAATTTTTCGTGTCTTCGGCACAAACCTTTCCTCCGGACAGCCTGTCACCTTCGAAGGCCATTTTGCCGAGGTCATCGCGACGAGCGGTGCCCGCGAGATTCTGTCGCCGAAAAGCCAGCAAGCTCCCGGGAGCACGGTGCCACCGGCCTTCCCTCGTTCCTACCGGGCTTCCACCGTGACCGCCGCCGGCGCCACTCCCATGCCTGCCACGGACCTGCGGCGGATCGTCGGTCATGCCCGCATTGGAGCTTCCAACGATGTCCCCATCGTGGCCGTACCCGCCGCGAGATAATTACGCCCCTTCAAGGCCGGCCAAAATTCCGGCTGGCATATCGACTCGCGGCCGCTATCCTGCGCCCCGTCGAATCCTTGAAATCAGCCCCAAAAGTCGATCGGTTTGAATTCGAGCGAATGCTGTGGCAAATGGGCCTGCAGCGGGTCGCCGGCGTCGACGAAGCGGGACGCGGCCCGTTGGCGGGACCCGTGATGGCGGCTGCGGTTGTACTTCCCGCGTCGTGGCTGGTCACCGGCTTGCCGCGCAATCTCCGAGGCCTCAACGATTCCAAACAACTCACCGCTCTGCAGCGCGAACGGTTCTTCGCCGTGCTGATGGAAAATCCACAAATTCAAACGGCGGTCGCCGGGATGGATTCTGACACGGTGGATCGCTGGAACATCCTTGAGGCGACACATCGCGCGATGAACGGCGCTTTGGCGCAGCTGCAGCCCGCGCCCGAACATGTCCTTGTGGACGGCAACCGGGTCAAATCACTTCGCTTTCCGCAAACGTCCATCGTGCAGGGCGATGCCCGGAGTTACTCGATCGCCGCGGCCAGTGTCGTGGCCAAAGTCACCCGGGATCGACTCATGATGACGTACGATCGCGAATGGCCGCTCTACGGTTTTGCGGGCCACAAAGGCTACGGCACGCCCGAACACCTGGCCGCGCTCGCCGAGCATGGCCCCTGCCCCATCCACCGGCGCACGTTCAGTCCCCTCAAACCGCTCGAAACCGATCTGCTGTGAGCACTCATGACTCTGTGGCGCCGATTACGAACGCTGTGGGCGGGCCGGGAACTTCCCGTCCATCTCCAGCGCGGGAAACTCGGTGAGGAAGCCGCGCGAAAGCATCTTTCGCGTCTTGGCCTTAAATTTCTCACCGCCAATTTTCGATCCCGGCGCGGGGAGATCGACATCGTTTTTCGCGAAAAGGATTGCCTGGTTTTCGTCGAGGTGAAAACACGTTCCACCGAGGACTGGGTGCGCCCTGCCGCCGCCGTGAATGCGCGGAAACGCCGGCTGCTTTCGCAGACCGCTTTCGATTACCTCAAACTTCTCCAGCACCCCGCCGTCAAGATCCGCTTCGACGTGGTCGAAGTGTTGCTCGCCGACGGCCGGGTTCGTGAGGTGCGTCATCTTCCCGGAACTTTCCCGCTCTCCACGCCCTACCGCTACGGCTGATTTCCCCTGCATCGCTTCGCCCGCGCGCCGCCCCGTTCCGCGCTTTTACAATTGTCCCAATCCCGGACGGTGCCGCTCCTGTTCCAGTACAGGGCGGGCCGATCGCAAAACATTTCACGCGGGATTGAGCCTGCCGCTCCTGAAACTGCCACATCAGCGCCGTCTTTGAGCTATGGCAGACGTCCTGCTTGTTGGGGATGCCCAGAACGGTCACCGTATGAAAACATCCCAGTCAAAAGCCCGAACGATGCGGGTCGCCCGCAAAAAACTCGCCGCATTTTCGCTGGTGGAAGTCACTGTCGGCCTCGGCATCGTCGGTACCTGCGTTGCCGCGTTGTTCTCCGGATTTACAACCGGTTTTTTCACCCTCCGCATGGCGCGGGAAAATCTTCGGGCCACCCAGATTCTGCTTCAGAAAACCGAAACGCTCCGGTTGCTCAGCTGGGATCAGCTCACGGGCACCAACGCGCTTCCGACCGTGTTTGCAGAACGCTACGATCCGAATGCCGCCACCGACAAGGGCATCACCTACAACGGCACCATCGCCGTCACCACCTGCCCCATCAGCTCCAGCTACAGCAACGAAATGAAGATGGTGGTGATTGCCGTCAACTGGAAAACCGGCAGCATGGACCGGAACCGCTCCTACACGACCTACGTCTCCCGCTATGGACTCCAAAATTACATCTATTAATTCCCGCCGCCGGCGAGCATCGGGAATGATGCTGATCGAAGCGATGATGAGCATCGGCCTCACCGGCCTCATCATGATCGCGCTGGTGTCGATCTCCGTTTTCAGCGGACGCAGCTTCGTCGCAATGGCGAATTATGTGGAACTGGATGACAACAACCGCATCGCGATCGACACCATGACGCGCGATTTGCGCGAGTGCAACCGGGTCCTGTCCAGCTCCACCACCAGCCTCCAATTGGAGGACTTTGATGGATTCACGATCACCTTCACCTTCAGCCCGACCCTCAAGACTCTCACGCGCACCAAGGCGGGTTCCACTACCACTCTGTTAACCGGCTGCCAGTCGCTCGCGTTCACGCTCGGCCAGCGCAATACAATCGCCGGCACCTTCGATCAATTCCCCGCCGCCACCGTCGCCGAAGCCAAGGTCGTCGATGTCTCCTGGCGCTGCGTCCGGACCATCCTGGGCGTCACCGCCAATACCGAGGCGGTTCAAACAGCAAAAATCGTCATTCGAAAACAAGGCACATGAAAATCTCCATCCTCCCGCGTCGAGGCGAACAGGGACACGTCCTGCTCCTCGCCATCATCATCACCGGCCTCATCGGCTTCATCCTCGTGACCTACCTCACGCTGGTCCAGAGCCAGAACGCGTCCGTGATGCGATCCCAGGCCTGGAACTCCGCGATCCCCATCATCGAAGCCGGCGTCGAAGAGGGCCTCGCGCATCTCACGGCCCACGGTTCCACCAACCTCGCCTGCGACGGCTGGACCCAGGTCGACAACACCTACCAGATGACCCGTTTCATCGGCGAAAATTTTTACGTCGTTACCATCACCAATTTTGTACAGGGCTCGTCCAACAGTGCTCCGATCATCGATTCTAAAGGCTACGTCATCATGCCGTTGGTGCTGACGTCGGCCGCAGGACCTCTCCTTGCCGCTGTCAACGCTCCGGCTGCGGGCGTCACTTACCTGGGCCGCGGGGTGCGGGTCACCGCCGCGCGCGATGTGTTGTTCGTGAAAGGCATGGTCGCCAAGGACGCCATCGACCTCAACGGCAACGGAGTCAGCACCGACAGTTTTGATTCATCGAATCCTGCTTACAGCACGGGCGGCCTTTATGATCCCGCCAAGGCCAAGGACAGCGGCGACATCGCGGTCAACGCTTCGATCGTCAATTCCATCAACCTCGGCAATGCGGACATTCACGGTCACGCTTCCACGGGCCCCAACGGCACCATTTCGATGGGCCCCAGTGGCGGCGTGGGAAGCTATGCCTGGCGCGCAGCGGGGAACGACGGCATCCAGCCCGGTTGGAGCGCGTCCGACATGAACGTCACATTTCCGGATGTGAGCGCTCCTTTTAACGGCGGCGGCTTCACCCCCAGCGGTGGCAGCGTGACGAACGCGGTCTCCACCTATACCACCAACTCGAGCAGCTCGGCGTCGACGATAGTTTATCCTGCCAACCCTCCCGCGCCAGGCGCCGGTTATGTCACCACCAACTCCGCCTCGTCGACCACATACCCATCCGGATCGCCGGGCCCGGTCAGTTCCGCCATTACCACCAACACCACCTGGGTGAACGTCAAGGCGGACAACAATTATCCGGCGGCCGGCACTTACATTCCCCCGGTGACCACCTATCAGGTCACCTCGGGTCCCCAAAGCGGACGCGGCACATATTACACTTATCAGCTCATCACGGGAACAACCACGACCTACACCTATCCAATTTTTACCATTGTCTCCACCGCTGTGACGACCAACACGGCAACGACGGTGGCCTCCTATGACTACATTCTTGACGACGGCAATTATCAATTGAGCTCCCTGAGCGGCACGGTCTATGTCCGCGGGCATGCGGTGCTTTACGTGACCGGCAGCACCAGCGTCGGCGGATTGACCATCAAGCCGGGCGCGCACCTGGATCTTTATTCGAACGGTTCGAGTGTTGGTTTGGCGGGCAACAACACCGCCAACAGCGATGGCTTCGCCGCCAATTTCGGCTTCTGGGGAATGCCCAATGTCACCAGTATCACACTCAGCGGCAATGCGGGATTCACGGGAACCATCTATGCGCCCAACGCGAACTTCACGATGAACGGCGGCGGCAACAACACCACGGACTTCATCGGAGCGAGCATCACCAAATCGGTCACCATGCACGGTCACTTCAATTTTCATTATGACGAAGCCCTCGGGCGCGTCGCGGCCACTCGCGGTTGGGTCGTGAATTCCTGGAACGAACTCGAGCCGAAAAATATCCCGAAAGCCACCGTGGACGCCTACGGCCACCTGGTGTTCACGAGTGCGACCGGCAACAATTGACAACCCCCCCGCCGCGCGGGCGCGTTGTTCCTACACGTCGGCGCTCCCCGTTCCACCCGGGGGGCGTCGGCGTTCCACTTTTGAATCGACACCCGGCGGGGTGCTTCCGACTCTCCGCGCGTGCCCGTCTGCGTCATTTTCAACCCGGCTGCCCGCGGCAACAAAGCCCGGCACTTTCGCGACCACCTCGCCCGCCTTTCCGCCGAGGTCACCCTCAAACCCACTTACGCCCCCGGCTCCGGCCGCCCGCTCGCTGCCGAGGCCGTGCGCGAAGGTTTTGACACCATCGTCGCCGCCGGCGGCGATGGCACCCTGAACGAAGTGCTCAACGGGCTGGACGAGGCGCCGGATGGATTTGGCCGGACGCGCCTGGCAGTCTTGCCACTCGGCACCATCAACGTTTTCGCGCGCGAGTTGGGGATCCCGCTTTCCTTCGAGGCCGCCTGGAGCGTTATCTGTCAAGGCAAGGAAACGCTCATCGATGTTCCCGAAGTTGAATTTGCGACGCCGGGGGGGCTGGCTCGACGGCTCTTTGCCCAACTGGCCGGCGCAGGCCTCGATTCCCGCGCCATCGAGCTCGTGAATTGGGAACAGAAGAAAACGATCGGGCCGCTGGCCTACGTCGTGGCGGGATTCAAGGCGCTGGCCGAGGTGAAACCGGCGATTATCGCATCCGGCGCCGGGGTGGGGGCGCAGGGAGAGCTGGTTTTGATCGGCAACGGCCGTTATTATGGCGGGCATTTCAGCCTGTTCCCGAACGCCGACCTCAGCGATGGCCTTCTGGATGTGACCGTCTTTCCCAAGGCAAACTGGGAAACCCTGCTGCGTTCGGGATGGGGTTGGATGACCAACCAGATTCACGGGATGGCAGGCTGCCGGACGTTCCAGGCCGGATCGTTCACGCTCACGAGTGCGACATCCGTGGCATTGCAACTGGATGGCGACAACGTCGGACATCTGCCCGCGAAATTCTCGTTGCGCCCGCGCCTGCTGCGCGTGGTGGTCCCGTGAAAGTGGCCCTGTCGGAAAACGGGGGGATTTTACGGGAAAATCCGTTGACGATCGGGGAGTCGATTTGTAGATTACGCGCCCCTTGGACTTGGCGCCCGGGTGATGGGCGCAAGGATTCCGCGGTTCGAATTAACGCGGTGCGAAAGGGACGCCGATAGCAGAGGGCGGGCTTCGAGTCGAGGCGCGGGAATTATGGGGAGCAGTGGGTGAAGCAGTCTGCTTGCTGCCGAACGATGGGGTCGCGACGGGGCGGGAAGATTTTAGTTCCAGAGTAGCTCAATGGTAGAGCACGCGGCTGTTAACCGTGGGGTTGTAGGTTCGAGTCCTACCTCTGGAGCCAGTTTGCTAAGTCGTTGGAGGACAACGACGGTAACAGGAGGCAGGTCGCCAAAAAGGCGAAAATGTGCAGTAAAGTGAGCAGTAACCGCGTTTCGCGAAGACAACTTCGAACAATCCGGATCGTACCCGGTTCTCGCTCGCCTGCTGCTCATTAACTAAAAGATCTCGGAGATGCCTAAGTTTAGAGGTGTCTATGAGCAAGCAGTATTGGCTCTGCAAACGGGGAAAAATTTATTACAGCTTCAATTCCGAAACCGGTAA
>JBEEGQ010000137.1:0-15808 GCA_041166945.1 Verrucomicrobiota bacterium
AACCTTGCGTCCTCCGTCCACGCGCCGATTTTCCACCAAACTCCAGTAGTGATGCTCCTTGCCGTCCTTGAGCCGGGATGTCTGTTTGAGAAACATGTCGGGCACTGATTGTGCATAGGCCCGCTCAGAAAAAAAGAGGGTAGGTCTGCACTACAAGCCTTTTTGGGTTCCTCCAAAGTTTTCGACCCCGGATTATCAGTCAGTTACGATTTCTGACTGCGTGAAAATTCATCGATTCCGAGTCGAATAGCGGAAGTCGGGCTAAAGAGCATTTTGACGGCTTGTTAGCCGCCGGTGCGGGCCTGGGCTTCGGCGCGTTTGCGGTCGCGGCGTTCCCAATACCACGTGATCCAGACGCTCACCTCGTAAAGAACCTGCAGGGGAATCGCCATCAGGATTTGGGTCACGACCTCGGGCGTCGTCAGGATCGCGCCGAGAACCAGATTGATCACGATCATGTAGCGCCGCATTTTGGTGAGACGCTGGTAATTCAACACCCCGATCTTCACGAGCGTCAGCAGCACCACCGGCATCTGGAACCCGATGCCCATGCCGAGCATAAATTTACAGACAAAGCTGATGTAATCCTCGGCGCGCCATTGCGTGGATTCAAACCCCAGCCAGTTCGAATACATCGCCGACGCCGACAGCGCCACGGGGAGCAGGATGAAATAACAAAACGATACCCCCATGAAAAACAGGGTGAGTCCAAAGCCCAGTCCGCGATAGACGTAATGTTTCTCCTTCATGCGCAACGCCGGGAATATGAAGCCCGCCACGAAATAGAAGACAAAGGGCGAGGCGAGCACCAACCCGCCGTACAACGCGACCTGGATCGAGACGAAGAAGGCCCCGACCGGACTGAAATTCGCCAGGCGCGTGTCCAGTTGCTGGGCGGTCTCCGGCCTGGCGGCGGTGTCGACGGCCAGGGTGAGGACGTAATTTGAGCCGACGAGCAGCGGCTCGAGTTTCAATGCGACGTAACGATTCGTGCCGATCGCGACGGCCTGTTGCTGCTTTTCATCCAGCTTGAAGACGCCCAGCCGATTCGTTCCGAAGGAGACGGTCCAAACCTGGTTGGTGCCCGGGTAATTGACCATCGCGCGGGTGAGGGGCCATTTGAGAATGGAAACGACATGGTTGCCGGCGATCAGACACAGGAGCATCCCGATGCCGATCGCGGCGAGGCTTTTGATCAGAACCCAGCGAAGATCTTCGAGGTGTTCGAGAAAGGCTTTGACGGGTCCTCCTTCGTGGTCGTGATCCGGCTCCAACGAGGGATTGTCCTCGCCCTCGAAGCCGGTACGTGACTCCTCCGTGTCGCTCGGCATGATTGCGCGAAAAGCGGGACCCGATCAGGACTTCTGCTCGTGATGCTCTTCGACGGGAGCGTGGGCCTGTTGTTGGGGCTGCGTGTCGGGGGGATTATCGAGACGTCGCTGGGGCGGCGTCGGACGATTGTCGTCCATGGCATTGTGAAATTCGCTTTGGACATCCGTGGTCGCCTTTTTAAATTCCTTGATGCCCTGGCCCAGGCCCTTGGCCAGCTCGGGAAGTTTCTTGGCGCCGAACAGGATCAGCACGGCGGCCAAAATAAGAACCACTTCCCAACCCCCCAGACCAAATACTGCAAGCACGGTAGTCATAAAGATAGTTTCGTTGGTGATAGGCTAAAGCAGGGCCGCTGGAGTGTAAAGGCTCATTCCCGTGTAAATAAACTTCCCCACCCTTGCGACCGGGGAAGTTCAGACGTTGATGTAATGGGCTAATTCGAACCGGGAGGCGAAAGCAGGATCAGCTCGCCGCGGCGGTTCTTTTTGTAAGCCGCATCGTTGTGACCGGAATCGGCCGGCTTGTCTTCGCCGAAGCTGATGGTCGCGATCATCTCGGCACTCATCCCATGACCTGCCAGCCATTCGCGGATCGACAGGGCCCGGCGGTCCCCGAGCGTGCGGTTATATTCCTCAGTACCGCGCTCATCACAGTGCCCTTCGACCTTGATCCCTTTCGTGGGCATCGATTTCATACGGCGGACGACCTCCTCAAGCTTTGAAATCTCGCTGGGGGGAATGGTGGCTTTATCGAACTCGAAGTAAACGGTTTGATCGCGGAACTCGGTGCGGTTTTCGCGGTAAGTGGAGAGGTCCTTTGAACCAACTGGAATGGACCCATCCGTGTTGATGGGAATGGTGGAGACGCCGGCGCCCGGCCCGATTCCTCCGGTTGGCGGGAGGACGGTGCCCGTCGGGGTGCTGTTTTTATCGTCAGTGATGCCGGGCCCAAAGCCAGGAATGTTGGTGGTTTTCTGGGGGTTTTTGTTGCAGCCGGCCCCACCGAGCGCGAGGGCCATCAATCCAACAGTGAGCAGCGTTGCGGGTCTTGCGAGTTTCATAATCGATTTGGGATTTCGGAGAGCTTTCATTTCGCCCAACTCGGTTGTGAGTTGCTCTCCAGAATGCGGGCGACAGACTTTACAGTTTTGGTGGGCACGTCAAGCAGAGACAGGTGTTTGCCATGGTCCGGTCCGCTGCAAAACATCAATGCGCGCGAGTTCGGCGCCCAGGAGGGATCCTCGCCCTGCGCCACTTCATGCGCCTCGCCACCGGCGGCCAACACGATGAAAATCTTGAACCCGCCGGTCAACGACGTGAACGCAATCCACTTTCCATCCGGAGACCAGTCGGGCTCGGTCGGGCTCGGAGCGAACGTGGTGCGCAGGACCCGCGGCGAACCGCCCCCTGCGGAAATGACACGGAGCGCCGTTGCACCGCCGGCCCTCGATGCGTAACAGATCGACTGTCCATCGGGCGACCAGCAGGGACAGGCATCCCCCTCGCGGCTGTGGGTCAACTGGAGCAACCCGCTGCCATCGATGTTCGCCACGTAAAGATTCGGGCTGCCGTTTTTGTTGAGGATCATCGCGACACGGCGTCCGTCCGGCGAAACGGCGGGGCTGTAATTATTGCCGGCGTGTTTGGCGACAGGCGCCCGGTTGCCGGTGCTGAGGACGTGCGAGAAGATGTAGGGATTGCCAAGTTTGTAGGAGGCATAGACCAGCGTTCCGCGACCAGCCCAACCCGGCGATGCGACGATCGTCTGGTCGCTCGTCACGGCAAACGCGCCGAATCCATCGTAATCGGAAATATAAATCTCGCCGCGCGCGGGGCCGGTCTCGACCTTGAAAGTCATCCGAGTCTGGGCAATTCCCGGGAGGCCTGTGAGCTTGGTGGCGATGGAATCGGCGAGGGCATGCACCGCCGCGCGCTGGCTGTCCGCGGTAAACGCGGCCTGGTGCATGAGGCCTTTGGTGACCGCTTCAAGAACCCGCGCTTCGGCGCGCGCGCCCGTGGCGCCGGCGTTGATCAGATATTTCGCCTCGGCCAGCGGCTTATGAACGACTCCCATAAAGATCAGGTCGCTCTTCAAGACATTGTCCGCTTCACCCGTCAGGCCTGTGATGTGCACCAGGATCGGTTCGAGAAAACCCAGGGAATCGTACGGCTTTGAAATGACCAGCTTCTCGCCCGCCCGCAGGGCTGGGGCAGAAGTCAGGAGCGCAGCCGCACAGAGAATGGAAACGAAAATGGATTTCATCCGAGTAGTCTTTTTGCTTTGAGATTAAATTCGATGGTAAACGTGCGTTCATCATCGCGCGCCCCGTCGGGAAACGGAGGAAGGCCGGATCGTTTCACCTTGTCGAGGGCGTTTTGCACCGAGCGATCCATCGCCGCGCTGCTCGAGCGGGTGACGATCCTCTGGGCGGTCACGCGTCCGGCTCGCGAGATCGAGACCTCGACCGTGACGGCGTAGTTCTCACTCGCGAGATCCGGTAGGACACGCCAGGCCGCATCGTAGGCTGCTTGAACAAAGGCGGAATAATTCGCGTAGGCCTCACCGCCGGGCCCGCCTACGTCCACTTTGGTTCCGCTTTCGAAACCGGCTTTTAAAGCCGTGGTGGGCTGTCCCAGTTTGCTCGCGATTTCGCGGCGCAGATTGGCGTCCTGGCGGGCGGCTTCACGCAGGGCTGCCTCCTCCTTTTCACGGGCCTTGGTGGTGTTGTTGCGAACTGTGGGGACAAGATCGAGTTGCGGCTTCGGAGCCACCGGGGGTTTGGCGACCGTGGCTGGCTTGGGGACATCAGCCGGCTTGACGGCGGGCTTTCGGGGCGGTTCCGGGCGCGGCTCGGGTCGGCGAGCTTCGATGCGAGGTGTCGGCACGGGCGCGGGTGCCGGTGTCGGCTGCGTCGGACGCGGCTCCGGCGGCTTGGGCGCCGGAGGCACCGGCGCGGGCGGTTGCGGAACCATCATGGTCCCTTTTACCTGGTCATCGGAACGCGCCAGATTGGGATTGCCCCCGCCGCCGGACAACGCGGAATCGACGAGGCGCGAGGGAATCACATTGATCCGCTGATAGGGAATCGGGGCGGGTTTTTTCTGAAACGCCGCGCCGAACACAAGGACCAGCACCAGCAATGTGTGCAGCACCACCGAGGCGAGCGCGCATTTCTTTTGCAGTCGGTTCATAACGTCAGATCCAAAAGCGAGCAGCTTGCGGGCCGTCCGAACCCGCCGCCAGCCCGATACTCCGCCTCTGCGATCGGCAGTCAGCGTTCCTGCCAGGCTCCTCCTCTCCCGCCCTTCGGGCACCCTGCCCAGCAACCGACGAACAGAAACGCCTCCTCTCCCCCTCCCTCTCCTCCATTTCGGAAATGGAGGAGAGGGTGCCCGAAGGGCGGGAGAGGAGGAGATCGAACGCAGCCGGCGCATCGCTGAAACTGGGACATGTCCGGGGCGGTCTCATCGTCCGGGGGGTTCGGTGCGCAGCGACACCTGGTCGATGCCGGCCACTTCCAAACGATGCAGAATGGCGGCCACGTGACGATAGGGCCCGTTTTCATCGGCCCGTATATAGACGAGAATCTGGGGATTCCTGCCCTTCTCAAAAACCAACAGGCCCATCAATCGATCCAGGGTCATGGCTTGTTTGGCCATCATGTAATTGCCGCGCGCATCCACTTCCACCGTGCGGACGTTTTTCGGATCGAGCTGCTTGGGATCGGACTGGCCGCCCGTTGGCAGCTTGAGGTTCATCCCCTGCTCGAGCAGCGGCGTGGTGATCACGAAGATGATCAACAACACGAAGGCAAGGTCGAGCAACGGAGTAATATTGATGTCCGAGAGGGTGACCAGCGCGTTGCGTTGTGAAAAGCGTCTCATCGCCATCAGTTGTCGTCGTCCTTCAAATACTCGGTCTCCATCTTGGACATCAATTCCTGCGCGAAATTGTCGAGCTCGACGGTCAGCACCCGGAGGGTATGCACCAGCCAGTTGTAACCAAACATTGAAGGGATGGCGACGAGCAGGCCGGCGACGGTGGTGATGAGCGCGGCGGAAACGCCCGGCGCCATGGTGGCAAGATCCGCCTTTTTGGCGATGGCAACATAACTGAACGCGCTCATGACACCCCACACCGTGCCGAGCAATCCGAGGAACGGTGCGCCGCTGACGGCGATGGCCAGGAGGATGAGGCCGGACTCGAGTTTGAGGGATTGTTGGGCGACGGTTCGTTCGAGGGTCCGCTTGACGTGTTCGATGGCCTTGATGGAGGCATGCGGTTTGCGCGCGTTGCCCCCGACGGTTCGCAGCCGGGTGTCGAGCTCCTGGCAACCCTCCTGGTATACCGCAAAAAGCGGGCAATCGGTTACTTGCAGCCGCCGATCATAGACATCGAGGACATGCTTCTGGGTGCGGAATTCCGCCTCGAAGTAATGATTGAGCTTTTTGGCCCGGCGCATCTGCAGCGCCTTGCCGGCCATCACCGACCACGCGAAGATGGAGAAGATTCCGAGGACGACGATGATCGCCTTGCCCTCAGGAGTGGCCTTGCCCCAAACATAAATGAGATCGGATTCAGCTAATAAACAGAACGGAACGTGCATTGAGATGTTCCCGCCGGCGCGACCCGGTCGACGGAATGGTTAACGGTTGGCAACCAGTCCGTCAAATCTTTCGACGCGCATTGGAGCATATATTTTCAGCGGCGTTCAAACAAACTTCAACACGGCCGCCCGCCGTGCGGCCTTCATCGCTCCCGATTAAAAATTCCAAACCCAACTTTCCGTTCCCTCACGGCATCACCGCAAAATCTCGTGGCCCACCTTCGGGTCCTTATCCCCGTCCGCAGCCACCTCCACCGGCAGGACCAGGCGGACCGTGCTGAAATAACAGAGGCCCGCGTTGCCCTTCGAGCAATACAACAGATCCAAATCGCATCTCACCGCTGCCCGTCCCATTGCCGGTTGAATGGGAATTCTCATCTTCAGCTCCGACCACTCCCGAACGTCCCCCGAAACTCCGATCACCTTCGTGTCGGATGACGAAAACTTCGCCGTCGATGGAGCCGCCGTATTCAACTGCGTGCCCGGCGGCAGCGTCAGCGCCAACGTCAAGGTGGTGGCTTGCGGCGAAAGTTTTACCAGCGGCAATGTCACCTCGGCGCCCGGCGCAGACCTGGGAGCCTGGCGCAGTTTCCCCGGATTTTTCCAGCGCAGCGTCGTCACCGCCCCGGACTGAAGGTCGCACGACCGGATGACATGGTTGTTGGCGTCGGCCACCAACATCTGGTCGTTGACAAAGCACAATCCGCTGGGCTCGTTGAATTGCGCTTTCAGCCGGCTTCCGTCCGTGGCGCCCGGCTGGCCGGTCCCGGCGAATGTGACCAGTTCGCGGGTGCGTGGATCGACGCGCTTGATTTTGTGGTTGTAGGTGTCGGCGACATAAACGAATCCGTCGTGCCATGCCACCCCGAGGCAATGTTGAAGTCTTGCCGCCGGGAATTTCGCGTCCACATCACCGAATTTGAACAGGCCCTCGCCGATGAGCGTGTCGACCCGCCCGGTTGGCGCGATGTCCGCCACCCGCACCGCGCTCACTTCGCTATCGGCAAAATAAAGACGGCGTCCGTCTGTCGTGATGCCGCTCGGCTGCGCCAGTTGCGCCTCCAACAGGGGTCCATCCAGGATATTTTCCCGGGCGCTCCCGGCATGGACTTTTGTGGCGAGCGTTCGGCAGTCCAGCGTCCAGAGCTGGTGCGACCCCGCCATCGCGATGTAAAGCGTGTCGCCGATTTTTGCCAGATCCCAGGGGCTGTTGAGCGCGACTTCGCGTCCGCGGCCCTCCACGTTATGGCGTCGCGCCTGTTCACCGTTCCCGGCAAGCGTGCCGACGGTTTTTCGCGCGACATCGATCCGTCGGATCGCGTGGTTTTCCGTGTCGGCCACATAAAGCGTGTTCCCGACCGGATCCCAGCAGACTCCTTGCGGTCTAAAAAACCTCGCGCTGGCGAAATCTCCGTCGCGCAAACCCGGTTCTCCCTCCCCGATCACTTCGAGGATCTCGCCGTCGAGCGTCGCGATGAGAACGCGGTTGTGGTTGGAATCGGTGAAATAAATGCGGCCGGTTTTTTCGTCGGCAGTGATCTTTCCAGGGTAGGCGAGCAGCGGGCGGGGAACTTTTTCCTTTTCGAGCTTCAACCGGAGCGGCCGGCGATCGAGGGCGTGCCGTGCATCGAAATGCTGGACGGCTTGTCCGATGATGTCGTCGAACAGCGCGAAAATGCCTTCCCCGGAATGGCCGCCGATGATTTTGCCATTGGGATTGATGAGGACCAGGGTTGGCCACGAACGCGCGCCGAAATCGCGCCAGACGGTGAAGTCCTTGTCGTTGATCACGGGATGCTCGATTTCGTAGCGCTGAATGGCCTCGCGAATATTGCGCGTCAACTTTTCATTCTCGAACTTGGCCGAGTGAACACCGATCACCACGAGTTCATTCGGATATTTTGCCTCGAGCTTTTTTAAATCGGGGATGACATGGATACAATTTATGCAACAGTAGGTCCAGAAATCCAGGAGCACGATCTTTCCCTTCAGCGCCGCCATGGTGATCGGTTTGTCGGTGTTGAGCCACTCGGCGCCCTCCGGAAATTCCGGCGCCGGCCGGGTGCCATCAAATGGAATGTCCGCCGCGCCAACCGTTCCGGCGGCGGCCGATCCGGTCATCACGCAGACCCACAGCCAGCGGACAAACCCGCGAAGGCGCGATCGAGGTTTCATGCCGCCGTTGTAACACGAGTCTCGTTCGGTGTCCCGTCTTCAGGCGGTCTCGTGCGGCTTTGAAAGAGCGGGGCGGGGACCGGCTGAAGCCGGGACTCCGAACGTGTCGGACTGAGCGCCGACGGATCGCGACTGTTCGGTGTCCCGCCTTCAGGCGGTCTCGTGCGGCTTTGAAAGAGCGGGGCGGGGACCGGCTAAAGCCGCGACTCCGAGCGTTTCGGCAATCAGTGTTCAAGCGGATCCCCATTCCATCCGAAGTACGGTCAGGCACATCCAGCGTGGATGCGCCTTATGCCGCACGGATGGCGCCACAAATGACTGAGTCCCGATCGCCCCGCAACGCGCAGGCCGCCACCATCGTGGCGATCCTGGCCGCGATCGCCCTCCTCGTCATCGCGCTCGGATTGAGCCTCAAATCCGGTGCCGGGATGGCCCCCGGCGCGGCCTCCGGGATTTCCCATCTTCTCCTGGGGGGAGTTCTTATTGGCGTGCTTCTCCTACTGGGATGCATCGGATGGCTGACCATTTGGTCGGTGCAGGTTTTCAACAGGCGCAGCAGCGAATTAGCGCGCCTGGCGCTGGTGGCGAACAAAACCGAAAACGCCGTTCTCATCACGGGAGCGGAAGGTTTGATCGAATGGGTGAATGAAGGCTTCACACGCATCACGGGGCAGGTCGCCGAGGATGCGATGGGAAAGGCGCCCGGGGCGTTTCTCATCGGCCCGCTCCAGAACATCAATGTCATTCAGAAAATCCGCGAGGCGGTCACCAATCAACAGCCGCTCACTGTCGAGATGCTCTGCGCCCACAAGCGCGGGCATCGCTATTGGCTGGCGCTGAATTTAACCCCGGTTTTCGACAGCGAAAATCGGCTCACGAATTTTGTCGGCGTCGCCTCCGACATTACCGCCCGCAAACGCGCGGAGGAGGAATTAGGCCGGCAGAGCCGCCGCAACGAACTGTTCCTCAATGCGGCGGGCGACGGCATCTTTGGGCTGGACGTCCAGGGCGCCATCACGTTCGTCAATCCCACCGCGGCGCTTCTGACTGCGTGGACGGCTGAGGAGCTGATTGGCAAACCTGTCAGCTCGATCCTGTTCCAGTTGCGTGTCAACCAGGTCTCAGGCCCGCAGGATGATCTTTTCACCGGCGCGGCGTTCATCGATGGCACGGTCCAAATCGGGGACACGGACGAATTCCGGCGCAAGGACGGCACGCCATTTCCGGTGGAATACACGAGCACGCCGATTCGCGAAAACACGACGCTCACCGGTTCGGTGGTGGTATTCCGGGACGTGAGCGATCGCCGGCAGAGCGAAGCGTTGCGAAACCGGCAGACACGCCAGTTTGCATTGCGGGCGGACGTCGCGTTCGGCCTGACCAACGGCGATAATCTCCGCATTTTCCTGCAAAGGGCCATGCAATCGATCGTCAAGCACCTCGACGGCGCGTTCGCGCGGGTGTGGACGGTGAATCATGAGGACAAGATGCTGGAGCTCCAGGCCAGCGGTGGACTTTACACCCACATCAACGGGCCCCACGCCAACATCCCCATCGGCACTTTGAAGCCGGGAAAAATCGCCCGGGAAGGCATGCCGCAGGTCAGTCACAATTTGATCGTGGACCCGGACATTCTGGACAAGGAATGGGTGCTGCGGGAGCGGATGCAGTCGTTCATCGGGTTTCCACTTTTCGTCGAGGGCCGCGTGGTCGGGGTGATGGCCGCCTATTCCCGCAACCGCCTTCCCAACGATGCCGTCGAGCTGATGGCTTCCGTCGCCGATACCATCGCGCAGGGGACAGTGCGGAAACGAGCCGAGGAAAAGATCACCGAACAGGCGGCGCTCCTCGACAAATCGCGGGACGCAATTCTTGTCATCGATCTGAACAATCGTTGCACCTATTGGAACAAGTCCGCCGAGGCGCTCTACGGCTGGGCGGCACAGGAGGTTTGCGGCAAGACAGCCGATCAAATCCTGTTCCGCGACCGGGCTTATTTCGAGCGCGCCAAGGCGTTGACGCTCCAGCAGGGGGAATTCACCGATCAAAGCTGCGCCATTGGCAAGGATGACAAACCGGTCACGGTCGAGACTCGCTGGAATGTGGTCCGCGACGATGAAGGCCGCCCGAAGTCCATCCTGATCGTCAGCACCGATATCACCGAGAAAAAACGGATCGAGGAACAGTTCCTGCGCACCCAACGCATGGAGAGCATCGGCACGCTGGCGGGTGGCATCGCCCATGACCTCAACAATGTGCTCGCTCCCATCATGATGTCCGTCGAGATGTTGAAGGAGAAGTTCAGGGACGAAAGCAGCCGGCGCATGCTGAGCATCCTCGAAACCAGCGCCAAGCGCGGCGCGGGGATGGTCAAGCAGGTTTTGACCTTCGCCCGCGGTGTGGACGGCGAACGCGTCCTGCTCCAGCCGAAACATATCATCAAGGACATCGCGAAGATTATTCACGATACATTCCCCAAAACGATCCAGCTCAAGATGAATGTCTCCGAGGCCCTGTGGCCGATCCTCGGCGATGCCACCCAGCTTCATCAGGTCCTGCTGAACCTGACCGTCAACGCCCGCGATGCGATGCCCAACGGAGGCAGCATCACCATCGCTGCCGAGAATTGCATCGTCACCGAACTCACCGATCCCCCGGCGCCGGGACTGAAGCCCGGTTTTTATACTTTAATCAAAGTGGGTGATAACGGCACCGGCATCCCTCCCGAGGTTCTCGAAAAAATCTGGGAGCCATTTTTTACCACCAAGGAGGTGGGCAAAGGAACCGGTCTCGGCCTCTCCACCGTCCTGGGCATCATCAAAAGCCATAACGGCGTGGTGAAGGTGCAAACGGAGGCCAACAAGGGGACCGCATTCTTTGTCTATCTTCCCGCCCAGGACAGCGCGAATCCCAACGTCACTGCGGAGGTCGCCAAGGAACTCCCCCTCGGTCATGGCGAACTCATCCTGGCCGTGGATGATGAGGCCTCGGTGCTCACCATGACCAAGGAGACGCTCGAGACATTCGGTTATCGCGTCGTCACTGCCCGCGACGGCGCGGAGGCCATCGCGGTTTACAGCGCTCATCGTGACGACATCCGCGGCGTGCTAACCGACATGCTGATGCCGCACATGGACGGCCCCGCGACGATTCGCGTTTTGAAAAAACTGGACCCGAACGTCAAGGTCATCGCCGCCAGCGGCTTGATGGACGCGGAGAAGGTCAAGGACATCACCGGCTTGGATAACATCGCTTTCCTGATGAAACCCTACACGGCCGAGAAGCTTCTCACGACGCTCAAACAGACCCTGAACGACGCCGCCTGAGACTTTCCTGGGGAGTGACCAGTGGGGAATGACGAATGGGCGGTTGTAGCATCCCATTTTGTTATCGAGCGCGATCCAGTTCGGCCCGCTTGCGGAGTGCCACTCCGCGAAACAGCCGATTGCCAATCGGCGCTACGCCGCAGCGGGACCGCCCAAAGGCGGGACACGGATCGAAAACGGAAGTTAAAGAGCGGCTATCTTCTTGAGCAGGGCGGTGGTGGACCGGCCCGGGACACCGGGCAGCACGACCACACGGCCCCCCTGGCGTTCCACCAGGCGGCGTTCCTCCTGGTTAATCGTTTCGATGGTGTAATCGCCGCCCTTCGCATACAGGTCGGGCCCGACCCGCTCGAGAAAGCTGAGCGCGGTGGGTTCCCGAAAAATGCAGACCGCATCGACGCATGCCAGCGCGGCGAGCACAGCACAACGATCCTCCTCGCAGTTGAGGGGACGATCCGGCCCTTTGAGTTCACGGACGCTGGCGTCGGCGTTGACTCCCACCAGCAGCACATCGCCCTGCGTGCGGGCGGCCTCGAGATATGTCACATGGCCTCGATGCAGAATATCGAAACAGCCGTTGGTCACGACGAGTTTTTTGTGTGAGGGCCGGAGGCTCGCCCGCCATTCCAAAAGCGCTTCCAATGAAAAAATCTTCCCTGCGGAATTCATGCTGTTGTGAATCATGAAAGAACGCCGCCGCGCCAGGCAACGCCAATCGACAGGCCTTCTCCGTTCCGCGCCGATGGCTACGGCTGGGGCTTCGGAGCGGCAAAAGGCATGCCTCCGAGTTCGGTATAGACCTTTTCGATTTGCGCCGTGAGAAAATCGCCGACGTATTTTGCCGTTCGAGGCTGACGCGTCAGCGCCTGGCGAATCGAATCGATCTGCGCCCTCATCTGGTCCGGCTGCCGTTTCCATTGCTTCTTTACCTGCCGCCGGAGTTCGATGAAGTAATTTTTTTGGTCGGATATCAATTCGCCTCCGGCGATGGGTCCGTGGCCGGGACAGACTGTTTTAGCCCCCAATTTTTCTGCGGCGGAAAGGGTTTCAATCCACATCCTGATATTGCCGTCGCCCGCAAAATTGTATGGTCCATTCACACAGGCGTCGCCGGTGAAGAGAATTTTTTCCTTCGGCAACCACGCAAATCCATCGCCATGGGTATGGGCCACGCCGAGATGCATCAGTACAACCCGGCGCTTTCCGTCATCAAAGATCATGTCCTTGTTGAAGAGCAACGTCGGGGGCTTGAGTTTGCTGGCGGCCACGTCGGGACGGCTTTTTGTCTCCTTCTCCCACCGCCCCGGCGCGCCTCCGTAGAAGCCTGTTTCGTATTTCAGCATCTCCTGAATCACCCCCGCATGGGCGACGGGCACGGCGCCGTTCTCGATCCAGACCAGGTTTCCGTAGGCATGATCGCCGTGATGATGAGTGTCGAAGGCAAATCGAATCGGCTTTTCGGTCGTGGCCTTGATTTTTGGGAGCACCTCGAGGGCGCCGGAGGGGAAGTTCCCATCGATGACCAGCACGTAATCATCGAGGACAATCCAGCCATTGTTGCAATGCCCATGGCGTCCGAGGTCGCCTTCATGAAAGAAGACGGACGGCGCGATGTTGGTCACCTCGTTGACGCCGGCGGGGGCCGTCGAAGTGAGAAGCAGCTGCAGGAGGCCCGCCATGGCGGTGGTGAGAATGGGGAAGCGGTTCATGGGCGAACGGTAGGAGGACCAGGCTGCGGAGTCGATTCACGAAATGATTCAAGACTTGAAGTCGCGGATTTGAAAGGCGGCGGCGCCGATGATGAACATGCTCAACGCGACCCCGGCCAGGATGAACTGGGATTCTCCAAGCCGACTCCAGGGCGTGGGATGGGCAAAGACATACAGCCAGCTCCGGAAATGGTAGGGGAGAAAATATTCCTTGTAGCGCTCGAAGAACTGGATGTTGTCCAGCACCAGGTTGAGAAACAGAAGGGAGAGCGCCAGGATGGTTGCGGCGGCGGGTTTCATGTCGAAACACGAAAACATGAACGCGACGGAGAACGCGACGACGGCGTTGATCGCCAGGAAAATCTGGGAACACGCATAGAGCTTCAGGCCCTCGCCCGGTTCCAGCACGCTGAAGATCATCTGGGGGATGAACACGAACATGCCTTTCCACGGAAACCAGCACCGCGCGATCCCGATCGCCACCAGGCCCAGCACGATCACGAGCACAAACGAAAAGACCACGCCCGCCAGCCATTTGAGGAACAACAATCGCACCCGTGTGATCGGCCGGGATAAAATCATCCGCAAGGTCCCGTCCTCCGCCTCCTTTGCCACCATGTCGCCCCCGACGAGTGTGGCATAGAGCGGCATGAGAAGGAGCACCTGTGGAATTAACATGTAAACGGCGATTGTGAGCGCCGAGGTATAATTGGCGGCCAGGTAACCATTGCCTTGCAGGACAGTGGCGATGTCCTGTTGGACCTTCGTGAAGCGAAACAAAATGCAGATCAAATTCTGCGCGACAAAAAAGGCGCCGAAACCGATGTAGGTTCGCCGTTTTCCAAACAGCTTCCGAAGCTCGTTGCACAGTTGAATCAGGAACATGGTTTGAACGGGTGCATGGCGGGCCGCAAGACTTCCAAACCCGCCCATCGCGTGACGAAAAGCGCCTCGAGGCGTCGTGAACTTTGAAGGCATCCCATTTAGTTTCCGTTTGCTTTCATCAATGTCAGGTAAAAGTCCTCGAGCGTTTTCTCCTGTGCCACCACCTCGAACACGGGCATGCCTTGTTCGACGAGACAACGCACCACCTGATCGGAACCGACGCCATCGGCGAGGGTGACCAGCTGGTGCCCGGCATGGGCCGTGATGAGATTTCGCGCGCGAAGCCATTCGACGGCGGTGGAGAACTCACCGACACGAAGCCGAAGCGAGTTCTGACGGCCCAGGGCTTCCAAGACCGAGCCTTCGAAGAGTTTGCGCCCCTGGTTCATCACCGCGATCCGGGTGCAGAGTTGTTCGACTTCATTGAGCAGATGGGAGGATAACAGAATGGTCAGCCCCAACTCCTGTCGCAGGCGCAGGATAGTGTGGCGCATCTCGTGGATGCCTTCCGGATCCAATCCGTTTCCGGGTTCATCGAGGATCAGGAGATCGGGATCCGGCAACAGCGCCTGGGCGATCGCGAGGCGCGCCCGCATCCCGTGCGAATAAGTTCGCACCCGTGAATGTTCGCGTCCTGACAATCCCACCCAATCGATCGTTTCGCGCAAGCGGGCCGGAACCGCCGGCGCGGTGTAGCTGACCAGCATTTCGAGGTTTTGCCAGCCCGTGAGATAATCATAAAAAACGGGCGCCTCGAAGATGGCGCCGACCCGGGCAAGGGCCCGCCGGCGGTGAATGGTGACGTCGTGGCCGCAGATCCGAAGTTCGCCCGCCGAGGGCCAGACCTGTCCCAGCATCATGCCGATCGTGGTGCTTTTTCCGGCGCCATTATGCCCTAGCAACCCGTAAATCTCCCCGCGAGGAACGACGAGGCTGAGGTCATCGACCGCCAACCGGCCGGAAAATCGCTTCGTCAAATGCCGCAGCTCGATGATGGGGTCGTGGGAGGTGCGGCTCATCGGCGCGGGTTTCGCAACAGCGCGCCATTTTCCATGAGCCGCTGAAGTTCTTCGAGGACAGGCGCTAGCTCCGCCTTGGTCTGGGCGGAGCCCTGATTAAAGAGAGATTTTATTCCGGTGCTGATCAATTTCTGTTGAAGTTCCTCATTGAGATCCGGCGGACGATTGGTGGTGGGCGATTCCCCGGGCTGCGCCTGCACCGCCGCTTCGCGCGCTTTTTTCAGTTCGCGCAAGGCGTCGCTCACGAACCGGCGGCGTTTGTCTTCGGGCAGCTGCTCAAAGTTGGCGATCAATTTTTGGAAGCCGCCGGGAAGTGTCGCTTCGACAAAGCCCGCCTTCTCCGGATCGGACATCGCAGCGAGCCATTTCTGCCATCCTTCATCCAGCCGCGCTTTTCGCCGTTCTTCGACCGGCAGCGCGGCCATTTGCCTGGACACGTCATCGAGAGCCTTGCTGCGATCCGCCGGGGGGAGCGCCGTCAGATCGGTCTCATGAAGGCGCGCCGCCACCTGCGCCCCCGTCACCCGGGCGTGGTTGCAGACAGCCCAGCCTGCGCCGACAAAAATCCAGACGCCGGCCAGTGCAAGGCTGGCATGGAACAGCGCGCGGCGCCGATGATTCATCATCCGCACACCTTATCCACGCCGCGCCTTTTGAGGCACGCGAAAAACATCCGACGCTCCTCCTCTCCCGCCCTTCGGGCACCCTCTCCTCCATTTCGGAAATGGAGGAGAGGGATGGGGAGAGGAGGCGTTT
>JBEEGQ010000138.1:0-3802 GCA_041166945.1 Verrucomicrobiota bacterium
AACCTTGCGTCCTCCGTCCACGCGCCGATTTTCCACCAAACTCCAGTAGTGATGCTCCTTGCCGTCCTTGAGCCGGGATGTCTGTTTGAGAAACATGTCGGGCACTGATTGTGCATAGGCCCGCTCAAAAAAAAAGAGGGTAGGTCTGCACTACAAGCCTTTTTGGCCTCTGACAAATTTCGGACCCCGAACTATCAGCCAGTTACGTATTCCATCTCCCTGGAAATTCATCGATTCCGAGTCGAATAGCGGAAGTCGGGTTAACAACGTAAAAAACTCTCCTGCAAGGAGTTGGAGGCGAGGGCCGGAATCGAACAGCTTTCAATCACCAGAATTCCTCGCCAAACCGTTGAGCAGCAAGAACGATTATCGTTGCCGCAATTTCCGATAGAATAGACACAGCAAACTTAGAATCAAGCCAACAAGTGCGAACCTTTGCCAACATCCGCCAACTGGTTCGAGCACCGTTGGTGTCCGTTTTGGTGTCCGCGAATCGGTATTTGTAGAGCCCGCCGGGGCCGACTTGCCACGACGGGTTCGCTCTGCAAGTGGCACTGAACATCTATCGCCAGTCCGTTGGCCGCCCCGTAGCGGCTCGCTCTGTCCTTCTCCAGGCACCTCATCACGATCCAATCCCGATCGCCGCGGATCAGGCTGATAAGTTTGGGCGCATCGGTCCGGTGATTGCGTTGTTAATGAGCTGATGTATTTGCGTTCGCGCGAGAAGGGCATCGAGTCGGCATCTCTCACCCTTGCTGCAGCGACAGGCGTCAGGCATGGAGTGAATCGATGCGAAACAGTTCGACATCGCCCTTGCCTTTGAGCGCAACACGCCCCATCGATTCTCCGCGACAACGCGTCCGAACCCGAGACCAAGTGTCACGCGTAACGCAAAGTGCCCCTGGCGGGGCGGCCTGTTCGAGCCGGGCGGCGACGTTCACAGTGTCCCCCCACACATCAAACTGAAATTTCTTCAGGCCCACCACCCCTGCGATGACGGGTCCGACCTCCACCCCGACGCGGATCTCCCAGTAGGGCGGTTGTGCGCGGGCGGCGTCGAGCATCGCGAGGCCGCAATGGATGCAGGCCAGCGGAGGATCTTCCATCGGGGCGAGCAGGCCGGCAGTCGCCATGAACGAGTCACCGATGGTCTTGATTTTTTCCAAGCCGTACTCGGCTACCAGCCGCTCGAAGGTCTCAATCAACGCCTGCAAGTGACGGTGCACCTCCTCCGGAGGATGCTGATCGCAGTAGGCAGTGAAGCCCGAAATGTCGCAGAAAAGCACGCCGACGTTTTCGAAACGGCGCGGCTTCACAACGCTGGTGGCCTTGAGTTCCTCGGCAATGCTCTGCGGGAGGATGATATGGAGCAGATCGTCGGCGCGCTTCTTCTCCTGCTCGATCTGGCGCAGATGCGACACCTCGCGGTCCCGCAGGCGCTTCTTTTCCAAGCAAGCGCCGATGCGGGCTTGAAGCAACACGGGATCAAATGGCTTGGGCAGATAATCCTCCGCGCCCAGTTCGACGCAATGAGCCACGCGCTCTGTTCCACTGGAGGCGGACAGCACGATGACGGGCAGTTCGCGCAAGGCGGGGTCGGCCTTGATTTGCTCAAGCACCTGATAGCCGTTCAACTCGGGCATCTGGATGTCGAGCAGCAGCAGATCGAATCGTTCCCGGCGCAGCTTCTCCAATGCGTCACGCCCGTTGACAGCGAGCTCCACGGAGTGGCCAAGGCGGATAAGGCGCCGCAACAGCATCGTGCGGTTGCCCTCGTCATCGTCCGCAACCAGCAGTCGGCCGGTGAATGAATGTTCAGCTCCCGGCGAACGCGCGCCAGTCGCAGGCGGTTCGCGGCGGAAGAACGTCGTGTGTCCGCCGGTCTCGGTGTGGGCGGCGCGGGCGATGTCGAACTGCGTGGGCACGAGCCGCTCGACAACTGTCTGAAGCAATTGTCGTGCGGCCGTGCGAATCTTTCCCAAGTCATCCACGACTTCGGCCTGTCCCCGCTCCTGCGCCTCCTCCTGCATCATCTCCGCATAGCCAATGATTTGGTTCAGCGGAGTGCGGATTTCGTGATGGAGTGCGCTTTCGGAGAGTTTCTCGGACGGCAGCTTCGTTGCGTCGAAAAGGTCATTGATGATCGCGAGCAGCCGCCGGCCGGCGAGATGAATGCGCCGAAGATCGGCAATGAGCGCCTCCTCACAGCGATCCTGCGCGTCTTCCATCAGCATCTCGCAGTAACCGATGATATGGTTCAGCGGCGTACGAAGCTCGTGTTTGAGGCTGGTCTTCATTTAAGCTTGCTGCGGGGGGGCGTTGGATTCAGGCCAGGGAGGACTTCTTCAACAACGCCTCCATCTTTTCCAAAAGCCGCGGGAGTTCGACGGGCTTGGTGTCGTAGTCGTCGCAGCCGGCTTCCCGGGCTTTCTGCTCGTCGCCCTGCATGGCGTGGGCGGTGAGGGCGATAATAGGAGTGAGCTTCGTCCGCTCATCGGCGCGGATGCGGCGCGTGGCTTCCCAGCCGTCGAGCACGGGCAGGCTCATGTCCATGAGGATGAGCGCGGGCGGGTCGGCGACGGCCATCTCCACAGCCTGCTGGCCGTCGGTGGCGATGGCGATGACGTAGCCTTTGCGTTCGAGCCGGCGCGAGAGCATGTCGCGGTTCATTTCGTTGTCTTCGACGAGGAGAATCTTGGTCATGGGGTTCCCTTGGTTGATTTTAGATGCGAAATTCCGTCTGGTACAATGAGCACCGACGGATGAGCGGCGGGATTGCGGTATTTTTGCAGCACCGACGAGAGCCGCTGCCAGTCGATCGGCTTGGTGAAATAGTCCGCGGCACCGAGCGCGAAGCCCATGCTCTTGTCATCGACGATGGTGAGCATCACGACTGGGATGCCCGCTGTGGCGGGATCGGCTTTCAGCGCAGTGAGCACGGCCCAGCCGTCCATGCTTGGCATCATCACATCTAGCGTGATGACGGCGGGCTTGAGATTTTTAGCCATCACGATGCCCGTGCGGCCATCGGCGGCGACTTCGACGTGGTATCCATCCTTGCCGAGCGAGCGCTGCATCAATTCCCGCACGGCGGGGTCGTCGTCGATGACGAGCACCGTCGCGGACGGGGTGGGGCGATCAGGTTGATCGACCCGCCGCACGATCTCGGTTGTTGCCTGAGGCTTTGGTTCTTCGACCTGCGCCGGCAGGGTGACGGTGAAGGTGGACCCCTTGCCGAGCTCGCTCGCAATAGTGATATCTCCGCCCATCATCCGGCAGAACTTGCGGCTGATGGCGAGCCCAAGTCCGGTGCCGCCAAATTTGCGCGTCGTGGAAGCGTCCGCTTGCTGGAACGCCTCGAAGAGTTTGGACATCTGCTCCAGCGTCATTCCGATGCCGGTGTCGCTCACAACGAAGTTGAAAGTTGAAGGTTGAGAGTTGCGAGCAGGCCGCGATACGGCCATGCGAATCGTTCCTTTCTCCGTAAACTTGCTCGCGTTGCTCAAAAGGTTGAAGAGCGTTTGGCGCACCTTGGTCTGGTCGGCGGTCATCAGCCCTACGTCGGGTGCGCAAATCACTTCGAGCTGGTTCGACTTCTTCGCCACGAGCGGCTGCACGGTGGCGGCGACTTCGTTCACGAGGTTGGCCACGTCGAAGTCTTCGAGGAAGAGCGTCATCTTGCCCGCTTCGATCTTGGAGAGGTCAAGGATGTCGTTGACAAGGCTGAGTTGGTGTTTGGCGGCGGCGACGACTTTGTCGAGGTCGGGCTTCAACTCCGCCGCGCCGACGTCTTCGAGTTCCT
>JBEEGQ010000139.1:0-3085 GCA_041166945.1 Verrucomicrobiota bacterium
ATCTGCCGGTTTCCTGCCGGACCGCCACCGGAGTTGGAACGCGTCGCGACGCAACAGCTTCGGGGATTCCACTCCGCACCGTTGCCGTTGGAAACCGGTCCCGAAATTTACGATGCGCTACTTTTCCACACGGGCCGATTCCGGCGCATCACGGGATACCGGCATTTGTCGGCGAAGGAATGTCTCGCGGAGCTCGAGCCGGACACATCGGCGGAATGGTTCGGCCGCTATTTGCCGGGCGATCTGGCGCTGGGCGACGCCGGCGCGCGCGACGCGGCCATACATTGCATCCAGGCCTGCATCCCGCATCGCCGGCTGCTGCCCATCGGCGTCGAGCGCATCGAATTGGGCGGCGCCCCCTGCATGGCTAAAATGCGGCAGTCGATTAGCGAAGGACCCACCAGGTTCCTGCTCCACGCCCGCCAGCGGCGTCAGGAGGAAGACACATTTACGTATGACCTGGACCTGTTGAGCTGCGACGGGTGCATTCTCGAACGGTGGACCGGTCTGCGCTTGCGGGCCGTCGAAAACATCGAGCGAACTGCCGCGTGGCCGGCTGCATTGTTGGGGCCGTGGCTCGAGCGAAAGGTGGAGGAATGGATTCCGGAAGCCGGAATTTCGGTCAGCGTCGCGCTGCAAGCGGGCGGGCGAGACCGTGACACCGCCCCGGTATCCGCCATCCAGACCCCCTGGCCGATTCGACACCGGCCCGACGGCAAGCCCGAAGCCGCCGGCGGAAAAACAGTGTCGGCGTCGCACGGAGCAGGATTGACATTGTCTGTCGCGGGCGCCGGTCCGCTGGCTTGCGACCTTGAACCGATTGCCGCCCGGGGATCGGCGGTCTGGCAGGATTTGCTGGGAGCGGAAAGGTTCCGCCTGGCTGAACTCGCCGCCGCCGAGGCCCATGAAACATTGGATCCAGCGGCGACGCGCATTTGGGCCGCCGCTGAATGCTTGAAGAAAGCGGGCGCCGTGGTCGATGCACCTCTGGTGTTGGAAGCCTGCAAGCCCGATGGCTGGGTGTTGTTGACCGCAGGCGCATGGATTATTGCGACAAGCATTCCCTTGGTGCAATCGCGAGAGGGTCCGGCGCCACTCGCCATCGCGGTGCTGGCCGCGCGAAGTTCCTCGAGGCCGTGACTGGGATCGTTCCTCCATGCGCGCTTACGAATATCGTCACATCGTCAGTTTCGAGGAAACGAACCTGGTGGGGAACGTGTATTACACGAACCATGTAAAATGGCAGGGACGCGTGCGGGAAATGTTCCTTCGTGACCATGCCCCGGATGTGCTGGCGGACTTGTCACGAGGACTGAGCCTGGCGACATTGCGGGTGTCGTGTGAATATCTGGCGGAATTGAACGCTTTTGATGAGGTGATCATTCGCATGCGCCTCGGAGCCCTCACCCAGAGCCTGGTCACGATGCAGTTCGAGTATTGGAGGGCCCGGGATGGCGGCGAGGAACTGGTCGCCCGCGGGGAGCAACAAATCGCGTGCCTGCGACGGGAAGGGGAAAAGCTCGTGCCAACGCCGGTTCCGAAATCCATGCGCGAGGCGCTGGAATCCTTTCGCTGAACCCATTCAGCGGCGCACGAAGGCTATTGGTTCAGCGCGGCGAGGTAGCGCTCGGCATCGATCGCGGCTGCGCAACCCATCCCCGCGGCCGTCACCGCCTGCCGGTAGACATGATCGGAGCAATCGCCCGCCACAAAAACTCCCGGCACCTTTGTCTCCGATCCGCGTGTCGGAATGATGTAACCGTTGTCGTCGATGTCGATGATCCCTTTAAAGATCTGCGTGTTCGGGATGTGGCCGATCGCAATGAAAAGCCCGGCGCAGTCGAGGACGCTCTCCTGGTTGGTCTTGAGGTTTTTCAATCGCACTCCGGTGACCTTGTCCTGTTTGACGTCCAAAACCTCGGTGACGACCGAGTCCCAAACCGGCTGGATCTTCGAGTGCGCGAACGTGCGTTCCGCCATGATCTTCGAAGCGCGCAATGAATCGCGGCGGTGCACCAGGTAAACAACCGATCCGAACCGGGTGAGATAGGTCGCTTCCTCGCAGGCCGAGTCGCCGCCACCGACCACCACCAGTGGCTGGTTGCGAAACATCGGCAGCGCGCCGTCGCAAGTGGCGCAATAAGTGACACCTTTCTTCTCGAGCTTCTCCTCGCTGTCGAGCCCGATGTGGCGATGTCCGGCGCCGCTGGCGATGATGATCGTTTCCGTCTGCACCGGCTCGCCATCCACGGTGAGGGTCAGGGGTTTTTTCGTGGCGTCCAGCGCTTCGACGGTCCCGAACTGGACGCGGGCGCCGAAGCGTTCGGCCTGTTTTTGCATGCGGGTCATGAGTTCGTAGCCATCGATGCCCTCGGGGAAACCCGGAAAATTTTCCACGATGCTGGTGGTGGTGAGAAGTCCCCCGGGCATGGCGCCGGTGAGAACGAGCGGGGCGAGATTCGCGCGGGCCGTGTAAAGTGCGGCTGTGAGCCCGGCGCAGCCTGTTCCAATGATGACAACTTTTTCCATAATCGAGAGGGCGCACGTTATTGATGCGTGCCGGAAATGGCAAGTACCCGCCTGAAAGCCCGCCTCAAAAGTAGCAGTCGAGGTGACGAGACTCATACTGATTCGTTCCCTCCTACGGGAGAGGTTTCTGAATGGGCTGCTATGGCGCGGCGAAATTCTTCCACACCAGCCGGGCGGTCACTGCGATGGCGGCAGCGATGAAGAGGGGGCGGATGAATCGTGTCCCTTTTTTCAAAACGACACCGGCGCCGAGGCGCGCGCCCAGCAACTGCCCGGCGCCCATGCACAGGCCCGCTCCTAATTGCACATGGCCGCCTGCCAGGAATATTCCCAATGATGTAAGGTTGCTGGTCACGTTCATTACCTTTGTGTAGGCCGTCGCGCGGGTCATGTTGAATCCCAATCCGACCATAAATGCCGCCGCCCAAAATGTCCCCGTTCCAGGCCCAAAGCAGCCGTCATAGAAACCGAGGACGAGCCCGAACAGCACATAAAACATGGTGGCATCCATGCGCGGTTGATGATCCTTTTCGCCCACCTTCGGCTGGACCAACAG
>JBEEGQ010000140.1:0-33952 GCA_041166945.1 Verrucomicrobiota bacterium
AAAAGGGGCGGCGGCATTGAGGATTTGTTTTGCGTGAGATTAACACAGCGGCCAGAGTTGCCGCGAAACAATTCCGCGATGCTGACCACCCTCCGCATCAAAAACCTCGCCCTGGTTTCCGATTTGACGCTCGAATTGCAGCCGGGGCTCAATGTGATCACCGGCGAAACCGGCGCCGGCAAATCGATCCTCATCGGCGGCCTCAACCTGGTGCTCGGCGGCAGGGCCGATCGCACGCTGATTCGCAGCGGCGAGGAGACGTGTGCCGTCGAGGCGGTGTTCGATGTGCGCGAATTGAAAGCGCCGCTCCTGGCTTTCCTCGATGAGAATGGCGTTGAACCCTGCGAAGATTTTCAGCTGGTCTTGAGGCGCACCTTCACGGCGGTGGGCGCCAACCGCCAGTTCATCAATGGTTCACCCACTACCTTGCAGACCCTCGCGCGCCTGGGCGAATGGCTTGTCGACATTCATGGGCCGCACGATCACCAATCGCTGCTCCACACCGCGCGACAACTTTCGATCCTCGACGCTTTCGGCGGCTTGCAGGAGGTGCGCGGCCGTTTCGCCGCGCTCGTCCGCGCCCGCGCCGCGATCGAAGCCGAAAAGGCCGCCCTGGTCGTGGACGAAAAAACATACGCGCAACAACTCGACCTGCTCCGGTTTCAAGTGCGCGAAATTACCGACGCGGGCCTGCGAGCCGATGAGGACGGGCAAATCGAGGCGGATCATCAGCGTGCCAGCAATGCAGCGCGGTTAATCGAGCTTTCGCGGCTCGCGCTGGGGATTCTCACCGACGACGAGAACGCCGTGCAAACGCAACTGGGCGTGTTAGGCCGGCAGTTGCACGAGTTGCAGCGCCTGGATCCTGCCGGCGGCGCATTCGTCGAGATTCACGCGCAGGCCGCCTCGGCGCTGCAGGAACTCCAGGGGGCGCTGACGCGTTACGCCGATCGCGTCGATCTGGATCCCGAACGCTTGCGCGAGTTGGAAGAGCGCCTGAACCTGATCCAGTCGCTCAAAAGAAAATACGGCGCCACCCTCCCGGATGTCATCGCGTTCGGAACCACGGCAGCCGCAAAACTGGCGAGCCTCGAACAGCGCGATACCGTACTGGCGCGGCTGAACGGCGACCTGACAAAGATCGACTCGGAGATACTTCGCGCGGGCGGGGAGCTTACCGCGCGCCGCACGAAATTGATCCCGCCACTCAACCGCGCCGTGGTGAAACAGCTGGCCGCGCTCGGTTTCCAACAGAGCGAGTTCAGCGTGGCGCTCCAATCCCAGTCCCAGAATTCCAATCCAAAAGCGCACCTCCTGTCATCGGGCATGGACGCCGTTGAATTCCAATTTGCGCCAAATCCCGGCGAGCCGCTTCGTCCGTTGCGGGCGATTGCCAGCAGCGGAGAAATTGCGCGGGTGATGCTGGCGCTTAAAACCGTCCTCGCCGCCGTGGACGAAATTCCGGTGCTGGTTTTCGATGAAGTGGACGCGAACATCGGAGGGGAGACCGCGGCGGTCGTTGGAGAAAAAATGCGACAGATTGCGCGACAACGACAGGTGCTTTGCATCACCCACCTGGCACCCGTTGCGGCGCACGGCGATGTTCATTTTGTGGTGACCAAGGAACTGAAAGGCGGCCGGACAATTTCCGAGGTTGCCCTGCTCAAGAAACCGGAGCGGGTCAGCGAATTGGCCCGCATGCTCGGCGGCCAAAGCGAAGCGGCCCGCGAACACGCCAGGACGTTGCTGACCGAAAAGCTGAGTGTCAGCACGGCGGGTCGAAACTAAGCAAGCCCGCAAGGAACGGGCGCGGGGCCTGATAGAACGGCGAAGATCGGTTTGGATTTGCCTTTTGCGTTAGGCATGCGGTTTGCCGAGAATCATGCGATTTGCCCGCCCGGGCGGTGAACCACGGTGGTTTGATTTGCAGGAGGCATCGGGTTCCCTTTGCGAAAACAAGGTATTTGGAGGTCTGATCGCGTGGCACGGAAGGCGCTTTTTAGAGGCCGACGGTAAAAAATTAACAATGTAAAACAGCGGAGGCTTTTTATGCGCGTTTCATGCAACGTAAAACGGACGGACGGAAAAGTAGGTTGGGTGGTTCTTTGGCTTTTGGGGATTCCACTTCCCATCCTGCTCATCCTTTTTCTGATGCGCGGATGCACGTAGAGCGGAGGCTGGGCGCCGACGATGGCCCGCCATGCGACGTGGCATGAGGCGGGCGGCAATTCCAACGAGTCGGATGGAACTTCATGAAACTTTCTCCCACACATCTCAAACGCTACAAAGAGATCGCGCGATTGTTTTGGTTCTACGGACGATCGGATTTGATCCAGCAGATGGCGGTGGACGAGGATTTTGGTCCCGAAGAGCAGACACCGGCTGCGGAAGGCGAAGCCACGCCGGATAAGCTGGCCGATGACCTGGAGGCGATGGGGCCCACGTATGTGAAGTTGGGGCAGGTGTTATCCGGACGGCCGGATTTGCTGCCCGAACCTTACGTAAGAGCGCTGGCGCGGCTTCAGGACAACGTCAAACCGTTTTCATTTGTCGAGGTGGAGGAAATCGTGACCACGGAGCTGGGGGTCCGGATCTCGAAGGCGTTTTCGCGATTCGATCCGGAACCGCTCGCGGCGGCCTCCCTGGGCCAGGTTCATTCCGCGGCGTTGAGGGATGGCCGGCTTGTGGTGGTGAAGGTGCAACGCCCGCATATCGCAAAGGAAATCGCGGAGGATTTCGAGGTGCTGGCGGAGATCGCGGAGTTCCTCGATACACATACCGATTTGGGACGCCGCCATCGTTTCCTCGATATCCTCGAACAGTTTCGCCTGACGATTCAGCAGGAGCTGAACTACGAGCGGGAGGCGCAGAATCTCATCGCTGTGGGAAGGAACCTCCGGGAATTCGAGCTCATCCGCGTGCCCCAGCCAATCCCCGATTATAGCACGCGCCGCGTGCTCACGATGGACCACGTGCAGGGCCGCAAAATCACAGCGCTCAGCCCGCTGGCACGGCTCGACATCAAGGGCGTCGCGCTGGCTGAGGAATTGTTCAAGGCTTACCTGAAACAGGTGCTGGTCGATGGCCTGTTCCATGCCGACCCCCATCCGGGGAATGTGTTCGTCACCGACGACGGCCACATCGCGCTGCTGGATCTCGGGATGGTGGGCCATACCACGCCGGGGATGCAGGAAAATCTCCTGAAGGTGCTGCTGGCGATCAGCGAGGGGAACAGCGAGCAGGCGGCGGAAATTGTCATTCGCATCAGCCAGACGACGGAGGAATTCAACGCGATCGAATTCCGGCGACGCATCGGCCAGCTCCTGGCCCAGCGCCAGGACACCGGCCTTCAAAATCTCAATGTGGGCAGGTGCCTTCTTGAAGTGACCCGCAATGCCGCGGACAACGGGCTCTATGTTCCCAGCGAACTGACGTTGCTGGGAAAAACCCTGCTTCAGTTGGATGAGGTCGGAAAAATCCTCGACCCGACCTTCGATCCCAATGCCTCGATTCGGCGCAATGTCAGCGACTTAATGACTCAACGCATGCGCAAGCAGGCCACCCAGGGCAGCGTCCTGAGTTCCTTGCTGGAGATGAAGGATTTCGTCAGCGGTCTCCCCTCCCGCGTCAACCGCGTCATGGACACGGTCACCTCCGGCGATCTGGAAATGCGCGTGTGGGCCCCTGATGTCAAGGTGGTGATGGAAGGATTTCAAAAGATCGCCAATCGCATCACGGCGGGCATCGTCCTGGCCTCCCTGATCATGGGGGCCTCGCTCTTGATGCAAACGGACACCAGCTTTCACATCTTTGGTTATCCGGGCCTGGCGATTCTTTGTTTTCTCGGCGCTGCCGCCGGCGGCTTCTGGCTTGTCCTTTGCATTTTTATCCAGGACCGCGAAACGCGAAAAAAAGCTCCTCCTCATTGACGGGTTGATCGCCTGCAATGGCTGCCTCTGCGCACCAATCCTTTGACAGCGGCGGAGGTGGAAATCGAGCGCTCGACGTTGTCGATCCGCCCCAGAGATTTTATCGCGCGCGCCTGTGGCCGTGAGCCGTCAGGCCACGCCGTCGAGTTTGCGGAGTTGTTGTTCCAGGAGTCCGAGAAAAAGGCCGACATCCGTGACGACTCCGACGGATTCGACGGAGCCCCGATCGGCCAGTTTGGTGACCACGGCGGGATTGATATCGACGCACACCAGCTTGACCCCGGCTGGGGTCATGTTGCCGACGCCGATGGAGTGGAGCATGCTCGAAAGCATCAATATCATCTCGGCGCCCTGCAGGAGTTCGCTGTAGGCCGATTGGGCTTTGACGAGATTCATTTCCGTGTCCGGCAGCGGACCGTCATCGCGGATGGATCCTGCCAGGGCAAAAGGCACGCGGCGGCGGACGCATTCGAACATGACGCCGCTTTTCAAAATGCCCTGCTCGACAGCGGCCTCGATGCCTCCGCAGCGGCGGATGCGGTTGATGGCTCGGAGATGATGCTGGTGGCCGCCATGCACGCTGCGGCCATGCTGAAGGTCAACGCCCAGCGAAGTTCCGAGGAGCGCCTGTTCGATGTCATGCACGGCGATCGCGTTTCCGCCGAGCAACGCCTGCACGTAACCGGCCCGGATGAGATAGGCGAGATGTTCGGCACCTCCTGTGTGAATGACGACAGGACCGGCGACGACGACCACCTTGCCGCCGCGTTCGCGGATGCGGCGCCATTCCCATGCGATTTGTTCCACCACCAGCTCGACGCGGCGTTCGCTCGACACGCTCGATTCCATGAAACCGAATTCAGCCTTTCCCGTGAGATCGCCGCGATCCTCGCGCGCCTCCGGCTCGCGTACGGTGCGAATGCCATCTACGCCCACCACGACGAGCTCGCCCATCGCCAGGTCGCGGAGCAGACGACATCGCACGCGCCGGGCGCCCTCGGTCGTATCCACCACGATGGCGGCATCCATTCGCTGTCCCGTGACCCGCAACCATTCTCCCTCCACACAAACTTCGGTCGGATAAATTGTGGTCGCATAAAAATCATCTGGAGCGACGCCCGCCTGGGAGACCGCCTCGAGCCGCGCGTGCGGCGGCGTCGCGGTGTCCAACACCGCCCCCAGATCGATCAGTTGACTGATGATTTTATCGAGGACGTCGGGAGCCGGGGCCGATATTTTGACCTCGGCGGTGGAAGTGCTTTGGCGCTGGAGACCGAGTTTAAAATTGAGGATGCGAAAACTTCCGCCGCTTTCCACGGCGACATCCAGGGCGCGGCTGAGGAGGCCGGAGTCGAGGAGATGCCCGCGCAAACGGACCACGCGGCTCTCGACGGTTGAGGAGGCGCGGGTCTTTTTTGGCAATGGCTCGGTCAGCCGCAGCGTGAGGCATTTTGCGCCGCCTCCGGCCTTTATGAATTCAGAGAGCGGTGTTTCGATGACCCGAAAGCCTTCGGCCCCCAGGCGTTCCTTCAGTTCCGGCCCCGCCTGGTTCACGACGACGACCCGGCCCACGTTCACCGCGTTGCAGGCGAAATTAACCGCATCCGTTTCGGCGACGACGATCCGTTTTTCCACCGGCACCCTCTCGTCGATCAACGAGTTCGAGCGGGCATCAAACGCGCCCGGATAATACAGGACATACCCGCCTTCCAGCGGGCACAGGCAGGTGTCGAGATGATAAAAGCGCTTGTCCATGAGCCGGAGCGAAACCACCTCGAGCTTGAGCCGTTCCGCGAGCAACGGATGGGAATCCAACTCGGATCGGAATCCGTAAGCGGCCCAGAGCCATGTGGGAACGCCGCGATGCAACAGCGCATCGCCGGCGCCTTCAAACGGGAGGTCGTCGGGAAGTTCTTCAATCGTAAACCCGTGCTTCGCCAGCCACGCTTTGAAATGCGGTTCCTCGCCTTGGCGCTCCCGATGCAGGAAGCGGCTCGGCACCACCCGCTTGCCGGCCACCAGGCCGGCATTGGCGGTGAAAACCATGTCCGGCAGATCGGGTTGTGGCTCGACCAATCGAACCGTCGCATGATCTTTCAAAATGCGAACCAGATCTTGCCACTGCGCCGCCGCGTCCTCGTGCACCGCCCGATTAACGTTGCCCTCCATCCACGGATTGATGACGTAGCTGATGCCGAAATGATCCGGCGCGCACATCAGCAATTCGACAGGCTCATCCATGGCAAAAAGGTAACGCGAAGAGATGGGAAGTCAGGCGATTTGTCGGCGGCGTGGAAACCACTCTGCGAGGACTCGGATTCACCTCGCTGATTTCGTCATGCTGAATCATCGCGATTCACGAGGGCTGCGTGCCGTGACTACTGAACATTTCGTTTTGATGGCTTGCCAGCGTTTGTCCCAATCGATCCAATCCAGGGTCCATTCCTCGCCGTTGAGCCGGACGCGGGCATTTTTCAGGAAATCCTCGGTGGCGGCCGCCTGTTCCTGGATGGGTTTTTTTTCACCCCATTTGGCATAAGCCTCGAAAAGCGACAGGCGATTTCCCGGGTAATCGGGGCAGAGCTCGAGCGCCTTTTGCAAATGTTGGCGGGCTTTGGCACGGCTGCCGATGCTGGTCGGCCAACCGGGGGCGTCCCGATAAAGCACCCCGATGGCGCGATGGCCGCCCGCATAGTCAAACTTCGGGTCAAGGGCGATCGTCGTTGTCCAGGCTTGCTCCATTTGGTCGACCAGTTTCAGTGCGCCCAACATTTTGGTTTGCGCCAGTTGGCCGTAGTTCAGGCCCAGGTAATAATGCGCGCCGGCCGATTTCGGATCCAGGGCGATGGCGCGCCGGCAGGCATCGATGCCTTCATTGGCGAGAGCAGCCCGGCGGGTATCGTTCGAGGCCAGTTCAGCCAGGTCGAACGCCGCGCGGCCGAATTGCCAGGCCGCCTCGACTTGGTTGGTCTGCTGGTGCCAGCGTTCCTTGGTTTCCTTGTAAAGCCGTTCCGGACGGGCGGCCACCGATGTCACGCGAGCCACTTCTCCGGCAGTGGCTTCGAGCGCGCCCGGTCCCATGGTCAGAACGGTGGCAAAAATCCACGCTCCCAGTAATATCGACGCATTCTTGCGCTTCCGACTCAGGCATGTGTTCAGCGTCAAAGGCGCGGTTTTATTCCAGCCTGGGGCAACGCCCCAGGAAACCGGGCGTTGGCCTTCCAGAGCGCTGAAGGCGCGATCCATGGCGCACGAAATGAGGTTTCTCGTCGGAATGATAGGTCGGGCTTTCAGCCCTAACACCTGTCGTTGTGCGTGATCCTGGGGCGTTGCCCCACGCTGGTATGGCTCCGCGCCTTTGGCGCTATGGCTCGCGTCTTTGGCGCCAAGCCCATGATCCCTCTCGATCCGACCAACAACTTCGGGATGTAATCTTGGGAAGGCGGTGGAATTCGTTGTTGCCATGCTGGAAGAGGACTCTACATAGTCCCCGAGTGCAATTGAATCGGAAAACCGCCCTTCCGCTGTCCGTGGTTTTAGGGATGGCGCTTTGGGGCGTCGGCTGCAGCGGCATCAACACGTCTCAGAGCATTTCGCCCGCGACGTTCCTCATTCCCGGCTTTTTCGGGCAGAACCCGCCGCCTCCACCGCCTGGCGGTGTGGCGGACACGATATCTGATCCGGCCCCCGCCCTCGCGCCCGTCCATTAATTCTATGCGATTCCCCCTCGCTTTGTCGGCGAAAATCGCCGGCCACATCATCAAGCACAAGCTCCGGCGCACCCCCAAATTTGCCATGGTGCTGCAGTTGGAGCCGCTGCATACGTGCAATCTGACCTGCACCGGTTGCGGCCGGATCCGGGAGTATTCCACCAGCCTCAAAGACATGATGAGCCTAGAGGATTGTCTCGGCAGCGCTGTCGAATGCGCGGCGCCCATGGTCAGCATCTGCGGCGGCGAGCCCCTCATCTACCCAAAAATCGAGGAGCTCATCGAGGGCATTCTTCAGCAGGGCCGCATTGTGTATGTCTGCACGAACGGCATGTTCATGCGGAAGAAAATGCGCGATTATCTCGCCGCCAGTTTCACTCCGGCCTTCGAGTCCAAAGTCCAAATCTTGATCGCGGAAAAACTGATCACCCCGGCCGAGGCCGATGCCATCCGCGGCGCCGGCGAAAAAGCCCGGGCAAAAACTGTCATCCGCCCGTCCCGCTGGATGTATTGGAATGTTCACATCGACGGCCTTGAATACACCCATGACTTGATCGTCGAGCGCGAAGGCGTTTTTAAGGAATGCGTCGAAGCCATCAAGATGGCAAAGATCCTCGGATACCAGGTGGCGACCAACACCACCGTTTACAAGGAGACCGAGGTGGCCGAGATCGAGGAGATGTTCAAATACTTTTCCTGGCTCGGTGTGGACGGGCATACGATCTCGCCCGGATACGACTATGACGCGGCCAAGAAGGACATGGTGAAACGGCTCGCGCGCAAGCCCGAGGATTTCTTCCTGACCCGTGCGATGACGCGCGAGAAATTCGCCCGGATCCAGGATTGGGGCCGGCTTTTCACGATTTTCGGCACGCCCGTTTATCAGGAGTTTCTCGCCGGCAAACGGGAATTAACCTGCACCGCCTGGGCCATACCGACCCGCAATATCAAGGGTTGGAAGGCGCCCTGTTACCTCATGACCGACGGCCATTATGCCGGTTATCAGGAGATGTTGCGCGAGGTCAAATGGGAGAATTACGGCGTGGTCGACGGCAAGGCCCGCGATCCGCGTTGCGAAAATTGCATGGTCCATTGCGGATACGATCCGAGCGGCGCGTTGGGCACCAATTATCAGCGCGGCGACAATTGGAAAAATTTCGCCTACAACTTCGGCGCAAAACCGAAACCGTACCGCCGGGGACACGAGGTCATCGCCTTCAATGGAGTCTCCATCGGCAAGGGGCATCTCGCCGAGGCCCGCGCCGCAATCAATTCACCGCGGGCCGCGATGAACGGCGCCCAATCCGTCTTTTCCCGCAAAGAACCAGCGCACGAACCGAATCCGGGCGAGGGCGAAGGGTGCGGCTCGGGGGACACGGCGGAGCGCGACGATCTGCTCGCGAAGATCGCCGCCAAAAAGGATCTGTAACCTCCCATGCGGCTCACGTTGGTCGGTAATCGCAGAGGCAGGCGCGTCATCGTCTGGGGCGGCGTTCTCAAACTGGCGGCCGTCGTGGTTCCCGTTCCGGGTTTGATCGCGGTGCTCGTCAAGCTCATCGTCACAAAATTCTGGAACACCGAGGCGCTCCTTCTCGGGTTGGCAGCCGGCGGTGTCGTTGTTATCCTCGTGGTCATCGGGGCGTTCTGCACCGAACTCCGGAAGCTTCCCATCCTGCACGAGGACAAACGGCCCTCGCCGTGACGCAAATTCACCGGCGCGCGGTGAACCATGGGCGCGCGAAGATTCCCGGGCGGGCGTGCCGGGCAGTGTTGGACTTGTCGAACGAACCGGATCATGGCATCGAAAACCCTCTTCCTGAGTCCTCCGAGTTTCGACGGCTTTGACGGTGGCGCGGGTTCTCGCTACCAGGCCCGGCGCGAGGTGACCTCGTTCTGGTATCCAACCTGGCTCGCCCAGCCCGCCGCCCTCGTTCCGGGCGCCCGGCTCCTCGATTGTCCGCCGCACCACATCGGCCGCGACGAATGCCTCAACATCGCCAGGGAGTTTGACCATGTCATCATCCACACCAGCACCCCTTCGCTGAGAAACGATTGTAAAATCGCCGAAGCCATCAAGGCCATTCGACCCGACACAAAGATTGGCTTCATCGGCGCTCACGCGGCGGTGTTGCCGGCGGAGACTCTGAAGGCTTCGCGCGCCATCGATTGGGTCGGCCGCAAGGAATTTGATTTCACCTGCAAGGAGGTTGCGGAAGACCGCGACATGGCTCGCATCGCCGGCCTCAGTTATCGCGGAGCCGACGGCCGGATCGTTCACAATCCCGAGCGGGAAATGATCCAGGACATGGACTCGCTCCCCTGGGTCGCCGACGTCTATCACCGGCATCTCAAGATCGAAAATTATTTTATCGGCTACCTCCAGCATCCCTACCTGAGCCTGTATACCGGCCGGGGCTGTCCGGCCCAATGCACGTTCTGTCTCTGGCCGCAAACCATTGGCGGCCACAAATACCGCGTGCGTTCCGCGGACAACGTGGCGGCGGAGATGGCCTACATGAAAAAGCTGTTTCCGCAGGTGAAGGAGTTTTTCTTCGATGACGACACGTTCACCGCGAACCTGCCGCGCGCCCGCGAGATCGCAAAAAAACTGGGCCCGCTGGGGCTTGCCTGGAGTTGCAACAGCCGCGCCAATCTCGACTACGACACCATCAAAAGTTTCAAGGACAACGGCCTTCGGCTCTTCCTGGTGGGCTACGAAAGCGGCAATGACGAGACGCTCACGCGCATCAAGAAGGGGGTGACCACGGCGGAGATGAGGCGGTTCACGAAGGACTGCCACAAGGCTGGGGTGATCATTCACGGGACCTTTATCCTGGGCTTGCCGGTCGAATCGCGGGAAACCATGGAGCAAACGATCCGTTTCGCGCAGGAGCTGGACGTCTTTTCCCTCCAGGTCTCCCTCGCCGCCCCATATCCTGGCACCGAGCTTTTCGAGCAGGCACGCTTGAACGGATGGTTCGTGAAGAAGGACAAAACCGACCTCCTGGAGGACGATGGGTTCCAGCAGAGCGCGCTGGAATACCCCGGTCTCAGCAAGGACGAGATCTTCGAAAACGTGGAGCGCTTTTACCGGCGCTATTATCTGCGTCCAAAGCCGATCCTGCGCATCATCCAGACGATGCTTCAGGACAAGGACGTCTGTGTGCGGCGTCTGCGGGAAGGCTACGAATTCTTCAAGAGCATGGCGCAACGTCGCACTGACCTTCAAACATCCCAGCGCCTTTCCGCGCCCGCCCCGGTCCCGGTGGTTTGACAGAGAGACCTGGCGCCCTCCGAGAACAAATGCAGTCCGCGAGATCCCGAAGGACCTGGACGGCACATCACCTCTGATTGGTCTCTAAGGGTTTGACCATTTCCAGCCGATTCGTATGCTCGTGGAAGTGAAGTGGCTGAAAACATTCGGGGTGCTTGGATTGCTGGCCGTCTGGCTGGCGGCAACTAACCATTGCCGGCTGGAATTCATCCCCGGCCTGAGCTTCATGGCCTGCTGCGAACAGGGCGATGGCGCGCCGACCCAGGACAAGGACTGCGAGACCGACGGTTGTGCCGCTGTCGAATCTGGATTTTACAAAATGGAGGACGGCCAGGCTTCGCTGTCTGCGCCTCCAGTTGCCGCGCTGCCGTTGCTGTTGCCGCTGTTCCTCATTCAAGTTCCGCCAGCCACCACCGTCGTCCCCGATGTAATACCACCGGAATTGCCCGTGACGTGGCAGTTTTCCTCCCGCGCGGCAGCTTCGCCACGCGCTCCCTCTCTCCTTTCGTAAGTAGTCCCTCGCGGGACGCCCTCTGACGGTCGCAGTGTGCCCACACACCGCGAAAATTTATCCCTGTTGGTTGTTGGTTCGACCGGTTTTGGCCTGCTTATGAAACGATGGCATTGCAGCTGGCCGCTAGTCCTGGCGGCCGCGTTCGGTGGCGCGCTCGCGCTGCCAACAAACGGGCAGGAAATAAAATCTTCGCCCGGAACCAACGCCATCACGCTCGATGCGCTCGTGATGGATGCACTGGAGAGGAACCCTGAACTCCGATTTTACGAAGCGGAAATCAGCGCGGCCAAAGCCGCCCGCAAGACCGCCGGCCTCTTCGCTAACCCGGAATGGAACGGCAGCGTCGGCCAAAAGAGCGTGCGCGGCGCGGGCCTGAGCGCCGAAGGCATGGCGTGGTCGGTATCAGTCGTCCAGCCATTTGAATGGCCTGGAAGAATCGGGCTGCGGAAGGCGATTGCCAACCGCGATGTGGAGCTTGCCGAGTTGGGACTGCGCCGCTTTCGCGTCGCGCTCGCGGGGCGCGTGCGAGCGATGGCGTTCGGCCTGTTTGCCGCGCAAGAGAAAGCCGCGGCGGCGCGGGAAGTCGCGGAGCGTTTTCAGGCATTGCGCGAAGTGCTGGTGCAACGCGACCCGGCGGGACTGACGCCATTGCTGGAAACCCGCGTCATCGAAGCGACGGAATTGACCATGCAGCGCAAGGCGAGCGAGGCGACGCTCGCCACGCAAGCGGCGTTGCTTGAATTAAACCAGCTTCGCGGCCTTGCTCCGATGGCGCATTTGTCGGTGGCCCCCACGCCTTTGGCCTTTCGGGCGCCCGAGAACATCGATGCGCTCCTGGCCCTGGCGCGGACGAACAATTTTGAGTTGCGGCTGCGCGCGGCGGAACTCGCCCAACAAGGCTTCCGTGTCGAGCTGGCGAAGAACGAACGTTTTCCCGCGATTTCGATCGGCCCATCCATCGCTGAGGAACGCGCAGGCGACCGCGAACGCATCATTGGCGTGGGTGTATCGCTGCCCTTTCCATTGTGGAACAGGAACAAGGGAAACATTGAATCGGCTGTCGCCCGGCAGATGCAGGCGGAAGTTTCGTTGAACGTCACCGAGCGGGAAATCCAGCGCAACGTCGTGGAGGCCGCGCTGATTTACGAAACCAAACTGCGCGAGATGGCCAGGTGGCGGCCGGATGCCGTCCAGCACTTCAAAGAAGCGGCGGAACTGGCCGACCGCCACTACCGGCTGGGCGCCGTGCCGATTTCGACTTACGTCGAGTTGCAGAAGCAATACCTTGAAGCCGTCGAAAGTTTGCTCGACACAAAAAAAGAGGCGCTGGATTCGGCTCAACAACTGGAGCTGCTCACGGGCCTGCCGCTGCCGCTGTCGGAAACCAGCGCGAAGGAGGAACCGAAGTGAACACAGAAAGGAACCTTTGTTCTTCCGCGAGCCGGCTTCATGGCCGCGGCTTGTCGGCATTGTTCTGGCATTGGCCGGGTTGTTCCTGTTGCGCACGCCCGCTGGGAAGTGACAAGGGAATGAAGATATGAGCGCAACACTTCTACACGCCCTATCCGCGCTGCTGGCGGTGTCGATTTTGGCAATGGGATGTAACTCGAAAAAGACGGAGGAGAACTCCGCGCCAGAGACCGACAAGGCCGGGTTGTTCAAGGAAGGCAAGGGTGTCGTGCTCTCAGACGAAACAAAGAAGCTGTTCGGCGTTGAAGTCACAGAAGTCACCGAAAAGGCGATGCAGCGGCACTTGCACAAGACCGCGCAAGTTTATCGGGCCGGTCGGGAGAACGGCTTCTCGAGCGCGATGGTCCTTCTCAGTGCGGAGGAAGCAAAACAGTTGAAAATTGGCCAACGGGTCGGATTGAAGGCAGGCAATGCGCCTGAGAGAAGCGGCACGCTGGCGCGCCTGGATGAGCAGAGCCTGGCGGCGCTCGGCCACGTCGAGGGATTGGTGGACTTCAACGCCGTGCCGGAGGGCTATGGCGTGGGAGCATTTGTGACGGCGACGTTCACTTGTGGCGAAGCCAAAACGGTGTTCGTGGTGCCCGAGTCCGCGATGCTCACCACGGCGGACGGGAGCTACGTTTATGCGCTCAACGGGAGTCATCTCCTACGCACCCGCGTCAAGACTGCAGCGGTGAGCGAGGGGTTCGTGGAAATCGACGAGGGACTTTATGCCGGCGACTCGGTTGCGGCCCAGGGCGTCGAAAGCTTGTGGATGGTGGAGTTGAGCGCTCTCAAAGGGGGCACGCCTTGCTGCCCGGTGCCGAAGAGGAACGCGGACAAATAATTTTCCAGCATGGTCGCCCGCATTTTTGCCTTCTCGCTTCGCCAGCGCGCGTTCGTGCTGCTGGGCGTCATTGGCGTTGTGGTGGCTGGCGCATGGTCGGCATTGCGGCTGCCAATTGATGCAGTGCCGGACATCACGAACGTCCAGGTTCAGATCAACACAACCATCGCGGCCCTCGCGGCGGAGGAAATCGAAAAGCAAATTACCTTCCCCATTGAAACCGAGATGCAGGGGTTGCAGGGACTCGTCGAGTTGCGCTCCATTTCCCGGTTCGGCTTGTCGCAGCTCACACTGGTCTTTGACGAGCACACGGATATTTACCGGGCCCGGCAACTGGTCACGGAGCGATTGCAAAATGTCATTGGCGAACTGCCACCGGGCACACAGCCCAAGCTCGCGCCGATCACGTCCGGACTGGGCGAAGTTTTTTTCTACACTCTGGATTATGCGGCGGGTGCGACGAACAGGCGAGGAACGCGATACGAGCAGCTGCTCGAATTGCGGCAAGTCCAGGAAGCGACCATCAAGCCGATGCTCCGCACGGTGCCGGGCGTGACGGAGGTCAACACCTCGGGCGGTTACGAGAAACAAATCCTCGTGCTGCCCCATCCGGAAAAGATGATGAGCGCCGGGCTGTCGTTCGACGAACTGGCCGGTGTCGTAGGGGAGAACGTCGAGAATGCCGGCGGCGGCATCATTCAGCGCGGCGGCGAGCAAATCACCATTCGTTCAGTGGGACGGGTGCAAACCCTGGACGAAATTTCCAACCTACCCATCAAATTGGGCGGCGGAATCCTGCCGCTGCTCGTCAAAGATGTGGCCGAGGTGGGCATCGGCTCCCAATTCCGCACCGGCGCCTCCACGATGAACGGCGAGGAAGCCGTCGTTTGTTGGGTGCTGATGTTGAGCGGCGCCAACAGCCGGCTGGTCGCGCAGCACGCCGGCGAAAAGTTGCGGGAGATTCAGAAGAAACTGCCCGAAGGCATCGTGGCCCGCCCGGTCTATGACCGCAGCGAATTGGTGAACCATACCATCGGCACGGTCGAGAAAAACTTGTTTGAAGGTGCCGTGCTGGTTGCCGTGGTGCTTTTCGCGCTCATCGGAAACTGGAGGGCCGCGCTCATCGTCGCGGCGGCGATCCCGCTGTCGATGCTGGTGGCGCTCACGGGCATGGTGCGCTTCGGCATTTCCGGAAACCTGATGAGCCTCGGCGCGGTGGACTTCGGCCTGATCGTGGATGGCGCGGTCGTGATCGTCGAAAACGTGGTTCGACAACTCGGCTTGCGGCAACAGCAACTCGGTCGCCGGTTGACCGTCGAGGAACGGATGAACACGATCCGAGCCGCGAGCCAGCAGGTTGGAAGACCGATGGTGTTCGGCGTCGCCATCATCACCATTGTTTACGTCCCGATTCTCGCGCTCACGGGCATTGAGGGGAAGATGTTCAAGCCAATGGCGCTGACGGTCATTTTCGCCCTCGTCGGCTCGCTGGTGCTGGCATTGACGGTTGTGCCGGTGCTCTGCTCGGTATTCCTTTCCGGCCGGGTGAAGGAAGGCGACAACTGGCTGGTGACCCTGGCCAAGCGGATTTACGACCCGGTGCTGCGATTCGCGTTGAACCATCGATGGCCGGTGATGGTGGTTGCCGTCGCGCTGTGCGCGCTGTCCCTCGTCGAGTTCAAGCGGCTGGGTGCGGAGTTCGTCCCGCAACTGGATGAAGGTTCGACAGTGCTGATGCTCACCGGCCCGGCGAGCGTTGGCATTGACACCTCGCTCGCGCAACAGAAGAAGGCGGAACGCGCTTTATTGGCCGATTTTCCCGAAATCTCGTACGTCTTCTCGCGCATTGGCACAGCCGAAGTTCAGACCGACCCGATGGGACCGAACCTGTCTGATACGTTTATCTTTTTCGTGCCCGCTGAAACGTGGCGCAAGATCCATGGCCGAACCATCACCAAGGACGACCTGGCCGCAGAGATGAGCGCAGCCGTTGAAGCGAAGGGACTGGGACTCACCGCGCCGATCACGCAGCCCATTGAAATGCGCTTCAACGAATTGCTCGAAGGCGCCCGCGCCGATATCGCGGTGAAAATCTTCGGGCCGGACCTCGCTGTTTTGGAGAAGGCCCAGACCGATGCCCGCGCCATTCTGGAGAAGATTTCCGGCACCGGTGATGTGTCATTCGACGCGTTCGGTAAGGCGCCCGTTCTGGAAATAACGCTCAACCGCACCAACATGACGCGCTACAACGTTCACGCACGCGAAGTGAATGCCCTGGTGGCGACGGCCTTGGGCGGCGCGAACGTGGGCACGTTGATCGAGGGCAATCGCCGCCATCCAATCGTGGTGCGGATGCCGGAAAACCTGCGCGAGAAAATGGAACAGCTCGACCGGCTGCCGCTCCGCACCAGCGAGGGCGGGCTGATTCCATTGGGCAAGGTGGCGAACATTGTGATGAGCGAACGAGTGAGCACCATCAACCGCGAAGCGGGCCAACGCCGCGCTGCACTGCTCGTGAATCTGCGCGGCCGCGATGTGCAAAGTTGGGTCGACGAAGCGCAGCGACAACTCGCCGCGCAAGTGACGCTTCCGGACGGCTACTACTTCGAGTTCGGCGGGCAGTTCAAGAATCTGCAAGCGGCGCGGGCCCGGCTGGCCCTTGTCGTCCCGCTCGTGTTGGCCGTCATCTTTGTTCTCATCTTTGCCGCGTTCGACAGTCTGCGTCAGGCGTTCGTAATTTACTCCGGCATTCCGCTGGCCGTCACGGGCGGCATTTTCGCGCTGGTGCTGCGGGGACTGCCGTTCAGCATCTCGGCGGGCGTCGGCTTTATCGCCCTCTCTGGGGTGGCCGTGCTCAACGGCGTGGTGCTGATTACCTATTTCAACCAGTTGCGCGAAGCGGGCAGGAGCCTGCTCGATTCGGTGGTGGAAGGTTCGCTGACGCGTTTGCGCCCCGTGCTGATGACGGCGCTCGTCGCCAGCCTGGGTTTCGTCCCGATGGCCATTGCGACCGGTGCGGGTGCGGAAGTTCAGCGCCCGCTCGCCACGGTCGTCATCGGTGGCATCCTCAGTTCGACCTTGCTTACACTGCTCCTTTTGCCCGTGCTCTACGCATGGGCGGAAAAGAACACAAAACGAAAAATGACCGAGACCCCCCACACACCATGAAAACCACACTGCAAAGCGTCCTCATCGCGACCAGTTTACTCGCGGGCCTGTGTGCCGTTGGCGCCGCTGACAAAAAACACCTGGGCGGCCCAAAGGGCGGGCGCCTCCTCGAACAGACCGAACTCAGAGCCGAATTTTACCTCGAAAAAGACCGCACCGTCACGATGACCTTCTATGATGCGGCGCTGAAGCCCGTAGCCGCCAGCTCGCAAACCGTGACCGTCATCGCCGACGCGAAGGACGGCAAGGTCAAGTTGGAGTTTGAGAAGAGGGCCGACGCACTGGTGAGCAAGACCAAGCTCCCTGAGGGCGACGGCTACAACGTCGTGGTACAATTCAAGCAGACCGCCGGGGCCAAGCCCCAGAATTTTCGCTTTAAGGTGGAAACGCATGTCTGCGGTGGCTGCAAGCGCGCAGAGTACGCTTGTACCTGCGATGAGTAGGCACTGTCTCTTTCCGGCGCTCGGCTTCGGTTCCACCGCGGGCAACACCCGACAAAAACATCGCATAAAGAATTGAAAGCGAGCGTCGAACAGGCTTAAATAGCCCTTAGTCGGCCAACCGAAAAACCTTCCCAAGCCATGAGTAACGCCTTCCTCCCCACCTGGTGCAAAAGTGCGGATCACACGTGGCGTCCGAGCCGCCGCGAGTTTCTTCATGTGGGCGCCATCGGCGGGCTCGGGCTTTCCCTCGGCGGCCTCTTTCGTCTTCAAGCCGGCACAGCTCCCGCCAAAAACGCCGCCGCACAATCGGTCATCAGCATTTATCTCCCGGGCGGAATGGCTGCCCAGGAATCCTTCGATCCAAAACTGCTCGCGCCCATCGAATACCGGGGCCCCTTGGGCACGGTCAAGACCAGGCTCGACGGGGTTTATTTCTCGGAGATGATGAAGGACACGGCCAGGGTGGCTGACAAAATTTGCGTGGTGCGTTCGATGACCCACGGCGAGGCGGACCACGACCGGGGGACGCATAACATGTTCACGGGCTATCGTCCCAGCCCCGCGATCCATTATCCCAGCTTCGGCAGCATCGTGTCCCATGAGCTGGGCTCCCGCAATGATCTGCCGCCTTACGTCTGCGTGCCTTCCCAGCCCAGCACCTTCGCCGGCACGGGCTATCTCGGCAGCGCCTATGGTCCCTTCAGCCTCGGGGCTGAACCTTCCAGCAAGGAATTCAAGGTGCGTGACCTCACCCTTCCCTCGGGCATCGACGAAAAACGTTTCGCCGACCGCCGGGAAATGCGCTCAGCCGTGGACGCTCATTTCAGCGCCCTCGAGAAGTCAGACGCCCTCGAAGGCATGGATTCATTCTACAGCCGCGCTTACTCGATGATTTCATCGGACAAGGCCCGCGCCGCTTTCTCCCTGAAGGATGAGCCGGAAAAACTCCGGGCCGAATACGGGCTGAACAATGCCGGACAGCGAATGCTGCTCGCCCGGCGGCTCGTCGAGGCGGGTGTTCGCTTCGTCAGCCTCAGCTACGGCGGATGGGATCATCACGACAACATCAAGAGCGCGATGACCAGTCAGATGCCCGGTTTCGACACGGCGTTCGCCGCTCTGATTCGGGATCTCGATCACCGGGGCATGCTCGACACAACACTCGTGATGGTGACAACCGAATTCGGGCGCACGCCAAAAATCAATGCGACCACAGGACGCGATCATTATCCAAAAGTATTCTCCATCTGCCTCGCCGGCGGCGGGCTCAAGAAGGGTCATGTCCACGGGAGCTCCGATCCGACCGGCGGCGAGCCGGACAGCGAACCGCTGACCGTTCCCGATCTGGCGGCGACCATCTACAACCAGCTCGGCATCGATTATACGAAGCCTCTCCTGGCGCCTGGCAATCGGCCCATCGTGATCGTGAAGGACGGCGAAGTGCAGAAGGGATTGCTCGCGTAGGCACGCGGACGCGCGATCGGCTCATGGCCGGAGCCGCCTCGCGAACCCGTGAAACACCCGAAGCGCCGCGCCAGCCACGTTCCCCCGACGCGCTGAAATTTTCGCGGGCTATGCCCCGGTTTACGTTTCGATTGTGTGTCTTGTGTTATGAAAAGATTCCTTTGGATGATGGCGCTGCTGCCGGCCTCCAGCCTTTTGGCGATTGCACCGAAATTGAATTCCATCCTGCCCACCGGCGCCCAACGCGGCTCCGAAATCGACGTTCGATTCAGCGGCCAGCGTCTCGAGGACACGAAGGAAATCGTAATCTACACTCCCGGCATCTCGGTCGTGAAAATGGGCGTGGAGAAAACGAATGCCGTCAAGGCGACGCTGAAGATCGCTGCCGATTGCGTCCTGGGTGAGCATCAACTCCGCTTGCGCACAGCCACCGGCGTTTCAGAATTGCGCACATTCTGGGTCGGTGCGCTGCCGGTCCTGGCGGAAGTCGAGCCGAACAATGACGCATCCCAGGCGCAGAAGATCCCCCTCAATTCCACCGTCACCGGCACCATCCTTTCCGAAGACGTCGACTGGTTCACGGTTCACGCGGAGAAAGGACAGCGCCTTTCGGTCGAAGTGGAGGGCATCCGATTGGGACGCGCGGTATTCGATGCCGCTATTTCCATCCATGATGCCGCCGGGAAGATCCTCGCCAGCGCCGACGACTGCGTTCTCACGATGCAGGATCCGATCGCTTCTCTCATGGCGCCCGCCACGGCCGACTATCTCATCCAATTGCACGAGACCTCCTATGGAGGGAAGGAGGACTATCATTACCGGCTGCACATCGGCAGTTTCCCCCGCCCGCTCGTCGCGTATCCCGCCGGTGGAAAAGCCGGAGAAACTCTTTCAGTGAAATTCCTCGGGGATTCCGGCGGTGAAATTTCCCAACGCATCGAGCTGCCCTCCGTGGTTCAGGAGAAGTTCGGCATCTATGCGTCGCAAGCCGGGGCGGTGGCCCCCTCGCCAAACTGGCTGCGCGTCTCTGGTTTTCCCAATGTGCTCGAGGCCGCTCCGAACCAGGATCGGGAACACGCGACGCCCACCGATCTTCAACCGCCGCTGGCCCTCAACGGGATCATCGCGGCAAAAGGCCAATCCGACTGGTTCCGTTTCAAGGCGAAGAAAGGTCAGCCACTCGATGTCAACGTTTTCGCTCGCCGCCTCCGTTCGCCGCTCGACTCGGTCATCGATGTTTTCGATGCGAAAGGCGGCAGCATCGCGTCGAATGACGACGCGCCGGGCCCGGACAGCGCGGTCAAATTCACCCCGGCCGATGACGGTAATTTTTTCGTTCGCATCCACGACCAGCTGAATCAGGGCGGTCCGCAATTTGTCTATCGCGTCGAAGTAACGCCTGCGGAACCATCCCTCTCCATCAAAACGCCTGAAGTCGCCCGCAATGACACCCAGTCCCGACAGTACATCGCCGTGCCGCGCGGCAATCGTTTCGCCACTCTGATCAATGTCAAACGCGCGAATTTCAATGGCGACGTTGGTTTTGTTGCGCAGAACCTGCCGCAGGGCGTCAAGCTGATCGCGGAATCGATGCCCGCAAAGGTGGATTCCTTCCCTCTCGTTTTTGAGGCCGCTTCCGACGCCCCCGTCAGCGGCAGGTTGAGCGATCTGGTCGCCACCGGCGCCAATCACGTCACCGGCGCATGGCGCAATGACATCGAGTTGGTGCAGGGCGGGAACAACACCGCTTATAACTCAACGCGCGTGGACAAACTCCTCGTCGTTGTGACCGAAGCCGCCCCATTCCAGATTCGCATCGTCGAACCAAAGGTGCCTTTGGTCCAGGGCGGCGCCATGGATCTGAGGATCGAGGCGCAACGGCAACCCGGCTTCGATGAGCCGATCAACCTCAAGCTCGTCTGGAATCCACCGGGCGTCACTGGACAGTCCGATGTCACCATTCCCAAGGGCCAAAACAGCGTCCTCTATCCGCTCAATGCCAAGCCCGACGCCGAAACGCGTTCCTGGAAAATTGCGGTGCAGGCTTCCGCAACCGTCCAAGGCGGCCCGCTTTTTGTCTCGTCACAAATGGCGAAATTGGAAATTGCGCCTCCGTTCCTCACTGCGAAAATTGAAACGAGCGCCTGCGAACCGGGAAAATCCACCAACATCGTCGTCAAATTGGATCAGCTGATCGCCTTCGAAGGCAAGGCGATCGTAAAACTTTTTGGGCTTCCGGAAAAGGTCGCCGTGCCCGAGATGCAAATCACCAAGGGCGACAAGGAGGTGGTGTTTAAAATTGCCGTCGATCCAGCCTGCCCGACGGGCTCACACAAAAACCTGTTCTGCACCGTTGCGGTGAAACGCGGCGGTGAGGTCATCCCTCACACCATCGGCTCAGGAGGCATTCTCCGCATCGTGCCGCCGAAGAGGACTCTCGCCGCGAAAAGCGTCGCAAGAAATGAGGCGGGCAGAAAATGATCCACGACTCCCTCGACATCACCAGCGAATCTCCCGCATTCGGTCCGAGAACGCGGTATTTTCGTGCGCGGGCTATTTTGGCTTGCTGGTTCGTGCTCTCGATCCTCGCCGGTTTGCCGAAGGTTTACGCCGCGTCAAAGCTGGTCGACTTCAAGGTTTTTCCCGCCGAAATCCGCCTGACTTCCCGGCAGGATCGGCAGTCGATCGTCGCCCAGGCCGCTTATGGCGACGGCGCCACCCGCGATGTGACGGACGCCGCGGCTTATACGTTCAACGGGAAAACCATCGCGCGCCTCGATAAGGGCATGATCGTTCCGCTGACTGATGGACGGACGGAGTTGCAGATAAAGTTTGAGGGCCGGTCGGTGACCGTGCCGATCAGTGTTGTTCATTCCGACGAGGTGCCGCCGCTTAGCTTCAAGCTCGATGTCATGCCGGTGTTTATGAAGGCCGGTTGCAATTCCGGCGCCTGTCACGGCTCGTCCCGCGGCAAGGATGGATTCCGGCTGTCGCTGTTCGGATTTGATCCCGATGGCGATTACAATCGCCTCACGCGGGAACAAATCGGACGGCGCGTCAACCTGGCCCTGCCGGAGGAAAGTCTTCTCCTGGAAAAGGGACTGGGGATTGTCAATCACACCGGGGGCGAGCGTTTTAAAAAGGGCGATCCGCTTTACAACACGCTGCTGCATTGGATTGAACTTGGCGCGATCAAGGATCCCACCAATACCGCCAGGGTGGTTTCTGTTGAAGTGATGCCGCGCCAATGCGTCCTGGAAGGGTCCAATGCCCTCCAGCGCCTGACGGTCCGCGCCACCTACTCCGACGGCAGCGATCGCGATGTCACGCCGCTGGCTGTTTTTATCAGCAATAACGACGTCTCCGCCCGCGTTTCCGATCTGGGCGTCATCACCGCCGGCCAGCGGGGCGAGGCGTTTGTCATGGCTCGCTTCGACACCTTTACCGTGGGAGCCCAGGTCATCGTCGTTCCGGGAGACGCCAGTTTTGAATATCCAACAAACCTGGTCCGGAACAACTACATCGATGAGCTCGTGGATGCCAAGCTTCAGAAGCTCCGCATCCGTCCGAGTGAAATCTGTGACGACGCCACCTTCCTGCGCCGGGCGACGCTGGACATCACCGGAACCCTTCCCGAGCCGGCGCAGTTGCAACAATTCCTGGACGACAGCAGCCCTGCAAAACGCGATCACGCAATTGAACGCCTGCTCAATCGAAAGGAGTTCGCGGACCTGTGGGTGATGAAATTCGCCGAGTTGCTCCAGATCCGATCCCGGCAAGACCAGTTCAGCGCCAAATCGGCGCTCGCCTATTACAACTGGCTGCGGGAGCAGATGCTGGCCAGCGTGCCCATTGACCAAATTGTCCGCCAACTCATCACCGGGAGCGGCTCGACGCTGCGCAGCCCCGAGGCAAATTATTATCAGGTCACCACGGACACCCTGAAGATTTCTGAAAACACCGCCCAGGTGTTCATGGGCATGCGCATCCAGTGCGCGCAATGCCACAACCACCCGTTCGACCGGTGGACGATGAACGATTATTATTCCTTCGCCAGTTTCTTCCCGCAGGTCGGCCGCAAACAGGGTGAGGATCCCCGCGAATATATTGTGTTCGACCGGGGTGAGGGAGAGGTGAAACATCCGGTGACCGGCAAGCCGCTCCCGCCGAAATTTCTCGGGGCCAATCAGCCCGAAATCAAGCCCGGCGAAACCCGTCGCGAAGTTCTCGCCGCCTGGCTCGCGTCGCCGGAGAATCCACACTTCGCAAAGAATCTCGCCAACATTTTTTGGGCTCACTTCCTCGGCAGGGGCATCATCGATCCCGTCGATGACGTCCGCATCAGCAATCCCGCGTCCAATCCCGAACTCCTCGACACCCTGGCAGCGAAGCTGGTCTCGTATAAATACGATTTCAAACGGCTGGTGCGCGACATCTGTTCCTCGCGCACCTATCAACTCACCACGCGCCCCAACGAATCCAATGCCCTGGATGACCGCAATTTTTCCCATGCAGCGATCCGCCGCGTGCGCGCCGAGGTCCTGCTCGATTGCCTCACGCAAGTGACCGAGACCAGGGACAAATTTACCGGCCTGCCGCGCGGCGCGCATGCCGTGGAAATCGCGGATGGCAACACCAGCACTTTTTTCCTCACCACATTCGGCCGTGCGAGCCGCGAAACCGCCTGCTCCTGCGAGGTGAAAGTGGAGCCAAATCTTTCCCAGGCTCTCCACCTCCTCAACGGCTCGACCGTCGAGGGAAAAATCAACGAGGGCAGCCTCGTCAAAAAATGGCTCAAGGCCGGTAAAACCCGCGAGGAAATCATCGGCCAACTTTATCTCCGCTGTTTTGGCCGGAAACCCGCCGGCGGCGAACAGGAAAAGCTCCTCTCGTTTTTCAAGGACAACCGGGCCGATGAACCGGTGCTCAACGACCTCTTTTGGGCCCTGCTCAATTCCAAGGAATTCCTCTTCAACCACTGATGTGTCGGTGCGTGGCTCTGCCGGTTGCCAACCGGCGAAACAGCGGACTGCCAGTCCGCGCTACGGCGGCCGCGTAGCGCCGATTGGCAATCGGCCGGCAACTGGTCAACGAAGCTCTTTCCCCGTCTCGCCGGATTTCCCATCGCGGGCGCGCTGACGTCGAATCGCCATAAAGATCGCTTCGCCTGTCGCCGGTGATGCCAGCGGCGTCTGACCTGGCAACGGCGCGAATGCCGCGACCGCATCGCGGATTGCCTCGCGCACCGAGATGGCCAGCATCAACGGCGGCTCTCCCACAGCCTTGCTGCCGTGAATGACATCGGCTTGGGCCGCGCGTTCGAGAAAGCTCACGTTGAACTCCCGGGGCGCGTCTCCGAATGCCGGAATTTTATACGTGTCCGGCGAGTGAGTCAGCAAACGGCCCTGTTCGTCCCACTTCAATTCCTCGGCAGTCAGCCAGCCCATCCCTTGAATAAAGCCACCCTCGATCTGCCCCCGATTCACCGCCGCGTTGATGCTGTCACCTGTGTCCTGGAGGATGTCGACGCGCAACACATGCATTGCACCGGTAAAGCCGTCCACTTCCACCTCTGTCACCGCCGCGCCATTGGCGAAATAATGAAACGGACGCCCGCGGCCTGTCGCGCGATCCCAGGAAATTCCCGGGGTGCGGTAATAACCCGTGGCGGCGAGGCTCACCCGTTCGAGATACGCCTGCCGGACCACGTCGGCGAACGGCACCCGGATCGTGGGTTGCATTTTGGCGAACGCAAAATCCTCGGCGAATGAAATGTCGGCCGGCTGCGGCTCGCTCCCGAGTTTTGCCGCGAGAAGCTTTGCGGCAGTGGGTTTCAGGCGCGACACCAGCGTTTCACACGCGTTTTGCACCGCCGCGCCGTTCAAGTCCGTGCCCGCGGATGCGGCCGTGGCCGACGTATTGGGCACCTTGTCGGTGCTCGTGGGCATGACGCGGATATGTGCCAGGGAGACGCCAAGTTCGCGCGACGCGATGCTGCGAATATTCGTGTGAATCCCCTGGCCCATTTCGATGCCGCCATGGTTCACCTGCGCGGAACCGTCCTGGTACAACAAGACCAGCGCGCCCGCCTGGTTCAGATGCGTCACCGTGAATGAGATGCCGAACTTGACCGGAGTGATCGCCAGTCCGCGTTTCCGATGGGAATGAGCGACGTTCCATTCGGCCAGTTCGACGCGGCGCTCGTCGAAGCGGCTCGTGCGTTTCAACTCGTGCCAGATTGTCTGGAGGCGCGTGTCGCCGATCTCCTGGCCATAGGGCGTCGTGTTCGATGCACCCGTGCCCCGATAGAGATTTCGTTCACGCACGATTTCGGGTGGCAGGCGCAAGTGGCGCGCGATTCGGTCCAGGATTTCTTCAATCACCAGCATCCCCTGGGGCCCCCCAAAACCGCGGAAGGCCGTGTTGGATGCAAGATGGATTTTGGCCACCTGCCCGCGAAATTCGGCGTGCGGGATGTAATAGGCATTGTCGAGATGGAACAACGCCCGGTCGGTCACGGCCTGCGACAGATCGAGCGACCAGCCGCCGTCGGAATAGAGCGAGGCTTTCACCGCTGACAGGACGCCTTCCGAATCAAACCCGGCATCGAACGTGGCCAGGAACGGATGCCTCTTGCCGGTCAGGATCATGTCCTGATCCCGATTCAGGCGAACGCGCACCGCACGGCCGGTTTTCCGCGCCGCCAGCGCCGCCCATGCGGCCGGCGCGGCGGCCTGGGTCTCTTTTCCCCCAAATCCACCTCCGACTCGCGGCACCTCGACGACCACTCGATTCACGGGAATATCCAGCACGTGGGCGACGATCACCTGCACCTCGCCGGGATGCTGGGTCGACGAGGCCACTCGCATCGAACCGTCCTCGCCCGGCACGGCAAACGCCGCTTGCGTCTCCAGATAAAAATGGTCCTGCCCGCCGAATGAAAATTCACCCTCGATCCGTTGCGGCGCCGTTCGAAGGGCTGAATCAGCATCGCCACGACGGATGTAATTCGGCTCGTTGTGGAAACTGTGCGCGGCAATCGCCTGATCGATGCGGAGTATGGCGGCCAATGGTTCGTATTGAATGACCACTTTTTCGGCGGCCAGACGGCAGGCTTCCAATGAATCTCCCACCACCAGCGCGATGACCTGGCCGTGAAAAAGCACCTCGTCCACCGCGAGCATCGGCTCGTCGTGTTTCACCGGCCCGACGTCGTTCAAGCCGGGAACATCTTCGCCAAGCAACACCGTCCGAATTCCTGGCATCCGCCGGGCCACTTCCACGTCGCGACTGAGAATCCGCGCGTGGGCATGTGACGAACAAACAGGCCACACTTCGAGCATCGCCTGGCCTGCTGTGAAATCATCCACGTAAAGGGCTTCGCCTGTGACGTGAAGATGCCCCGATTCGTGCGGTGCGTCGCAAACAGGAACAGGGCCGGTGGGTTCGCACACGCGTCGCCCCGCTGGCCGCGCAGGGACGTCGAGGCCGGTTTCAATGCTGCCCGAATGCTCGTGAAAAAATTTCTCGAACAGTGCGGTCACCACTCCGCGACGGAATTCCGCGCTGCCCCGCACATCCGAGATCGGCTCGAATTCGCGCGCCAGGCAATCCACGATTGTCGGAAGCATCCGCTCGTTCCAAGGTTGATCGATCAGCAACTCCTCCGAGCGCCGCGCACGAACGGTGGTCGGGGCAACGCCCCCGAACGCCAGCCGGGCCTCACACACGACCCCTTTTTCGTTCAATTGGATCCGGAAAGCGCCTGAAACTGTGGAGATGTCCATCTCGCGACGCTTTGAGACCTTGTGGAAGGCAATCCATTCGAGATGGCGAGCGGGCAGCGCGCGGCGCGGGAGCCACACCGCGGAAATGATCTCGCCGGGAACCAGACACGTCTTCCGGTATCCTGTGAAAAATGTCTCGATCGGGATGAGCCGATTTTCGTGGGACGCCAGCTCCAATTGGGCGTCCAGCGCCAGGAGCAATGGAGCGGCATCGCCGATGGGGGATGCGGTGGCCAGATTGCCGCCGAGTGTGGCGCGATGCCGGATTTGACGGGATCCGAATAGTCGAATCATCTGGCGCACTGCGGGGATCTCGTCACCCAGGCGATCGTCGATCGCCGTCAGCGGCACGGCGGCCCCGATGCGCCACCCCCCATCCTGCGCGTCGATGCTGGTCAACTCCCCAATGCCTTCGAGCGAGATAAGCGCCGGGAATTTTTTATATCGTTTTGTCAGGTCGAGACCGATTTCAGTGCCGCCTGCCAGGAGACGGGCTTCCGGATGCCGCTTTAAGATCTCCCGCAGTCCGCCCAGATCGGCGGGCCTGAAAAACTTTTCTCCTTCGACTTCGTATTCCATTGGAAACGGCGTCGATGGGGTTGCGCCGGGAGATGTTCGAGGCGCCCCGTCGCGCGCTGATTCGATCGCGGCGTCGAGCATCGCATCGCGAATCGGCCGGTAGCCAGTGCAACGACAGAGGTTGCCTTGAAGTTGATCCTCGATCTCGCCGGCACGCGACATGTCGCTTCGATGCCAGGCTTCAAACATCGACATGATGATGCCGGGTGTGCAATAGCCGCATTGCGAGCCGTGTCTCGCCACCATGCAGCGCTGGACGGGATGCAATTCCGTTCCGGCCACACCTTCCACCGAGATGACCTCGCGTCCCGCAAGGCACGCAATCGGCAACAGGCAGCTGTTGATGACGCGCCACGCCGGAAGCCCTGCGGCATCCCGTTCGAAAATTGCGACGGAGCAGGCCCCGCAGTCGCCCTCGGCGCAGCCCTCCTTGGAGCCGGTCAGGCGGCGGGCGCGAAGAAATTCGAGAAGCGTGCTGTTCGGCGAGACGTTCCGTACCGTCACGGCCCGTCCATTGAGCAGGAATTCAAACGTATCGGTCATGACGCCGCAAATATTGACCACTTCGCCCAATGTAACCGCGGGAAATGAACCCGAACAGCACGATGTTCGCGCGCGCGTCCTGCCAGCGCAGTACCGAAGTGCGCCCGTTCCCGGCGCAGCACCATCCGTAGGACAAGACGCGTCCGAAATAATCGAACGCCTGCCGACTGGAAGTCGGCGACACAGCAGACTAGAAGTCTGTGCTACGTGCCGAAGGGCATTACGCTCGGGGCGCTCAAGTTCGTTCTTGACGCCGCCGATGGGACATTCGAGTAATGCAAGTGACTTCGGAACCAGAAGTCATCCCCCTCCGCCGTATGAATCGCGAAATTCCCGATACGCACCAAAAAGCCCTTCAGATAAACGTCGATTCGGCCATTTACGGCACCTTCGCGGAGATCGGCGCGGGTCAGGAGGTCGCGCGCTGGTTTTTTCGCGTGGGTGGCGCCGCGGGAACGATCGCCAAGGCGATGAGCGCGTACGACATGACGTTCAGCGATGCCATTTATGGGCCCTGCGACCGTTACGTCAGCCGCCAGCGCCTTCGCACCATGCTCGATCACGAATTCGGATTGTTGCTCGAGCGGCTTCAGGCGAAGCGCGGCGACAAAACCGCATTTTTTGTTTTTGCGGACACCGTCGCCGCCCGGAGCCACACGCGCCAGGACGATGCCCATGCATGGCTTGGCCTGCGTTTTCAATCTCGTCCGCAAGCCGAGCCTTCGCAGATCATCATCCACGTCCGGCTGCTGGACAAAGAGAACCTGCAGGAACAGGAAGCGCTCGGAATCCTGGGGGTCAACCTGGTTCACGGCGCCAAATACCTGTGGAAAAATCCCGAGGCGCTGCTCGTTTCATTGCGCGACAACCTGACGCGCGAACGTTTCGAGGTCGACATGGTGGAATTCTCCGGCCCGGACTTCGCCGGCGTCGACAACCGGTTGATGAGCCTGAAGCTGGTCGAGCACGGGCTGGCTGACGCCACGCTTTTCACTGCCAACGGCCGTGTCGAACCGCCCGCCGACGCGCTCTACAAAAAATCCATTCTGATCGAGCGCGGAAGTTTTCGTCCCGCCACCAACACCACCCTCGACATGCAACGCTGCGCGCAGGCGTTGTTTGTCCAGGAACCCCGCGTCCAAGGCGAGCCCGTCATCAATCTGTTTGAAATGACTTTGCACAGCCTCATCGACGGCGACAAAATTGGCGCCAAGGATTTCCTGGATCGCGTGGACATCCTGAGCACGCTTGGCCAGCCGGTGTTGATTTCGAACTTCGGAGCGTATCATCGCCTGGCGTCGTATCTGTTCCGGCATACGAAGCGGATGATCGGCGTTGTGCTGGGCGTGCCGACGCTGCGCGAAATCTTTGACGAAAAACATTATGCCGATCTGGAGGGCGGCATTCTCGAATCCTTTGGACGATTGTTCAAAAACGATCTGAAGATTTACGCGTATCCCCTTCAGGAAGCCGGCACCGGCGCGCTCATCACCGCTGCAAACCTGCGCGTCGCTCCCCATCTGACTCATCTCTGCGCGTATCTCCTGGAGAACCGCCTCATCGAGAGCATCCGCGATTACGATCCGGCCTGCCTGCCCATTTTTTCGCGGGACGTGCTTCAGCGTCTTCGTTCGGGCGATGTTGCGTGGGAGAAAATGGTGCCCCCGGGCGTCGTGTCCCTCATCAAAAAGCGCAAGCTGCTGGGATACGCGGATCCGCCCCGGGCCCGTCGGGGCGGCAAGAGCGCCGGGGGCTTGACCGGGTCCGTCCATCTGGCCGGCGTGACCAAAGGAGCCTGAGCCGGCTCCTCCTCTCCCGCCCTTCGGGCACCCTCTCTAACATTTCTGAAATGGAGGAGAGGGAGGGGGAGAGGAGGAGCGGGGCCCAATTCATACGTATAGGTATTATTTGGTTGCCAACCCGCGCGCCCGCGGCTAGCTTGCGGCCGCAATGGGCAAAACAGTCTCCCGCGCTGCTGCTGATGCCAGGCGCGCCGCGTTCGGCGCGCTCGCACTGTTCGCCTCGGTGTCACTTCCCGCGGCCCAGCCCGCCTCCTCCTCCGCGTGGCCCATGTTTCGGGGCGGGCCCGCCCTCGATGGCGTCGCCCCGGGCAAACTCTCCGTGCCCCTGGCGCTCCTCTGGACCTACAAAACAGGCGCGTCCGTCCGGTCCTCGCCCGCTGTCGCGAGCGGACGGGTGTTCGTCGGTTCCGACGATTCGAAATTGCACGCCATCGACATGGATGGCGGGACCAACCTCTGGCAGTTCAAAACCGAAGGCGCCATTGAATCGTCGCCCTTGGTCCTGGATGGAAGAGTCTTTGTCGGCTCCGACGATGGAGGGATGCGGGCCTTCGATGCCGCGGACGGCAGGCTGGTATGGAAATTTCCCACCGGCGACAAGATCCCGGGCTCTCCGAACTTCACGCGCGCCCCGGATGGCAAGGGATGGTCGATCCTGTTCGGCAGTTTCGACAGCCAGCTCTATTGCCTGGATGCCGCGACTGGCCGCAGCAACTGGACTTTCGAGACAGGCACGGGAATCAAGGGTACTCCGGCCGTTGCGGATGGGCTGACGGCGGTGGGAGGATGCGACTCGATGCTGCATGTCATTTCGCTGAAGGACGGCGTGAAACTCAGGGAGGTGGAGATCGGCGCGCCGATGCTGGGCTCGGTGGCGATGGCCAACCGGCGCGCGTACGTGGGCCACTATGAAAATGTTTTTCTCTGCATCGATCTCGACAAGGGAACCAACCTCTGGACCTACAAGGATCGCGGCTTTCCTTACGTCTCCTCCCCGGCAGTCGTCGGCGATCGGGTGCTTGTGGGAGGACGGGACAAGCGTTTGCACTGCCTGAATCGCGACACGGGCGCGGCGCTCTGGACCTTCGCGACTCGTGGCAAGGTGGACAGCTCGCCGGCAGTCTGCGGGGACAAGGTGATCGTGGGATCGGACGACGGCCGCCTGTATGTGATCTCGCTCCAGGAGGGCAAGGAACTTTGGAATTACGAGATCGGCCAGCCCATCACGAGTTCACCGGCGGTGGTGGATGGGAAGGTGGTGGTGGGTTGCGAAGATGGGAACGTTTATTGTTTTGGGTTGAAACCGAAATCGAGGTGATCGAATGAGCAGAGCCAAATCCATCGCACCGCCTCCGCCTGTCGGCCCGCCGCTGCACACGGAGACCACTGCCGGGAATTATTTCGTCGCCAACTATCCGCCGTTTGCCTATTGGCAGGAGGATCGCGTTGCGGAGATACAGGCCGCGCTGGAACGGCCCCCCGCGCTGGCGAGCGGGGAACGGCCGGCTGACCTGGGCCTTTACACTCATATTCCCTTCTGCCGAAAGCGCTGCCACTTCTGTTATTTCCGGGTTTACACCGACAAGGATTCCGCACAGATACGAAACTATCTCGATGCCTTGCTCCATGAACTGTCCATCTTTGCCGGCAAACCTTTCGTGGGAGGACGCAAGGTGCGGTTCATCTATTTTGGCGGGGGCACCCCCAGCTATCTTTCCCCCGACCAGTTGAAGTTTCTCACGGATGGGATGAAGCGGCTGTTGCCCTGGGATGCCGCCGAGGAGGTCACTTTCGAGGCCGAACCCGGAACGCTGACCGACCACAAGCTGGTGGCGATTCGTGCCCTGGGCGTGACGCGCCTGAGCCTGGGCATCGAGCATTTCGATGATCACGTTCTTGAAGTGAATGGGCGCGCACATCGATCGAAGGAGATTCTTCGCGCTTACAGTTACGCCCGCGAAATTGGTTTTCCGCAGATCAACATCGACCTCATCGCGGGCATGGTGGAGGAGACGGAGGAAAAATGGCGCGAGACTGTTGAGAAAGCGGTGGCGCTGCGGCCGGATTCGGTGACGATTTACCAGATGGAGGTGCCCTACAACACGGGCATCTATCAGCAGATGAAAGCCGAGGGCAAGCTGGTGGCCCCCGTTGCGGATTGGGAAACCAAGCGTCGTTGGGTCGATTATGCCTATGGCGAATTCGAGAAGATTGGTTACACGGTGACCAGCGCCACGACGGTGGTGAAGGATCCTGCGAAGGTGAAATTTCTCTATCGCGAAGGGCTCTTTTCCGGGGCGGACATCCTGTCCATCGGCGTCGCCAGCTTCGGCCATCTGAACGGGGTTCATTATCAGAATCACCACGATTTTGGCCCTTATGTCGAGCGGGTGCAGCGCGGCGAGTTGCCCATTCATCGCGCGCTGACGCCCACGCCGGACGAACGGTTTGTGCGCGAGTTTATTTTACAGCTGAAGCTCGGCCATGTGAGCCGTGCTCGTTTCCAGCGGAAGTTCGGCGCCGATCCCGCGGTGCGTTTCGCCGAGCCGATTCAGCGCTTGCAGGGATGGGGATTCCTGAGGGTTGACGGAGATGAACTTGTGATCAACCGGGAGGGCCTGTTGCAGATCGACAAGCTGCTGCATGAGTTTTTTCTTCCGGAACACCGCGGCACCCGTTACGCGTGAAATAACCCGACATCAAAGCCTATTTCGTGATGGCCGACTCCACTCATCAGGATGAATCGACGGCAGCCCGCCGACTCGCCCACCCGCTCGAGGAATTTTATACCCGGAGCGGACTGACGTTGCCTCCCTTGGATCAGGTGGATGGGGAGGCGGTGCCGGAGCCTTACAAGTCATTGCTCGTGCACGAGCGCGACATGACATCGACCCTGGAAAGTTTTCACAGCGAAGGAGTGCATCTCCGGCTTTTGAGCCGGAACCGGCAGGGAGACAGCTATTCCCGCGAGGTCCTGCTGGTGCTGGATAAAACCCAGCGGCCTGTCGAGTTCGGCGCGATCCAGATTCATCTCGATCGATTTCCCGAAGAGGCGCGGCAGGATATTTTGAAGGAACACTATCCGCTGGGCCATGTGCTGCGCCATCACGCGATCGACTATGCCAGCCGTCCGAAGGCATTTCTGCGCATCGCCTCGGACAAGTTGATCAACGACCTGTTGCTGCTGCAAGGCGCCCATGTGCTCTACGGGCGTCGCAATACGCTCATCAATCCCGCCGGTGAATCGCTCGCCGAGATCGTCGAAATCCTGCCGCCGGCCCCTCGATCGCATGACCATTCCCCCCATCATTGATGTCCTGATCATTGGTGCGGGTCCCGCCGGCACCTCAGCGGCCGCCATGCTGGCGGGGCAGGGACACCGTGTGGTGATCCTCGAGCGCGAAAAATTTCCGCGTTATCATATTGGCGAATCCCTGCTTCCGTTCACCTTCCAGCCGCTCGAACGCCTCGGATTGATCGAGCGAATGAAGAAAAGCCATTATCAAAAAAAGTATAGCGTCCTGTTTGTCAGTCCGAATGGCAAAGCCAGCCAGCCTTTTTATTTCTTCAATCGTTACGATCGCGAGACAGTCGCGCAGACGTGGCAGGTGGTTCGCAGCGAATTTGACCTGATGCTCATGGAGCACGCCCGCGATCGGGGCGCGACTGTTCTCGAACAGATCAACGTCACCGGCCTTCTCAAAGAGGACGGCCGCATCGTCGGGGCGCGAGCCCAGGGTTTATCCGACCCCCCGCTGGAATTGCGGGCATCCATGACACTTGATTGTTCCGGCAAGGACAGTTTTGCCGCGGTTCGCGAAGGGTGGCGCCTGCGGGACCCTTATTTGAACAAGGTCGCCGTCTGGACCTACTACCGCGGATCGAAGCGGGAGGCGGGGATCGACGAGGGACAGACCACGGTTGCGTACATTCCGGAAAAAGGGTGGTTCTGGCATATCCCGCAGCACGACGACATGGTCAGTGTCGGAGTGGTGGCGGAAGGCAAATACCTGACGCGCGGCGGCCTCAAGGATCCCCGGGAGATATTTCACCGTGAGGTGGAGGAGAACTTGTGGATCAAGGACCACCTGAGCACTGGCGCCTCAACGGGAGATTACTATCTGGAATCCGAGTATTCGTATCACGCGAAACATTGTGGCACCGAGGGACTGTTGCTGGTGGGCGATGCCTTTTGTTTTCTGGACCCTGTTTTCAGCAGCGGCTTGATGCTGGCGCTGAAGAGCGGGGTGCTGGCCGCGGACGCCGTCCATGAGGCGATTTTGGCCCAGGATTTTAATCCATCCCGCTTCGCCGGATACGCGTCGATTCTCCGGCAGGGCATCGAAAACATGCGCAAGCTGGTTTACGCCTTTTACGAACCAAACTTTAGCTTCAAACAGGTCATTGATCGGCATCCGGAGATGGCCGGCGAAATCACCGATT
>JBEEGQ010000141.1:0-2629 GCA_041166945.1 Verrucomicrobiota bacterium
CAGTCGCTTCCAGCATGTCGAGAATCATCAGTTGGCGCGGTTGGCCGGTGTTGTCCACCGGAGCCTTGCCCCACTTGTCGAAGCCGATGCCTTCGTAGTAGGCAACCATGTCTGGATACGCGAAAAGGTGAATGGTGCGGATAGCGCCGAGCTCTTCGCAGCGACGGATGGCCCAATCGACGAGGAAACGACCCCAATGCCCATGCGCGACCGATAGATCGGCGCCCAGGTAGGCGATGTGGGTACCCGTGATGGGGGTGTCCCAGCCATCGACTTTCAGTTGCTTCGGCTGGAGACTTCCGGCGGCCAGCGTAATGAAGGCGCGGATTTTCTTGTCGTCTGAATAACGCAGGATAAACGTCTCGTTCTCCAAAGACTCCTGGGCATGCAAGGCCTTGTGCCGAATGAATTCGTTGATCTCAGAGCAGGCGGTTTTGGCCGCGCCGCAATCAAATGTGGCGGCGTCGTGGATGGAGGAAAGGGGTTCGAGGACCGTAGGCGGCTTGGGGCGACTGGTCATCGCCACCAACGAACTGGACGGCGGCGGCGCGCCCGAGGAATTGGGCGCGGCCATGTGACGTCACTACAGGCTACGGTTTTCGCGAGCGCGGCGGAGGGTCTCGGCCGCACGCGGGTTGGGGGCGGGGGACGCAAGGCGTTCCTTCAATTTGCGCGCCTCCTCGCTGTCCAGCTTGACGTGAGGGTCGTATAGCACCATGTCGGGTTCCTTCTAGGCAGTCTGGCGGAGTCCAGACTCCCTGGAATCCCGTGAGCTTCGCTTCTAGATAAAAAGTGCCCCAATCGCGCCCGAGGATGAAAATGCCGATGCCACAAATGTACATTATCCCAGGAATTTGTGGTTTGAAACGGAGTGAAACGGAGGGGGAATTTTGGTGCCGTTCCGCGGCGACTGGGCATGGCGGTTGGGCACGGGAAAGATGAAATCGTCCAAGGCGGCACCCACGCCGTGGTCCGGACTTGGTGGATGATTGCGCTTCTGCTGGTCATGCCGGCGCAGGCTGCCTGGACCCATCCGCGTGGCGATGCCGGTCAAGCAGCATATTCCGGATTACCTGGGATAGGTGATGGTTCGGTTGTCTGGCAATCTGGGGATGTTGCCTATTCCGGTTGGCCACGAGCTATCGTCGGATCCGAATTCCTTACCGACTGCATCCCCGCGCCAGGGCAGACGGACCCTGTTTCCGACATCTGCGCACGAAGATTGGCGGACGGGCAAGAGACCTGGCAGGTATCATTGGACGGGACGCGATCGAGCTCGGCGCCCATTTCGGATGAGGCGCGAATCTACGTGTTGGTGGCTCGTGGGGACAAGCTCTACCTGACCGCCACCAGCGCCAGTACTCATGTCAAGGTTTGGGAGACACTCGTAAGTTCGGTTGCGGCCGCTTATGCCGGGCAACTGCAATATTCGGACAATCTAATGGCCGTCGATGCAAACCACGTCTACCTTACCGGCGTGCCGACTCTTAGCGGCGTGTTTGCATTTGATGCAGCAACGGGTGTGAACGCCTGGAACGCAACGGACACCGATCTGGGTTTTGATGGAGAATTCACTCGGCTAGCAATCGCGGGCCGGGAAGTTGTCGCGTCATTCCACAAGCAGGATGGGTCTCCAGGATTGGTGGCGATTTCCGCTAATTCAGGAGTCCTGGCTTGGAAAATCGCACGACCAGGTGAGACCGTGCTGGCCTGCGCGGACCAACTTGTCTATGGTCAGTTCGTTTTGAGCCCGGCAGATGGCAGCCTCATTCGAACTTTGGAATCGAGCGCCTATGCGTGCTCGGGCAATGTAGCAATCGGGAGTTGCGCTGATCTTTGCGCGATGAGCACTCAAACGGGCCAAACGCTCTGGCGATTTGTGCACCAGAATCATGCGGCACTTTGGCTGCTGCCCGTTTTCGGTTCAGGCGTTCTATTCACGGGGGATCAAGAATTCACTTATGCCCTGCGGCTTGACAATGGAGCAATCGTCTGGAAAAACACGCCGGCCGAGTCCACAAGCTGGTTGCAGGGGCCTATCGCGAGCGGAGGAAAGCTCATTCAAAAATCGGGCAATGGATTCCGCGCCCTCAACGTCGAAGGTGGATCCTTGGCATCGGCATCAACTAGCACTTCTTCCGCTATCACAACCTCGTCAACCGCTTCGGCAACGAGCAGCGGGACCAACGCGCCCGCGGAAAATACGCCAACAACCGCAACCGTGGCCCTGAATACCGCGCCCTGCGCTTCCAGTGCAAGTTCCATCAACGTTCGTTCAGCCGACATGGGCGTGGGCTGGATTGTAGGCGAAGAACCAACGGACCAGGCATCTACCCTGTCGGGCGGCGTTCAAGATAGCACCTCGAGCTTCGCCAAACAAAGCGGCGTCAGTCTGATTACAGCGACCCACACGTTCGTGAGCAGTGCGGCTGCTCTCGCGTACTTCACGCAGCAGAAACAGGGAATCGAGGAACAATACACGACGTCGAATGTTGGCGACCACGGCCTTTACTGGACCCTTGGAGACGCCAACTACCCTCGAGACCTTTTCGTAAAAGACTGCGCCGTTTGGTTGTTTGAATTGGATGGCCAAATGGGAGTTGTTGAACCGAACATTGGTTACCTTTGG
>JBEEGQ010000142.1:0-3204 GCA_041166945.1 Verrucomicrobiota bacterium
ATGGCGCTGTAACCGCCCGCCACCAGAACGAAGGACGAACTCCAGATCTTCTTGACCACCGGGAATTGCGCGCCCCAAACCAAGCCGATCCCGACCGCAATGGCCCCCGCGGCGATCAACCATCCCACCTTCGCCGGGTCATTTATTTTCCGGTTCCGCAGATATAATCCGGCAAAGACTCCCAGGAGGCACGTTGCCACTGCCGGAAGAGTGCTCAACAGCCCCTCGGGATCCCAGGTCGCATCCCATTTCTTCCCGGGAAGATATTTCGCATCCACGTAGTTGGCCAGGTTCAGGCCGGGGCCGAAAACTCCCCGCACGTGATTCGTCGTGCCCCAGTTCAGCTCCGCGGTGCTGGTGGCGTTGGTGATGCTCAGGCTGGAATCGAGCAACGCCCCGGATGCATCCACGGGACGCACATCGGGGAACGGCACGAAACTCATCATGGCCCAATAGCCCGTCAGCAGAACCACACACGCGGCCACCAGCCCTCGCGGACCCAGAAAACAGAACAGCATTCCCGCGAAAAAATAACAGAGGGCGATGCGATTCAAGACGCCTAGCAGACGGATGTCCGGCCAGCTCTTCGTGAAGCCCCCCGAGTAAAGCAGCGCGATTCCAAAAAGCAGCAGCGTGCGACGAGCGACACGTTTCATTGCCGCGGCGCGCCCTTCCTTCTCGATGGTTCGCCCCAGCGAAAAAACCAGCGATACGCCCACGATGAACACGAACAGTGGAAAGATGAGATCGTAAAAATGGAACCCGGCCCAAGGGACGTGTTCCAGCTGGCCGGCCACCCCCTCGGTAACCCGATTGCCCCCGACCTTGTGCAACGCCACGGCCAGCGAATCGCCGCCCATGATCCAAAACATGTCGAACCCGCGCAGCGCATCCAGCGACTTCAGACGCCCCTCGGAAATTTTCGCTGACGCCGTTTGGGTGTTCATGGGCGGCTCCGTAGATCGACGCACACCAGCTTGTCCTTGCTGCGCGCGTAGAACAACCCGTCCGCCAGGGCCGGATGCGCACGCGTTTCCACTCCGAGAATTTGCGCGCGATTCGTGATCCGGAATCCGTCGGGCTTTGCGGGCGCAGACAGCAATTCGCCACCGCCCGTCAGCACGAGCAACTGATCCCCCGCGAGCGTCACTGTGCCCGCTTTCAAGCCGCCTTCCGTCCAGCGCACCTTGCCCGTTTGCAGTTCCACACAGCGCAGGCTCGGCGCCGGCTGGAATCCTGGATCCGCTCTGCCGTCAAAACCGAACAACATTCCCGCGTGATGAACCGGCGTCGCGTAATGTGCCGACAAGTTTTCATCGCCGGACCGAATTTTTTCCAGCGACCCTTCCTTCCAGCGCAGCAATGTGCCGCCGGTATCATAGCTGGCCGTGATAAAAATTTGGTCCCCCACGACCAATGGGCTGGCGCCGCTGACGGATGCATTTATCGCGGGACGCCATGGAAAATGCGCAAGCGCCTTGCCGTCCAGCGGCCCGATCGCTTCGAGGGCGTCGCGCGTGAGCACGAACACGATTCGTCGCTCCCCGATCGACGCTGCCACGGGTGACGCATAGCTCGCCTCGCTCTCGGAAGTTTTCCAGCGGACTTTGCCCGAGGCCATCTCGAACGCCACGATTCCCGCGCCCGCGCGGCCACCGACATCCACGATGATGCAATCCCCTTCGATGAGCGGCGAGCAGGCGAGCCCGAAGAAGCCTTTGCGCGCGCCGAACTCTTTCCGGGTGTCCACGCTCCAGCTTCGGACACCGTCGGCGAGCGACCAGCAGCTCAACATGCCGTCCGCGCCGAAGGTCACCACGCGGCCCGACGCGATCGCGGGCGTGCCGCGCGGGCCGGGATCGAAACTGAAGTCATCCACATAATGCGTCGGGTACTCCTGCTTCCAAAGGGTTCCGCCCGACTTTGCGTCGAGGCTTTCGACCGTCTCCATGTCGCTGACGCGATGAAACAGAACCAGTTTCCCTCCGCTGATAACCGGCCCCGCGAAGCCCTGTCCCACCTTGCGCTGCCACAACACCGGCGGGCCTTCCTTGGGCCAGGTGGAAGCCAGCTTTGTCGCAGGAGTGGATCCGTTTCGATTGGGCCCGAGGAATTGAGGCCAGTCCTGGGCCTGCACTGCCAGGGTGAGCGAGAATGTGGCGAGGGCAAATCGGAGCATCAGATTCATGCGCGCCAACAATGCCGGGAACGGGGCGGACTGGTTGCCGGGGGGGCGTTGCTTTATTTCGCCGGCTTCGGAGGCAGAGGAGGGGTCTTGGCGGGCGGCTTGTTGGTTTTGGACTGGCCGCCTTCGAGTTCCTTTTTCAAATCCTTGGCCTTCTCCTTCACCTTGTCGACCTGGCTGTGAAGCGATGCCGGCAGGGCTAAAGAAAAAACGGCGACGAGAATGGCCAATGTGGCGCGGACGGGGACAATTTTCATAATGAACGAGTGGTGGGCGATGAAGGATTCGAACCTCCGACCTACTCCGTGTAAAGGAGCTGCGCTACCACTACGCTAATCGCCCGGTACGCAGCCACACTACGGCAATCCAACGACCACTGGCAACTTGCATCTGCTCGCATCAACGCCAATCGCGCGGCGCTCGGTGTCCACCCTTTAGGGTGTCCGGCCGACCCCTGACCCGGCGGTCGGAAGACACGCAAAGGCTGGACACCGAACACGGCAAACTTTTCCGGGTTCGCGGCAATTCCTGCCTAACACCCCGTTAATAAAGTAGCGTCGACGTGAGGAGACTCTGATCCTTCGCTCTTTTACTGGGAAAGTTTCTCCTCACGTCCACTGCTACGGAAAAGAGCATTTTACCGGCGTGCTAACTTGCGGACGCCCGCCGGGGATGCTTCGCAACGGGCCCACGGAATCCGGCGTGTCCAATTTACGGCATCTCATTTGCTCACATCCCTCAAGCCGGCCGTGTGTGCGACGGCGTCAGTGGTGTGCGCGATACCCGATGCGTATGAGAGAATTTCTGTCCAGGTCTTCGTTTGCGGAAAGGAACTCCGTGGGGAGCAAGGCTGGACGGATCCTTGGTTACTTGCTTCCCAAATTTCGCTGGCGCCGGTGACGTCAGACGTTTCTAATCACCGCCCAAAGCCGGAGCAGCAATGCTCCGGCTCTTTTCTTTGGAACTTCTCCTCCTCTCCCGCTCTTCGGGCACCCTCTCCTCCATTTCCGAAATGGAGG
>JBEEGQ010000143.1:0-2676 GCA_041166945.1 Verrucomicrobiota bacterium
GACCGCGCGCCCGTCGATGGTCCGAATCGAGTTTCATCTCTAAACAAAAACAGCACAGTTCTGTTCAGAGACTATCGGCGGGAATGCGCACAGGTTTAGCCCCCACGCCTGCCTCGCCCTCCCCACCTCCGCTCAAACGCGCTTCTCCAGCTCCGTCTGGCTGCTTTTAAAGACCTGCTCATGCAGCGAGACACCGTGAGCGTCCATCGTCACCACCGCGGGAAATTGTTCGACCTCGAGCTCCCAGATCGCCTCCGGCGCGCCGAATTGTTCCATCATGTAAACGCCGCGCACCGCCTTCACGCACTCCGCCAAAACCTGCGCGGCGCCGCCAATGGCATGCAAATAGACGCAGCCCGCCTCGTGGCAGGCGGCCAGCGTTTGTGGCCCCATTCCCCCCTTGCCGATCACTCCACGAATTCCAAACCGCCGAATCAGGCCGCCCTGGTAGGGCTCCTCCCGGATCGATGTCGTCGGACCCGCCGCCGTCACTTTCCAGCGGCCTTGTTCATCCTTCAACACCACCGGCCCGCAATGGTAGAGCAGCCCGTCACGCAGCTGGACCTCCGGCGGAAGTTTTCCGCCTTCATGCAGATATTTGTGAACCGCGTCCCGACCCGTAAACAACACCCCCGAGATAGCCACCGAATCTCCCACTTTCAGGGCGCGAATTTTCTCTTCAGTGAATGGAGCGGTGAGCGTGACCATCCCCGCACGGTATCGGGCTCCGCGCGAAAGCGTCAAGGCGAGTCGAACTGAAGCAAACTTCCTTTCAGCGCGCCTGGCCTCCCCTCTCGATGAACAAGAGAGGAGAGGCACAGGCGAGGCGTGTGGCCAGCCAACCCAGCAAAGCCCCGGCAACACGACCTCAAACGTGACACGGCCAATTTGGTTCGTTCTTCTGCAACGACTGGAGCCGTGAGCCAGCCGCGCAGCAAATTTTTCAAACGGCGCCGGCCGTTCCCCGCAGTGTCCCATCCGGCGCTACACAACCGTCCAACAATAGCCGGGAAGGCAAAAGGCGTGCCATCATCAGCGCCTCACTTCTCCCCGCAAAACGACATTTCCTGTGTCCGAATTCTGGAAAGCCAGTCCGGGGGCGGGACGCTTTGCAATTCCTCCCGGTCGCCCGAGGCCGCGGACCGCGGCATTTATGCCGCCTCAAGGTAAAGCCCGTGAGATCGAAACTCCCTTCCCCGCCTTTAAACCCAGCTCATCGAGTTCCCGCTTGCTCCCTCCCGCCGTGTCCGGGATCCTCGCCGCGATGCAATTCGGAATCTGCAACGAGATTTTCAAGGATTGGAAACTCCCCGATGCGATGCGCTTTGCCAGGGCCGCGGGCTATGACGCCATCGAAATCGCCCCGTTTACAATTGCCGATTCCGTCAATGACATCCCCGCCGCCGCCCGCCGCCAGATTCGCGACGACGCCGACCGCGCCGGCATTCGCATTTCGGGAATTCACTGGGTCCTCGTCAACGCCGCGGGCATGTATCTGAACCATCCGGAAGCCGCCACGCGGGAAAGGACTGCCGCCTACTTCTGTGATCTCGTCGATTTTTGTTCGGACATCGGAGGCCGGACCATCGTCGTGGGCTCGCCCAAACATCGCAATATCATGGAGGGCGTCAGCGCCGAACAGGCATGGCAGTGGGCCGGTCAAACCTTCCGCAAATCCGTCCAACACGCCGCCACCCGGGATGTCGTCCTCTGCCTCGAACCGCTCGCGCCCTCCGAGACCAATTTTATCAACACCGCAGCCGAGGCCATTCGTTTCACGAGTGAAATCGGTTCGCCGCAATTTAAGATCACCCTCGACGTAAAGGCCATGTCGTCGGAATCAAAATCCATTGCTCAAATCATTCGCGACAGCTGGCCCCATTTTGCATATTTCCACGCCAACGATAGCAATCTCAAGGGACCCGGCTTCGGCGACGTTGATTTCAAGCCCATCGCCGGGGCATTGCGCGACGTCGGCTATGACGGAGTCGTGTCGGTCGAGGTATTCCGTTTCGAGGAAGGCCCTGAAGTGATCGCCACGAAGAGCATCGAATATCTCCGTCGCTGCTTTGGCTGATGCCTGCACTCCCCGGGGCGCGGGGCATTCATGGCGCTTCGAGGTGGAGTGGGAAGAGAGCCGAGAATTTTAAGCGGGCATTACCCTGCGATTCCGAGTCCGGCATCGGATGGTTCGGGCAGCGGCATGCATGCCGCGGTTCTAAACGCGTCCGCCCGCCAGTTCCACCCACTCCGGAGTTGCATTAAGGCCGTTTTTGTGGTCTAACTCCGGTTGAACCTTGCAATCACTCCCGGTTCCCAGGCATCGCGATGGAACGCGCAGACTGGGTGTCGGGGTTTTAGTTTCGTACTGCTTGCCCTATGAGTCGTTTGGTCGTGAAAGGATCGCTGGTGATCGCGGTCGCCTTCGCGCTCTCGATCCTCAATGCGAATTCCCAAACCTCGTTGATAGCCACCGGGTCCGTTTGGAAATATTTCGACCAGGGATTCGAGCCCTCAGGATGGCGCAGTCTGCTGTTCAACGACTCCGCATGGGCCTCGGGGCATGGCGAGCTCGGGTTCGGCGATGGCGGCGAAGCCACCCTCGTGTCCCAAACCAATTCCGCCGGCGTCACCAACCTCTCCTTCTATTTCCGGCATACCTTCAACCTTTTCAAT
>JBEEGQ010000144.1:0-7207 GCA_041166945.1 Verrucomicrobiota bacterium
TGGTATGACTGACAAGCGGAGTCGGAGGGGGCGTGACCGCGGGAGTTTGCGCGACATGAACGGTAAACAACTGGGCGCCCGCCGGCTGTACTGAAGCCAATAGGCACGGCAGGGAACAAATGAACCAATACTTCTTCAAGGTTTTCATGAATTGATTTTCAAAACGAAACTCGCTGCGATCCACAAAACGCTCCTGCAAGGGAGTAAACTTTTTATTTTGCCACAGCCATCTCAACTGGGGAAAGCCGGGGTGGAATAGCGGGTAAAATAGCCCAATTCCCTTCGCAAAGCAAAAGGCAATACACGGCGAATCATTTTACAATCTCAGGCGCCAACGGGTTGCGACCATCCATGAAGCGAAGCTCAAGGCATCGCTGGGGTCACCACCCGATAGAAACGCTGAAATTCCTCGCTGACCGATCCATCCGGCACGCTGAAGGTCCCTGTCACGCCCTGCGCCGGCACATCCGTAAAGCGAACCCAGTTGCCCCCAACCGGCAAGCTGGACGCATACAGAATCGTGTAGGTTTTGCCCGCCACCGCGAGGAAGCTGAGCGTCACGGACGCTCCATTGGATGTGGCCGTCAATCGCAATGTGCTGGCGGCGTTGTGAGGATTGGTGCCCGCCAGGTATTCCTGCAAATTCGTCATCCCATCGCCATCGGCGTCCTGCGCAGCGTCCGCGGCATTGTGCGCGTCGAAATTATTCGCCGCTTCCCAATCGTCGGGCATCCCGTCCCCGTCGGAATCGGTGATGCCGGATGGACCGGGCGAAGCGGCGGCAGCGATCCAATTGGTCGGATCGTTGGCATAACCCGTGTCGCTGATCCGCTGAAGGGACATCCCCAAACCGTCAGCGTTGGTGGGCCATGCCCCGGCGTCCTGGTAGACAACCTTCTCTACGAGCACGTAGGGGACGGAACCATCGGCCTGTGGTGAATCCGGTTTGACCAGTTCAACACTGTCGCTGCCATTGTCGAGCTTGCCGCTGTAAGGCCCGACGAGGATAAAATTGGATCCGTACCTGGACTCGAACTGCGCCCTGGCGGACGCATTGGTCACAGGATCGAAGCTGACCACGATCATATGGCCGCCCGGCGCAATCGAATGACTGGACGTGAATGTGAAATCGACAGCATCCCGCAGCCGCCAGCCATTCGTCGGACTGGCCGGATCGTAAAGGGGCACCACGCTGCCCGACGTATTTCTTAACTCCACAAATTCCTCGATCAGATTGTCGTTGGTGGACATGCCGGGCACGACAACATCGGGAGGATGATACATGATCTCGCTAATGACGATGGGGCCGACTTTCGGGTAAGGGTTGGCGGCGCCCTGCCCGGTGCGGAACAGCGGGTTCTGATTCGTGGGACTCTGCGCAGTCACGGCCGTTCCGAGGCTCAGTGAACTCATGGCGACGAAATGGTCCTCTCCCTGACTGTTGCGATAACGGCCGAAGGACACCCCGTTCTGGGAAGGCCCGAAGTCCACACTCGCGCGATAGCCGGTGAGCTGGCCGTTGGTGGCTTGCGACAGATAAATCTGGTCACCCTTTGAAGAACTCAACGAGAACGCGGAGATCATGTAGTTCGGATCGTTGAACTGATATTCATAGAACACCTTGAACAGGCCCGCGCCCAGGACCGTGCCATTGGGGATGAGATATTTCCTGAGCTGGCTCTTCGAATCGCTCAGATACCATCCGCTCAAGTCGACGGACGCGCCGCTGAGGTTCTGCAATTCCACCGCGTCCTCCAACGGAAGGTCAGTGTGGGAAAGAGCCTCGCTGATGACGACGTTTGCCAGCTTCAGATAATTCCCTTCGCCCGGAGTCGCGGTGCCCGTGAAGCGCACGACCGTGGCTGCGCCGTCAGGAAGGCGTCCCTCGGAAACCCCAACGTCCTGTGACCCAAAATCGTAACCGTTTATCAAAGTACCATCCGCATAGGAAACCCCGACGGCTTCACCCGTGCCCTTGAGGGAGAAATTCACATGATCGGCCCCGGCGGCGATATTGTTATCCGCCCAAAACCGTTGATAGGCGTTGGTGAGAGTGCCGATGAAGGAGAGCGCGGGGATATGGAACCCTTGGCGGGTTGCGGCACTGGAAAGATTATCGCTCAGCCAAAGGCCGCCGACATTCACCGGCTGCGGGGAGCTGTTGTAAATCTCGAACCAATCATCCTTGCCCGGTTCCGGCTGCGCCATCCATTCATTGACCTTGAGCCCGCTGGCGTCGTTGGTGGGGGCCGCGCTGTTCGCGGACGCGGCGCTCGGGATGGTGAGCTGCCAGTTGGCGGAACCACTGGGCACACGGCCAATTGAAAAATCTTCGATCTGCAATCCAAACGTCACGAAACTCAATACGCCTCCGCCGTCCGCGGGCTTCTTGAAAAGATAGACGGAATCCCCGCTCGCCTTGAGTCCGAAACCGGTGTTGGTGGGAGAAGAGAGCGCGCCGGAATTGAATCGAACCACCAGGTAATCCTGAGCGGATACGATGGTCGGCGATGGAAAGATCCAACGACGGGAATCCAGCGTCGAATCGCTCAGGCTGTAGTCTCCCAGATCCACGGCCGTTTGGGAGGGGTTATAAATCTCGACCCAGTCCGGAGTGGTGCCGTCGGGTTCAGCGATCGACGCGTTCCGGGCGAACACCTCATTGATAACCACGCCGGCGGCGGTGGCGCTGTTGGTGACCACCAAGCCATCCAGTTTGATTCCCATGAAAACATCGGCGCTGGTCACTGTCGACTGGTGCACCTCGACGGCGATGAGGTTCGTGCCGGGCATCAAATTGTTGATCGAAATGCTGAACGGACCCTGATAGGTCGGGGCGCCATTGACCGGGCTCGCGAGAGTGCCGTTGTTGACAGTGCCGCTCAGATTATAGCGGTAAACCTCCGTTCCATTCAGGTAAAGCACACAGCCGTCATCGATGATATGGGTGAGCTGCAACGAAGTGATGTTGGCGTTGGCGGGCACATTGAAGTAGGTGCGGAAATAGTACGAGGTTTTGCCAATGGAAATCGGCGTCAATACGGGCTCGGGAATTGTGGAAGGCGGATTGAGCCGGCCGATGACCCCAGGGCCGGAATACCATGCGCTGTCATTGAAGCCGGGCAACATCCAACCCAAGCCATCGAAGTTATTCGACTCATAACGCCAGACATTCGTGTAGGTCATGAGCGGTATCGTTACGGGTGCCGGCGGCGTGGTCGGACAGGCGTTCCCCACGCGCGGGGTGGGAAAACTCAGGAACACAATCGAACGGCTGCCATCCGGACAACGGCCCATGGAGACGCCAGCGCGCTGGGGGCCGTAGCTGACACTATCGATGACATTCAACAACGCATCATCGAGGCTGATCTCGCCGATGTCCGCATCCAATTGGAAACCGAGGTGGCTGGCGCCGGCATCACTGTTGCCATCGGCCGTGAACGAAACATAGCCCGCCGCGGGAGCGAAGCTGAGATTGGCGATGCGATGCAAGGCCGGGGCTCCGATGGGTTCATCGGACAAATACATTCCGCCCAGCGCCACCGGGAGCGGATCGGGATTGTAAATTTCGATGAAGTCATCGGTGAACGGCAGCGCGCCCGAGGCTGCGAACCATTCGTTGATTTTAAGCGCGCCCGGATTTCCAAGTGCCTGGGCGGTGTTGGCGGCGCCGAAGGTGGGCGTGGTCAGCGACCAGTCGCCGCTCGTACCGGTGCGCCCAATGGAAAGATTCGGCAGCTGAAGTCCGAACACAACCGAGTCGAGCAACGCCCCGCCGCTGGCGACCTTGTCGTAGAGATAAACAGCGTCACCATCCTGATCGAGGCTAAAGCCGGTGTGCATTCCGGGTGTGCCGTCACTGTTGTTCGCATAGACCAGCAGGTAGGCCCCGGAAGCGAGACTGGTCGAGGGAGGGAACGTGAACTTCCCGGGCGTCGCGGGATCATCCGTGAGCCGCATCCCGCTCAGGTCGATCGCGATGCCGCCTTCATTGTAAAGTTCGATGATGTCGGGGAAGGTGGCGTTATGATTCACAGCGCTGTCATTGCGGGCCAGGATTTCGCTGAGACGCACCTTCGGAGTCGCCGTGTTCACGATCCATGTTTTCGAAGCGGTGGCATTGGTCGGATCCTGATAGATGCCGGAGGCATTCCGGCCGACGACACGGACCGTGTTGGTGGAGCCATTTGCGAGGCCTGAAAGCGAAATGGATGTCGCCACCGGCGTTTCGGCGCTGAACGCGCCGTTGTTCAACTTCCATTTATAGTGGGTGATGCCGGTGCCCCCAACGATGAGTGTTGCGGTGGTGAGCGGGGAGGGCGAGCGGGGTTCACCGGAAATGGTGGCGACGGGATTATTGGTCGCCGGCGGCACGAAGCCATTGATGAGACTCTGAACAGTGCTGCGGCGGGACGTCATGTAACTCTTCACGCTGGCACGAACCGACTCACGGCTGGATCCCGAGGGATACGTGTTCATCACTTCATCCACGATGGAATCGAATTCAGGCTGGGAGAACGTGGTGTTCAACAACTGCTGGAAGGTGGCGTAGTAGATCGGTTTGAAGTCGGGCCATTCCATAAAACGCGTGGCCATGTTTCCCATGCCGTTGTTGGCTTCGGCGGTGAAGATTCCGGTGCCGGTGCTGGCGGCTCCAAACGTTGAACTCAGGATCGAATCGTTGTCGTAATACATCAGCATGAAGCGCGGATCGTTCACGCCGCGATACATGAAATAATCGTCATTGTAACCGCCGTTGGGGGAGGTTTCGGTGTTGCCGTAGAGCGCCATGATGGCGTAGTAACGGCACCATTCCTCGATATTGGCGACCTGGCGGACATTCGCCGTGGTGAAGAGATCGTTGGTGCCAACAATCCGATGAAGCTGGATAAGGTCGCTCCAGTCGTACGCGCTGCTATTGTCGGATTTGAAATAGGTATTGATGTAACTGTTGACGAGCGGACCCCGGTAAGCCCACTCATACGGAGCAATATCACGCGCCGCGCGGTATACATTGCCGGCGCTGTCCTGAGGAAAATGTTGCGCGGCCCATTCGCTGCCGAGTTCCTCGTTGAGGGCATACGATCCCAGCATCCCGGTGCCGCTCGTCGCGCGGTTGACATTGTTGACACGCACCTGCGCGGCCCGCGAATCGGCTCCCGCGAGACCGCCTTTTTTGGCGATGGTGGCGCCGAGAACCTGGGCGGGCGTGTTCACGCTGTTGATATTGAGCGCCGCCTGGTTCTTCCAGAGCACTTCATTGGGAATGTTGACCCGATAATTCGGAGGATTGGCGGTGCGGCTGCCGTGTCCGCGGTTCCGAAACCCGCACCGGTAGCGCACCTCGGTGCTGATTCCATCCAGGGCGATGAACGTGCCGTTCATTTCCGCATCGCTGTTGCCCGCCGATCCCGGGATGCTTGCCAGCTCGGAATTTTCGCTTGCCGTCATGATGAGCTTGAGCACGGGCTGTGAAGGGGTCGCCACTCCAAAGTCGTTCTGGGGATCGTTGTCCACCTGATACAATGCGTTGGCCACCTGCCCCGTCGGCCCGGTGGTGTCTGCCGCCGCGATGGCAGCGCCCGGCCAGGTGTTGACGCGCCCCCCCGAATCCGATGCCTGCACATAAAACTCCACGATCGTGCCATTGCCTTGCCCGGCAATAATCGCTCCGTAAATGCCGTCGCCCGCAACGCCATCGCCGTGGGCACCATCGTCGAACATGGTCGTCGAACTGAACGAGGCGGGACTCGAGACCGGATTGATGGCGTAAAAAAGCGTCACCGAAAGGCCGGACGCCGTTTCATCCATAATTCGGGCTGTGACATAAACAGACTGGGAGGGCCGGGGAATGATCGGCGAGTGAGCAAGATTGAGAATGAAGGGCGCGACGTTGTTGGTTGAAGCGGCGTTGACACGGCCGGGGGTTCCGTTTGCCGCCGCGCTGAAGCGCCAGTTTTGGCCGGTGTCGCCGGTGATGTTCGGATTCCTCCGTTCGATCGATTTCCCAAGCCCATCCGCCTCGCAATACCACTTCCAGCCCCGGTGCCCGAGGTCGTTCGGTCCGCGCTGCCGGATGGCCCAGTCGCCTTCAGTGGCGTACGTAACGCTGTCTATCACATTGCCCGCGGCATCCTTGAGTTCGACGGTCTCGCCGTTGTTCGCCAAAGTGCCGGTCCAATTCCCTGCGAGGATCGCGCCAGGGATCGATCCATAATGAGCGAGGAATGCATTCGTGTCCGGGGAGACCACCAGGTAGCCGCCCGCCGGAAGATTGATATTCGGAAAAGTGTACCCGATGCCCTTGTTGAAATGCCAACCGTTCAGATTCACGGTGGTCGCGCCCTTGTTGAACAGCTCGATGAATTCCTCGCCCAATGGCTCCGCGCCAAATTGCGGCTGAAGCGGGTGGTACATGATCTCGTTGATCACAACGGTCTGCGCGGGAACCATCAGCGCGGACCCGATCAGGAGGCCACCCAGTAAACAAACCATCCGTGCGGGAGCAATCATAGAGTGTCCTACAATAGACACAAACCACTGCGCCCCGCAAACTTTGACACGCAGAAACCGATTACAAATCAGTCATCAGGGCGCCAGCCGTGCGCGATAAAGTCGAAGCGGCGAATTGGTCGCGGAGGGATCCGTAATTAGGGAAGGGTCATTGGTCTGGAACCGGGTCAGGAACGGGCTCCACGCCGTCGCATTCGTCGAAAATTCGATGACATAATTTCGGTTGGAATAGGCATTCATCAAAACCTGGAAAACGCCGCCGGGCGCCTGTGCCTGGCTGAAAAACGACGGGCCCGGAAAGAATGTGTAACAACCCTGGTCAATCGGACTGCCATCCGCATCGGCCGGAAATTGAGGGCTGCCCGAATCGATCGATGGCGAGAACGGCTGAAGATGAAAATCGTGCGCGGCGGCATCGACGAATAACGGATCGGCCATGAGGTTTCCGACTCCGGCATTGACCTCGGAGAGGTTGCAGTAGGCGATGGTGAAATTGGTCGAATTGGTGCTGAGCGGCTCGAAGTCGGAATGCACCGGGTTACCTCCCCACAGGATGCTGTTGGTGATGTTGAAATGAACGTTCGGTCCCATCGCCGTGCTTTTCCGATTAGCATAGGCGTTGGTCAGGTTGCTGGTCATCGTTGAGTTGATGAGCGTCACGAGCACCGGCGTCGTGGAAGGCGTGGTGCCCCCG
>JBEEGQ010000145.1:0-11073 GCA_041166945.1 Verrucomicrobiota bacterium
TGGGTGGACACCGAACGGTGACGCCAGACGGTGTCCGCGCACGTCCGCGCACGCTCGGTGTCCACCCTTTAGGGTGTCCGGGCGGTCCCCAAACACCACGCGCAAGAGTTCATAAGTCCGGATCGTCCCAACCTTTCCGTAACCCTTGCAATTGCCTTCCCGCCGCTGGCACGCTCGCGGCTGATGAGCCACCTGGCGCGAGCCCGCAACGTCTTCGACATCGAAGTGGCTGCGCTGCGCGCCGTGCGCACGAGACTGAGTAAAACTTTCGACAAGGCGGTCAGCCTGGTCGTCGATACCCTTCAACGCCGTGGAAAAATCGTCGTCGTGGGCATTGGTAAAAGTGGAAATGTCGGCCGGAAAATCGCGGCAACATTGACCAGCACCGGTTCCACCAGCGTCGTGCTCAACAGCGTGGATGCGCTCCATGGAGACATCGGCATCGTCAACGACGGCGATCTCCTGCTGGCGCTCAGTTACTCCGGCGAGTCCGAAGAACTCCTCAGCCTGCTGCCTGCCTTGAAACGGTTCCTGGTGAAAACCATTTCCTTCACGGGCGGCCCGAAATCCACCCTAGCCCGCCACAGCGACGTCATTCTCGACGTCCGCGTGCCGAAGGAGGCCTGTCCGTTCAATCTCGCCCCGACCGCCAGCAGCACAGCCATGCTGGTCATGGGAGACGCCCTGGCGATGGCAGTGCTGGATGCGCGCGGATTCAAGGAGCAGGATTTCGCGCGGCATCATCCCGCAGGAGCCATCGGCCGCGCCCTCCTGCTGCGCGTCCGCGATATCATGCGGAGCGGGGATAAAAACGCGCTCGCCCCTCAAACTCTCACCGTCAAGGAGGCGTTGCTGGTGATGACCCGGGCCCGCTCGGGCAGCGTCAGTGTTGTCGATGGCCGCGGGCGCCTGGCCGGTGTGTTCACCGACGGCGATTTGCGGCGTCGGATGGCTGGCGACGATGACATCCTGGGCCGGCGGCTGTCCGAGGTCATGACGCCCCATCCGATTTCAATTGGCGAGGATGCGCTGGCTGTCGAGGCGCTGAAAATTTTCAACGAACGCAACATCGACGACCTCATCGTCATCAATGCACGCCGGCAGCCGGTGGGCCTGGTGGATTCCCAGGATCTGCCCAGGCTGAAAATCATGTGAAGCGCCATGCAACAACTTACACCCATGAGAAACCGACTAATGGCCGCAGCGTTCACATTGGCGCTGACGGTTTCCAATGCGTTCAGTCAGGATGCCGACGACATGCAAAAGCCCCGCGAATTTGAACAGGCGATCACCCGCACATTGCGCGCGCGTTATCTGCTCTTCACGCCCAAAGGTTACGAGGCCAAAGCAAAGCGGGAATGGCCGCTGATGCTGTTTCTTCACGGGGCGGGAGAACGGGGGACCAATCTTCAAAAGGTGGCGGTTCATGGTCCGCCCAAGCTCGTGAAATCGCGCCGCGACTTTCCTTTCATCCTCGTCAGTCCGCAGTGTCCGGACAATGAGACCTGGTCCAACGAAGTTTTATTGGCGCTCCTCGACGACGTCATCGCGGCGCATCGTGTCGATACGAACCGGATTTATCTGACCGGGCTGAGCATGGGCGGTTTCGGATCCTGGAGCCTGGCATTGCGATATCCGGAGCGGTTCGCGGCAGTGGCGCCGGTTTGCGGCGGCGGCAACACCCTGGACGTGCTTTTGGCATCTCGTAAAAACACTCTCGCGTTGAAGGCGCTCCCGTTCTGGGTGTTTCATGGAGCGAAGGACCCGGTCGTCAAACTCGACGAATCCGAGCGCATGGTGAAATCGCTGAAGGCCGTCGGGGTGAAGGAAATTGAATTTACGATCTACCCGGAAGCCGAGCACGATTCGTGGACCGAAACTTACGCGAACGAAAAGTTATACGACTGGTTTCTCGCGCACGAACGTAAACCGCAGAAGAAGGATTAAGGAGCCTCGAAGAGCTGAGGAGCGGCGTCTGAGGAACTCAGCTTAACCGCCAGGTGATGCGCCCCTTGTTCAAATCGTAGGGGGACATCTCCATTTTCACCCGATCGCCCACAGTGAGGCGCACCCAACGTTTGCGCATCTTGCCGCAGATGGTGGCGAGAACGACATGTTTGTTGTCGAGTTCGACGCGGAACATCGTGCCGGCCAGCACGGTTTCAATTCGGCCCTGTACTTCGATGGCTTCTTCTTTCATTCTAAGGATCTGACAGTCTAAAATAATACCGACCAAAATAATACCGACCAAAATAATACCGACCAAAATTTTACTAACCAAAATCATTCCGACCCCGAAAACAGCAGCTCTGAAATCGGAGAAGCCCGGGGGTCGCCGGACGGAACGGGCTTCGCCGCAACGGTAAAAAAAGCGAGGCCCGGCAGTCCGGGCCTCGCTGTGTCCAAAAATCGAATCAATAGCGATCGCGACCACCACCACCGCCACCACCACCACCGCCGCCGTAGCCACCGCCGCCACCGCCACGACGACCGCCGCCGCCACCACCGCCGCCGCCAGCCGGACGCTCTTCGCGCGGGCGGGCCACGTTAACGGTCAGGGCGCGTCCATCGATCTGGGCGCCGTTCAGCGCCGCAATGGCTTTCTGGGCCTCTTCCGCTGTGGCCATGGTGACGAAGCCGAAACCGCGGGGGCGGCCGCTCATACGGTCCACCATCAGGTTGGCCTCGACGACCGTGCCGTGCGCCGCGAAGGCGTCCTGCAGGTCGTTTTCGGTGGTGTTGAAGGAAAGATTTCCTACGAACAGTTTGTTGCTCATGTGATGTTAATGCTGTCCAGACTATCGCTGCACTTACCAGACTGTTCCCGACCGCCGGGTTTCAAATCATCACTGAACCAAGTTCACCTGAGGATTCACCATGCCTTGGAAGGGGCAAGCTATCTAACAGACAGACGATTGTTTAACCGCCCCGTTGGGAATTGCAACCGATTCTTTTAGTTATCTTTTGGGCACTTTTGGCCTCTTTTGCCCTTCCCTTTCGCGAATTTGTAGCTGTGCCCCGTGGATGGCACGGTAATCTGGAGCCGTGACCGTCGAACAGATCATCGGCCTTGCGCTCGCCCTGCTCATCATGGCGATCGGAACGATTACCACGATCCTGCCGGCCCTGCCCGGAACGCCGGTGCTCGTACTGGCCGCCCTCGCACACCGCCTTTATTTTGGCGACAAGGGGGCCGCCTGGTGGGTGATCGGTGGGCTCGTGCTAATGATGATTTTTGCCGTGTCACTCGATTATCTGGCCACGGTTTGCGGCGCCAAAAAACTGGGCGCCACATGGCGCGGCGCCACCGGCGCGATCGTAGGCGGGCTGGTCGGATTGTTTTTCGGTCTGCCGGGAATTTTGCTGGGGCCGTTCGCGGGCGCCCTGCTGTTTGAACTCCTGGGAGGACGCGGCTGGAAGGCGTCATCAAAAGCCGGTGTCGGCGCCACCCTCGGCCTGTTGGCCGGCGCCCTCGGCAAACTCGCCTGTTGCATCGCCATGATGGGCCTCTTTGCGGTCAACGTGATTTATCGCTCGCTGCAATGAACAGCCCCGCAAAATCGCATGAGACGAATTCATGCCGCCCCGACGCGAATCAGTTGAGATCCTTTTAGGGAAGATGCTTCATCGCGTCCAAAAATTTGCGGGGCCATTTGGGTTTTGGTGCTTGGGACCGCTCACGATTTCTGTTAGGGAATCCTCCGCCAACGGGCGGAGGGTTCATCGATCCCTGCTGAAGATGGCGAACGGGAATGACGGTGCTGGAGAAATACCGGAGGAACTGCCGCTGCCGAAACCGGGCGTGGTGGGTTTGCTTTGTCCTGTACGGATTCCTTCAGCTTCCCGCGCATGCCGCCTCGGGGGCCCTCCAATTCGATGGCGTCAATGACTACGTCACCTTCGGACCCGCACCCGGGTTGGGACTTTCAGCGCTGACACTCGAGGCGTGGATAAAACGCACGGGCGCAGGGATGGCATCCAGCAGCGGCAGCGGCGGGGTGATTGCCGTGCCACTGATCACCAAAGGCCGCGGCGAAGCGGATGGCAGCAATCTCGATTGCAATTATTTTTTCGGGCTGCGTTCCACGGATTTCGTCCTCGCGGCCGATTTCGAGGAGGGCGCCGGCGGGGTCTCACCCGGATTAAATCATCCCATCACCGGCACCACCGTCCTCGCCACAGGTGCCTGGTATCATGTCGCCACCACGTACGATGGCACCAACTGGGCGCTCTATTTAGACGGCCAACTCGAAGGACAACTGGCCGTGGGACGCCCGCTTCGCTCGGACAGCATCCAGCACGCGGCGCTCGCCGCGGCGTTGCAATCTACAGGCGCGCCGGAGGGCGCGTTCGCCGGGTTGCTCGACGAGGTGCGCATCTGGAATTACGCCCGTTCGGCGTCCCAGATCGCCAGCAATCGAAGTCTCCAAATCGCTTCCGCCACGGGGCTCGTCGGACGCTGGTCTCTGGACGATGGCGCCGGGATCACCGCCACCAACACGGGCTCCAGCGCCCTCAACGGAACGCTCACCAACGGCCCAACCTGGGTGGCCGGTTATCCTTTCGCCGCAGCGCCCAGTGTGACACTCACGAACCCTGTCGCAGGCACGGTGGTGACCAATCCCGCCACGCTGCTGTTCGGGGTATCGGCTTTCGACCCGGACGGCTCCGTCACGAATGTCGGCTTTTTCACCGGCTCCAATCTCATCGGCAATTCTTCGAGCGCCCCGTTCGCGTTCACCTGGGCTAACGCTCCGGTCGGCGTTCATTCGCTAAGCGCCGTGGCCGCTGACAATTCCGGGCTCACCGCGACCTCCGCTCCCATTAATCTCACCGTCCAGGACTCCATCGTGCAGTTGATTTCGCCCGTCACCGGCAGCCGATTCCTTTCGCCTGCGGTCATCTCACTCGCAGCGGACGTCTCGGAAGCAAACGGCACTGTGAGTGCAGTGGAATTTTATGCGGGGACGACCTCCCTGGGATCGGCATCGAGCGCCCCGTGGCATTTAAACTGGCCCGCGTCGACGCTCGGCACCTATCTCCTGACCGCGGTGGCCATCCACGCCGGCGGAATGCACACATCGGCGCCGGTAACCGTCCAGATAGCCACGAACATTCCGCCATCTGTCTCGATCACCAATCCCCTATCCAACGCGGTCCTCGGCACGCCGGGTAACTTGGGCATCTTTGCGAGCGCGTCCGACTCGGACGGCTCGGTCACGCAGGTGACTTTTTTTACCAACGGCGTGCTGTATGCGATCGATGCGACGCCGCCGTTCAGTGTGACCTGGACCAATCCGCCGGTGGGATCGCATGTCTTGACGGCCGCGGCCGCCGATAACGACGGCGCCACCCAGCTCTCTGCCGGAATCACCGTCCATGTCGTCAACGCGCGGCTCACTCGCGGTCCGTATCTCCAGCAAGGGACGCCGTTCAGCGCGATCCTCCGATGGCGCACGGACATTGCGACGGACGGACGGGTCCGGTTTGGGCTCGACCCGAATTTCCTGACGAACACCGCGGATGAAACCGCGCTGACGAACGATCACACCGTCCGCCTGTCGGGGCTCGAGCCGGAATCCCGTTACTATTATTCCGCGGGATCGAGCGCGGTGACGCTGGGGGTGAGCACCAATTATTTCCTGGTGACGCCGCCGTTGCCGGGCACCAACCGGCCGGTGCGCGCCTGGGTGCTGGGGGATCCGGGAACGCAGGACGCCAATCAACGGGCGGTGCGGGACGCATTTTATAATTATGCGACGAACTCTCCGCGAGCCGACCTCGTGTTGTTGCTCGGCGACAATGCCTATCAAAATGGGACCGACGCCGAATATCAGTCTGCGATCTTCGACATTTATACGAACGTGCTGCGCAATACGTTTCTCTGGTCGTGCATCGGCAATCACGACACCGCGCAATCGGCCACTCCCGCGCCCGACATTCCCTATTTCAAGCTGTTCACATTTCCCGCCAATGGCGAGGCGGGCGGAATGCCGTCCGGCACCGAGAAATATTATTCATGGGACCATGCGAACATCCATTTTGTCTGCCTGGATTCGATGACCAGTTCGCGCGCCGCCAATGGCGCGATGGCCAACTGGTTGCGGTCGGATTTGGGTTCCACGACCCAGAAGTGGGTGATCGCCATCTATCACCATCCTGCCTACAGCAAGGGCAGCCACGATTCGGATGTCGACAGCGAACTGAAGGAAATGCGGCAGAACATCGCGCCGATCCTGGAGGCCTACGGCGTGGATCTCACCCTCGCCGGCCACAGCCATTGTTATGAACGGTCCTACCTGATTAGCGGGCATTACGGTCTTGCCTCCACATTTACCGACGCGATGAAAGTCGACGGCGGCAGCGGACGCACCAACGGCACCGGCGCGTATTCCCGGCCCTATTCCCTCGCGTCAAAACTCGGCGCCATCTATTGCACGACGGGATCAGCCGGCCAGACCGCTGGCGGCGCTCTCAATCATCCGGCGATGTTTGTGAGCGCCAACACGCTCGGCTCCGTCGTTCTCGATATCGATGGGGATCGGCTCGACATGAAATTCCTGACGTCGGCTGGCGTCGTGCAGGATTATTTCACCATCCTCAAGGGCAACCAGGCCGTGTTGCCCGCAACGCCGACAAACCTCACCGCCACTTTGGTCGGCTCGAACCAAATCCGTCTCGCCTGGGCGAATGTGGCCACCAATGAACTGGGATGGGAAATCGACCGGTCCATCGATGGCGCGACATTTTCACGTATCGTCACCCTCGGCGCCAATCTCCTCAATTACACCAACGGTCCGCTGAGCCTGGCCACGACCTGGTTTTATCGCATCCGCGCCACCAACAGCGTCGGGGCATCCGACTGGTCCACGATCGCCTCGGCCGCCACGCTCTCGCTCCCCGGCACGCCCGGCTCATTCGCCGCAACGGTTACAGCGACAAACCAAATCACCGTTGCGTGGATCAACACGGCCAGCAACGCCGCTTCGCTGCGGCTCGAGCGCAGCCTTGATGGGATCAGTTTCAGCCTGCTCGCCCCCCTGGCAACCAACGTCACCTCGTATGCCAACGGCGGCCTCGCGTACGCCACGCCTTATTATTACCGGCTCCGCAGCGAGAATCTGGCTGGCGTCTCCTCCTGGACACCTGTCGCGAACGCAACGACGCCCGCCCCGCCGGTCGTCACCGTCGGCGGCTTCAGCCCCATTTTTCAGGGAATTGAATTTGCCGCCGGCACAAATTTCACGGGTGGATTTGTGGACCAGGTGGTTCGCGTGATGCGCGTCGACCTGTCGGATACCAACATCCAGTTTCGCACCACGCCCCCGATCGTGAATCCGGTGTCCGGTTCGAGGGAAACTGCCGGCCAGACCACCACCGAGTTTCTCACCAGCCAAAATCTGCAGGCGGCCATCAACGCCAATTATTTCTCCCCCTGTTGCGGGCAACCCTCCGGCGCGCCGTTCGATTTGGTCGGGCTGGCGATTTCCGACGGACAGCTCGTCTCTCCCCAGGAATCAGCGGATTACTCGAGCACCTTATTTCTCCCGTCCAACAACGTCCCCCTAATCCTTCACACCAACTGGCCGCCCATCAACAACGCCGGCGTCCGCAACGCGGTCACCGGTCGCTATCCGCTGGTCATCGGCGGAGTCAAGGTCGGGACCAACGACACTCTCAATCCCCGAACCGCCATCGGTTACTCGCAGGATCGACGCTACTTGATCCTTCTGACGATCGACGGACGCCAGCCCGGTTACAGCGACGGCGCCGCGGACATCGACACGGCCGCATGGATGGTGCGCTACGGCGCATACGAAGCCGTGAACCTGGATGGCGGCGGCTCGACGACGATGGCCATCTCGGACGGACATGGGGGCGCGACACTGTTGAACCGGCCCATTCACAATAACATCCCGGGCACAGAACGCGTGGTCGGCAATCACCTTGGAATTTATGCGCGGGCATTTGTGCCCGCCGGGATCGCCACCCAGCCACAAAGCCAGGTCGTGAATGCGGGCAGCCTGGCGTCCTTCTCCGTCATCGCCACCGGTTCCCCGCCCATTTCCTATCAATGGCGGTTCAATGGCGCGCCGGTTTCCGGCGCCACCAATGCATCGTTGATCCTCACCAATGCGATAGATGCGCAGGCTGGCATTTATTCCGTTGTCGTGGGCAACACCAACTCCGTGGTGAGCGCTCTCGCCACACTCGTAATTAATCATCCGCCCTCCGCCCCGACAGTTGCCGTCCAACGCGCCGTGCCCTGTGGGGTCAAGCTTCTCGCTGAACAGTTGCTCGGTTCGGACATCGATGGCGATGTGACCGAACTCCACTTGGTGGGTCCTGCCAGCGCCGGCGGCGGAAGCGTGACCCGCGTGGGCCGCTGGGTGGTCTATGCGCCGCCCAATCTGCTTCCGGAGTCGGATTCGTTTTCCTACCAGCTCACCGATGGACGAGGGGGCGCCGCCACCGCCAGCGTCAGCGTCACCATTGGAACCGACAATGGGCCGTCCGCCAACGTCGTGGTGGAGGATCTCAACAACGGCTCGTTGCGGCTGAGATGCTCGGGAATCCCGGGCCGCCCCTATTTCCTCCAGTATACAACCGTCCTCAGCAATCCCTCGTGGCAGCCACTCGCTGGAGCGGCGGCCGATGCGCAGGGAGCGTTCGAATTCATCGATACGCCTCCGCCCGGCACTCCCCGTTTTTATCGAACCATCTATCCGTGACTTATGAAAACTCAACCGTCCGTTTCATTCCCTTTCGCTCCCGGCGCCGCGCAGACGCGGGGCGATGCTGCAGTGCTGCGCAAAAAAAACCCTCAAAACAAAAACAAAAACAGTATGCATAAGTTCAACGCCATACTCCTGCTGGGCCTGCTGGCCGCGACGGCAACGCCGCGGCTTCAGGGGCAAATCGTCGAAACACACACCTTCACCACCAATCGCGTGGTGCCGGACGGCAACGCCTCCGGCCTGCAGGATGTCCGGAGTGTCACCTCCGCCATCCGGCAGATTTCCTTGCTGAAGGTGCGGCTCAAAATCACCGGCGAATTCAATGGAGACCTCTACGGTTATGTGAGGCACTCCAGCGGATTCTCCATTTTGCTCAATCGCCCCGGCAAAACCGCTTCCAACGCCGCCGGGTATGATGACAGCGGATTGGATATCACGCTCGCTGCCAGCGGAGCGGCCGGCGATCTCCATACTTATCGGAGCGTCGTATCGCCCGCCAGTGGTGCGCCGCTGTCAGGCACCTGGGAACCCGATGCCCGCACGGCTGATCCCGCCGTCGTCGTCGACACCTCCCCGCGCAGCGCGCTTCTGGCGTCCTTCAATGGACTCGATGCCGGCGGCGAATGGACGTTGTATCTCGCCGACCTCGAAAGCGGCGGCACCAACATGCTCACGCAATGGGGACTCGAAATCACCGGAGCGTCGAGTCCGACGATCGCCTGGTCCACACCTGCGCCTGTCACGTACGGCGCTGCTCTCGCGGCGGCGCAGTTGAACGCGACGGTTACCTACAATTCGACGAACGTGAATGGGACATTGTCCTACACGCCCGCCGCCGGCACGGTGCTCAACGCGGGTGCGGCACAGATCCTCTCGGTCACGTTTACCCCCGCGGATACGACCAGCTTCCTGCCGGCCAGCACCACAGTGAGCGTCGATGTCCTGAAGGCGCCACTGACAGTGACAGCTGACGACAAGAGCAAAGTCTATGGCGCCGCATTGCCTGTGTTGAGCGTTCATTACTCCGGCTTTGTGAACAGTGATGGCCTCAGTCAATTGACCTCTTTGGCCACCGCGATCACCGGTGCCACGGCGGGCAGTGATGTCGGGACCTATCCCATCACGGCCAGCGGCGTGGTGAGTTCCAATTACGTTGTCACCTACATCGCCGGTTCGCTCACCGTGACGCAGGCGCTGACCGTTGGCGCCATCACATCCTCGGCGAACCCTGCCCTTCCTGGTGCGAATGTCACCTTTACCATGACCGTCACCGCTCAGGCGCCGGGTGTCGGCATCCCGGTCGGGTCTGTCAACTTCCGCATCGACGGCTCCATCGCCGGCTCGGGCGCATTGACGGGCGGCGCGGCATCATTCGGCAGCACCTCGCTCGCGCTCGGGTCCCATCTGGTCGTGGCCGAGTACGCCGGCAACGGGAACTTCGTGGGAAGCACGAACACACTCACGCCCAACCAGGTCATCAACACACCGCCCATAGCCGGTGCCGACATGATCGAACGGTATCCAACCCAGGGCGTGAAAGTCCGGCTGGCCACGTTGCTGGCCAATGACAATGACGCGGACGGCGACACGCTCGTGATCACGGTCAGCACCACCAGCGCTCATGGCGGAACGATCACGGTCACCGACAACTGGGTCAGCTACACCCCCGCGTCGGGCTTCACGAGTGTGGATTCCTTCACCTACACCATCGCGGACGGTCGCGGCGCTGTCGTCACCGGCACCGTAACGGTCAATATCAAGACCGACATTGACCCGGGCCAAAACCTGACGGTGTCGGATCTCGGGGACGGAAGGTTCCGGATCCGCGGCAGCGGCATTCCGGGACGAACATACCGGTTGCAATATACCGGGACACTGACGCCGGTCGACTGGCAGATCCTGCCCGGAGCCAGCGTCGTTGCCGATGCGAGCGGCGTGTTCGAGTTTGTCGACACGAGCGGTTCGTCATCGCGATATTATCGCAGCGTGTATCCCTGAGATGACGCTGGCGTCCCGGCCCGCGACGAGGCCCGGACGCGACTGAACAGCAGAACATGGCTTGAGCCGGGCGTCCGATGAGGGTCGGACGCCCGGCATTTTTTAAACTGTCGGAGTGCGTCCCGTCCCCGGGCGCAGCAACGCTGAAAGTGGCTCGGCGTGCGAATCTTTCCGCATGCCAGACAATTCGGAGCTTGCTGCGGCCGAAGACGGCCAATGCCACTAGGATTTGGTAGGGCTTTTTTTGCCCTTTTTTTGAACTGCCGGGCCGGTTTGGGCCGGATGATTGGCGCGGTATTCACGGAGCAGAGCGGGCCCCATCTCATAGAGTAGTTGT
>JBEEGQ010000146.1:0-4425 GCA_041166945.1 Verrucomicrobiota bacterium
GATCAAACGAGAGGCGCCGAATCAAATGTTCGCGAACCGCCTCGGGAGCGGGTTTGAGCCCCTCCCGGTCCAGCTTCGCCATCACAAAATCATCGATGGCGCCGCGCGATCGCTGCCGGTCCTTCCCCGACGGAATCGCGGGGTCCGTGATCGGATTAAAAGACCAATGCTTTTTCCACTCGGCTCCCTGCTCCACCCATCGTTTCAGCAGGGCCACTTCCGCATCGGTGAGCGAAAGCCTGGATTTGGGAGGCGGCATTTTGTCATCGGGATCGCGCGTCGTGATGCGGCGCAACAATTCGCTCCCGGCGACGCTCCCGGGCTTGACGACGAAGACACCGTTGTCGAGCGCCTTAAACAGGCCCTCGGCAGTATCAAGACGCAGCCCGGCCTCGCGCGTTTTTTCGTCGGGCCCGTGACACTTGAAACAGCGATCCGACAGCAACGGCTTGATCTGATCCGTGAAGCTGATCTTCGCAGGCGCCGGGGCCGCATGGCCGTGGCCCACACCCAGAAGAAGAAGACAAAGGGCGATGGGCTGGTTCAGCTGTAAGTTCATCGTGTTCTGAAGATTTGGATGCGAACAGTCCCCGGTCCATTCATCCAGCTTGGAGAACATGATGCGGAACTCCAAGGGACAACTGATACCACCAGAAAGGCGCCCGGGCGGCGTTGGCCCTCCCAAAACGCAGCATTGCCGCCCGTCTAATTCGTGTTATGGTTCGCGCGCTATGACACATCTTTCTCCCTGGATCGGCCGCGTGATCGGCCTTGCGTTGACCATCGCTTCGCCATCGATTTTTGCGCAGGCAGCCCCGGCGCCGGCACCGGGAACGCAGCCCGGCGTTCCGCGAATTCAATTCTCCGAAACCACGTTCGATTTCGGAAAGGTTAAGCCGACGGATACATTGAAGCACGATTTCATCGTCACCAACACCGGCACTGCCATGTTGGAAATCACCGCGGTCCAGCCCGGGTGCGGCTGCACAACCGCCGGGGCATGGGATAAGCAAATCGAGCCGGGCAAGACCGGCAAGATTCCAATCCAGCTTAATCCCACCAGTTTTAGCGGCCCGGTATCCAAGGGCGTGAATGTTTCCTGCAATGATCCGGCGCAGCCCTCCCAATATCTCCACATTCAAGCCACCGTATGGCGGCCCATCGATGTCCAGCCGCAATATGCCTATTTCATGCCGGTGCTCGGCGAAGAAACCAACGAAACCAAGATCGTGCGGATCGTCAGCAACATGGATGAAGATCTCAAACTCGAAGCGCCGCACTCGGGCAGCCCGCTGTTTAAAACAGAGTTGAAAACGGTGCGCGCCGGCAAGGAGTTCGAGCTTCAAATCACCTATCTCGGAGCGATCAGCAATGCCAGTCCGCAGGGAAATATTTCCATCAACACTTCGGCGGCTGTCATGCCCGTCCTGAATATCAATGCCGTCGCCATGACTCAACCCGCAGTCGTCGCCTTTCCTTCGCCGCTCGCGCTTCCTCCCGGCCCCTTCAAAGCCGAATACACCTGCCCGGTGACAGTTCGAAACAACAGCCGCGAGCCCCTCAAATTGTCGGCGCCCACCGTGAATGTCGATGGCGTCAAAGTCACCATTCAGGAGAGCGATCCCGGCCGGATGATGAATCTGAACCTCACTTTCCCCGCGGGCTTTCAACTGAAAACCGGCCAGTCGGCGGAACTGGCGGTGAATACTTCCCATCCCAAAAATCCCGTCCTCCGCATCGCCATCACACAACCCGAGCCGGTGCTTCCCGTCAGCCAGCCAGTGGCAACCCCGGGTGGCGCCAAGTAATTAGTCCGCGTTGCAAGCGCCGCCTCCGGCCATGCGAAACGCCCGGGCCATCCCGTTCGAGGCGGCTCTGCTCGGTTTGGCCGGGTTCATCTTCGCGATGCTCGCCAACGGCGTTTCGCCGCGAGGCCTGAGCTTAACCCGGGATTATTTTCCCGCCCCAAAGGCCGCACCTTCAGCAGTGGCATCGCCGGGCAATTCTACAAATGCCGCCGCGCCCGGCCCGATCGCCAGCGGAGTCCCCGGCGCTGCCAACGCCATCCAACGCCTCCAGCAACGCGGGCTTCAGTCCATTTCCAGCAACGATGTGACCACCCTCTTCCAAGACCCGCGCTTCCAGCAGGGGCTGATCGTTTTTCTGGATGCCCGCGACGAATCTCATTATCAAGCAGGCCATATCCCCGGCGCGTGGCAGTTCGACCACTACCGTGCCGACGCCTTTCTCCCAACGGTTCTTCCTCTCTGCATGACGGCGCAGCAGGTAGTGATCTATTGCACCGGCGGATCGTGCGAGGATAGCGAGTACGCGGCGGTCACTCTGCGGGACGCGGGCGTGCCTCCGAGCCTGTTGTTCGTTTACATCGGCGGCATTACGGAATGGAAACTCCAGGGGCATCCCATTGAAACCGGCGCCCGTCGCAACGGACAATTGCTTCCGTCAAAGCCATGACCTCGGGCACTGAGTCTTCGTCGTCCCCTTCGCCAAAGGGCCGGATTTTTTCCCTGATCGCCCGCTGCGTGCTCGGGGGAGTTTTCGTTTACATGGGGATCCACAAGGTTTTGCATCCGGTGGAATTTTTGAAACTGGTTCGGCAGTATGAAGTTTTTTCCCACGCGGGTTTCCTCAACTGGGTGGCGGCAACGCTTCCCTGGTTCGAGATTTTTTGCGGACTTCTGCTTCTCCTGGGCATCGCCATTCGGGGCACGGCGCTATTGATGGTCACCATGCTCGTTCCGTTCACCGTGCTGATATTTCTTCGCGCCCTGGCAATGCATCAAACAGGTGGGATGCCGTTTTGCGCGATCAAGTTCGATTGCGGCTGTGGCGCCGGCGAGGTTTTAATCTGCCGCAAACTGGCCGAGAACGTGGCCCTTCTGGTGATTTCGACCACTCTCATTTTCCAAACCAAACATCGATGGGCTCTGCGCCCGAATCTTCTCCAACAGGCGATTAATTAAGTGGCAGTCGACATCAGGCGCCTTATTTCGAAGCCGGCCAATTGGTCGAAGACCGAATGGATTTAACGCGGCCGATACCCTGGCAGAACCAATCACCCATTTGCTCGTACGGACGGCCCGCTTGAAAGAATTCAAACTTTGTCGGGAAGCTTCGCCCCATCACGTTGGTCGATTCCAGGACCGCATAATGAAAAACCAGCATTCCCTCCTGCAGAGTCGATGCCGTCTTCTTATTCCACTCTGTGTAACGGCTGCCAAAGGAATGGTCCTTGTCCCAGTCCGTTCTCGCAGCCAAAAAGCGCGCCCGGGAAGTAAACAGATCCACGCTCCTGGGCAGGCCGAGTTCATCCTCAAAAGTTGTTGTGACGTCTGTGTAAGCGAACCGATCCGGACAGTGACGCAATATTCCACACGGCAACGGAATAATCCGGCCCTCGCGCTTGAGATATGTCCCCGAACAAAATGCCAGCCACGGCATGTTCACTCCGAATTCACCCAGCGGATGTCCATCCCGCGATTCCCAAACCGTTTTCACCCCCTTCGAGCTGGCCGGATCGGATCCGGCGGGCGGAAACGACGTGCACACGACGTTCGTGCCGTCGAACAGCCACTGTTGCCGCATATGATAATCATGCTCGATGGACCACTCGGTTGAACCCGCGATACACTTCACATTCATCGTCGTTGGCTTGGCCGTTGCGATCCAATTGGTGTCTCCAAGCCGGTAGCCGAAGCTTTCAATTTCAGCCGAGAGCTCTACGAAGTCCGCCGCTTGATTTTGAATGGGCAGAAGGGCGAGGCAGATTGCAGCCACCCACTTCGTAAGTTTGGTTTTTAAGAGGATGTTCATGCGATATCAGGCGGACGTTAACCAGCCAACCTCAGCGACCACCAAGCGAGCCGATACCTTAAAAAATCATGCGTTAATGTCGAGCAGTGAAGGGAAACCATTCCGTTCTTTTTGGTCAACAATATCGTGCCCGAACGAATGCCCCGAGTATCCCGGTGCCGCAGAGAAGAACCGCTGCGACCGAAAATATCAACCCCCGGTTCCAGCACGCTCCTCCTGACCCCAAGAATGGACCATCGCAAATTCAGACGCCGGGATTATTGCGCAATTGTAGCGCGGACTTCCAGTCTGCTGTATCGCGGAGTGGTACTCCGCCTGGGCCAAAAACTGGAATGAGTTGAACCACCCAATGGCGTGCCTGCACCGTGTTCTGTTAATTCGTTCCCCCGCCGGTTGCCAACCGGCGAAACAGCCGACTGCCAGTCGGCGCTACGACGGTCCAACGTCCGTCTCTCGTGCTGTCTCCCACGGAGTGCGGACGTCCTCGGCCAATGCCACTAGGATTTCGAGGCATATTTTTTGAGGTTGCGACGTGCCTGAGCGCGGGTTCCGACTAATGGTGGGTAGGGTAAACGTAAATGGCGTTGGGCG
>JBEEGQ010000147.1:0-4916 GCA_041166945.1 Verrucomicrobiota bacterium
CTTGAAAACGTTCTGCATCTGCTCGCAGCGACCGACGATGCCGAGGTCGTAGTCCTCGGATTCCAGCAGCGGCTGGTAGGAAACGACCTGCCGCATGGCGCGTGCCGCCTGAAGCGCGTCCGCCACCAGTTGCTTGAGCTTCGGAACATCAAACGGTTTGAGCAGATAATCGTAGGCGCCCAGTTTCATTGCCTCGATGGCGGCCTGCGTGGTGCCGTACGCGGTCATCATGATGACCGGCAGCCGCGCGTCGAGCTGACGCATCCGCCGGAGGGTTTCGAGCCCATTCATGCCGGCACCCATCCGGATGTCCATCAGAACCAGGTCCGGTTTGAAGCGCGGGATTAAGCGGAGCCCCTCCTCGCCACTCGAAGCTGTGGCGAGTTCCAGGGCAGGCGAGTCGAAAATGCGGCGGAAGGAATATTGGACGTCCGCTTCGTCGTCGATGAGCAATAGTTTATCCACAGTGAAGCTAGCGACAGGTCCGGTTATGGCGAACTGCCGCCGAAATGAACGCTCGGGGACCTTGCCTGAAACCGGACCGGGTGCCAAGCCGTAAGACCATTGGCCATTTTCCTCCCGTGCACGCCGAAGTTGTTGGGTCTCCCGCCTTCGGAGAGAGGAGAAATTCCCCGCGAGTCCTGTGCGCGCATTGCGCCCCCTCGCGCCTGTTTTGGAGGGACGAAAACTTCCTCTAGCGGCTTGCCGTCTTCCGCCCGCCAGAAATGCACCAGAGTTGCTTGTGGGTGCGAATGAAGAAATCGCCGTCCGAAACGGCCAGTGAAGCATTGCAGAGTTCGTTGCCGATGGAGTTGACCGCCAGCTGCTCAAATTTGGGGCTCGCCCGCAATACGATGCAATCGCCGCTTTGATTCAGGATGTAGAGCCGGTCTTCCGCCAGCACCATCGACGACCATGAATCTGATTTGGGACCGGTCCCCCGCGGGCGCTCGGTCCACAATGACTTCCCCGTTTTCAGCTCGATGCACTCGGCGATGCCGCCGGAATTTAGAATATAAATATGACCGTCATGAATGACGCCTGAGCCGATGCCCGATTTGGTGCGGACCGTCTGCCAGAGGCGGCCATTGGTTGTGATGTCCCCGCTGCCACCCGTTTTGCACGCAATCGTGTTTCCCGAAAAACCGCCCATTGCCACTACGATTCCGTCCGCGGCGATGGGCGAGGTGTAAACGAGGGGATTCAATCCGTCACAGGTCCAAAGCTCTCGGCCGGCGAGCGGATCGAACGCGCGCATGTAACGGGGAAAGCTCATGATTAACTCGTGACGCAGGCCCGATTGAACGATCAACGGCGTGCTGTACGTGCAGACCATTCCGGGTTCCTGTCCGCGAAATCCGTCGGTCCGTTTCCCAGTCTCGATCGCGGGCTCGGAGTATTCCCAAAGAGTTTTACCGGAATTCTTGTCGAGTCCCATCAGGCGGGAGTTTTTGCCGGGACCGAAATAGATCACGCAAACCTTGTCGTGCAACACCGGGGATGACCCGTTTCCCCATTCATATTCCTGTTTGCCGAGGTCCCGCCGCCAAAGTTCCTTTCCGTCGAGGTCGTAGCAGAGAACACCGGCGGATCCGTGACAAACGATGACGCGCTGGCCATCGGTGACGGGCGAAGCGGAGCAAAACGGGTTCGATTCGTGCGTTCCCTCCTTCGCCGTGTAAATCACCGATTTTTGCCAGAGCAACCGGCCGTCGCTGCGCGCGACGCACAGGAGCGAACGCTCATGCTTTTCGTCGATGGCCTGGGTGAACAGCACCTTGTCTCCCCAGACCACGGGGGTGGAATTGCCCCGGTCCGGCAGCGCAATTTTCCAACGCACATTTTCCGTCGCACTCCACCGAAAGGGCAGGTCTTTTTCCGTCGAGATGCCCTGCCCGTCCGGCCCGCGCCAGGAGGGCCAGTTGGCTGCGGACACTGACGCGCCACCGGTCAGCAACACGAAGGGAATGAGGATCGAAAGGGAAATGTTCATGGGATAGGAATTAATGGACCGGAGCGGAAACCTCTCCGGGTGCAGTTCGCGGCTTCGCAGGAGGACGAAAAAAGAGGGCCAGCGCGAGCGCGGCGGCCGACGCCGCCGCCATTGGGACCAGGAACAAGCCGCGAAAATCGGTCGCCCGTGTCACGGGATCCACGAAAACCTTTTGAAGCAGATAGGGACAGACCGAGTTGGCAACCAGAGCCCCGACGCCGAGAATCATAACATTGAACAATCCCTGCGCGCTCGCCCGCACGTTTTTTGGAAAATATTCATCCACGAAAATATAAACTGTGGCGAAGAAAAACGCGTAACAGATCCCGTGGAGAATCTGCACCACGATGATCATTCCCTGGTGCTGCGGCAAGAATGCGTACACCGCAAACCGCGCAGCGTGGCCGAGGATTCCGACAATCATCGTGGTTCGCCATCCGAGCCGCTTCAAGGTGGCGCCCAGGATGAACATGGTGAGGATCTCGGCAACCTGTCCGATGCTCATGACCGGCATGGTCCAATTGCTGGGGATGCCGACTCCTCCTGCCGATGTCGGGGCGCTGAGAAAAGTGCCCGTCCAGTTGAAGTAACAATTGTGGACGAAGGAATCCACGAAAGTAACGAGCCAGAGGACGAGGACGAAAGGATGGGCGAGAAGTTTCATTGCCTCCAGCCACGCCAGTCGTTCCTCTCCGCCGGTGGCCGCCTTTCGCGGAGGAGTGTGAGGCAGGGTCAGACTGAACAGCGCCAGCAACAAGGAGACAACTCCCGCGACGACATATGTCCAGCGCGTCGCGGCCTTTGCGGCATCGCCCGTTAGTGGATGCGACAGGGCCTTGCTAATCCAATCCACAAGGCCCGCAGGGTTTGCCGCACGGACCGCGTCCCAGTCCACGAAGATAAATGCGAACGGCCAGGCGGCAAGGATCCAGCCGATGGTGCCGCCCATCCGCACAATTCCAAACTCCTGCCGGGCATCCTTCATCGCGGCAAATGCGATCGAATTGGTGATGGAAATGGTCGGCACATAGAGAAGGCAATGGATCAGCATCAAGGAGAAAAAGGGCCAGAACTCCTTGCAAAAACCGCATCCCAAAATCGCCAGGCCGCCGACGAGATGGCTGAACGCCAGGAATTTTTCGGCGGCGAAGTTGCGATCCGCAAACTGATTGCTGAAAAACATACCGACAATCGCCGCAATCGGAAATGCATTCAGGATCCAGGACTGTTCGGCCGGACTGAAGCCGAGGCTGGGCAGATAGCCAAAGATAAGCGGAAGCCAGGCGCCCCAGATGAAGAACTCCATCACCATCATCAGGAACAATTTCAAACGGATCGCTGTGTTCATGTCTTGATTTGCTGCGATTGATCTGGAAACGCCATGCCGGCCCGCCGCGCTGCCGTCACCGGATGGAAGTGGCGGGAGAGTAGGAAAAAGGGGACGCGGAACGCAAGGCTCTGGTGAGGGGACTGTCGTTGTGGATCAAGGCCGCGCGGAGATCTCCAGCATCCGTTCAATCGGCAGGCGCGCCCGCTCGATGATGGAGGCAGGCAGTTCGATGCGGGGCGAAAGTTGCGCCATGCAGTCGTGCAGCTTTTCCAGCGTGTTCATCTTCATGAAACGGCATTCATTGCAACGACAGTTGTCGGTGGGCGCCGGGATAAAGACCTTTCCCGGACATTCCTTCTGCAACCGGTGGATCATGCCGGCTTCAGTCGCGATGATGATATGCTGCGAAGGGGTGCGGCGGCAAAAATCCACCATGCGTTCGGTTGAGCAAACTTCGTCGGCCAGCATCCGCACGGCCTTCGTGCATTCGGGATGCGCGACCAGCGGCGCGTCCGGGTGTTCGCGGCGGATCCGGCTGATGCTGGCATGGGTCCACTCGACATGGACGTAACAGTTGCCGCGCCACAAGGTCATCGGCCGCCCGGTTTGTTCCATCACCCAGGAGCCCAGGTTTTCGTCCGGCACAAAAAGCAGGTCCCGATCTTTGGGAGCCGCATTGACGATCTTCACCGCGTTGCCGCTGGTGCAAATCACGTCGCTCAGCGCCTTCACAGCAGCCGAGCAATTGATATATGTCACCGTGTAAAAATTGGGATTAGTGGCCTGGAACGCCTCCAACTTCTCCGCGGGACAGCTTGCCTCCAGCGAGCAGCCGGCGTCCTTGTCCGGCAAAACCACAATCTTGCCAGGGTTTAAAATCTTGGCGGTCTCCGCCATGAAATGGACGCCAGCGAACACGATCACCTGCGCGTCGGTCCTGGCCGCCTGTTGCGACAGTCCCAGCGAATCGCCGACGTAATCCGCCACGTCCTGGATTTCTGCTACCTGATAATTATGCGCGAGTATGACAGCGTTCAGCTTCTTCTTGAGGGCAAGAATGTCGCGGGAAAGGGGATCGAACTGCGAGCGCGGCATCGGTTCCCGAACGGGAAAGCGGTCCACACCGGGCGGCGAAATCGCGGTCGCATCGATCATGAACGCAGCCTAGGCGTCGGAGGACCCAACGTCAATTGGCTCGCACGGGTGGCACTTGTCGCGCTGCGACAAATGGCGCCGCGTACCAGCGGCGCAACGAACTGGCGACGGCTTGGTCTTGTCGAGCGCCTTCCCCGCTTGATTCCCGATGGCCCGCGCTTATTCTCATCGGCATCATGCTGATTTTGAAGTTGCCGGTCGCCCTGTGTTGCGCGGTTCCGTTGGTTTTAATGGTGATGGCGGTTCCGGGTCCAGCCGCCGAAAGCGCACCCGGCAAGGGCGCCTACCCCCCTCCTGTGCAGGCGGCGTCGGACGAAGCCGAATCCGCGATCAAACGCTTTCGCATTCCAAAGGGGTTGAAAGTGGAATTGGCCGCGGCCGAGCCACACCTGGCCAATCCGGTCTGTTTTACCATCGATGAACAAGGCCGGTTTTACG
>JBEEGQ010000148.1:0-8146 GCA_041166945.1 Verrucomicrobiota bacterium
GCCGTCGCTGGTGCTGGCACCCGTCAGCCAGCTGGTTTCCCCGGGTGCCACCGTCACCTTCACCGTCATCGCCCGCGCCACGCCCCCCATCACCTATCAATGGCGCTTGAATGGGCTGGTTCTCGCCGGCGAGACAACGCCGTCCATCGTCCGGACCAACGTCACTCTTGCCGACGATGGAACTTACGAGGTGCTGATTTCCAGTCCGGCCGGACTCCTCATCACCTCCGCCAGCCTGGGGGTGAAAGTGTCTCCGGCGATTGTGCTTCCGCCGGTCAGCCAGACGATTGTCGCCGGCGGCAATGCCTCGTTCAGCGCGGTGATGACCGGAAACCCGGCGCCGTATACCTTCTCGTGGCGACGCATCACCCCGTCGCTCGTTGTCACGCAATTCGCGGGAGCTGCGCGCACCAATTTCGTCACCATCAACACGACCGCCGCCGGGTTCGTTCTGACCAATGGCATTGTCTCGTCCAATTTTTCCTGTCGTCTCGTGGTCAGCAACGCCGCGTCGTTCCCGGCTCAGGGTGTCGCCGCGAACTTCACCCTCACAGTCGTGGCCGACTCTGACTCGGACGGAATTCCTGATGTCTGGAGCCAGCAATTTTTCGGGCATCCCAATGGATCGGCCGGCGATCTTTCGAGGGCAGGGGACGACTTTGATCACGATGGCATGAGCAACGCCGCCGAATACATCGCCGGCACCGATCCAACGAACGCCTCGAGCTTTTTAGGCGTCGGCCTGGCCGCCGGGCCGTCATCCGCTGTCGTGAGCTTTGGAGCCATTTCCAACCGCACCTACACGGTGCAGTTCGCCGATGGCGGCGCCCAGTTCCAGTGGTTTTCGCTGGCGGATGTCGTGGCGCGCACCACAAATCGTATCGAAATCATTCCAGACGCCGCATGGACGCCTCGCCGTTTTTATCGCGTCGCCACGCCGCGCCTTCCCTGACCGCCGTTCATGTTTTATGAATTCCGGCATTGAACTCTCAACGCCCGGCGGTCAGCTTTCCTCCACCATACAGAGCTTTTCCCCATGAAAATTCATCCTTTGGCGCTTGTGACTTTCATCACGTTGTCATGGGGAATTTCTGCCGCACTGGCCGCCATTCAAGCCGAGGATCCGACTCCTCCGAGCGGCGGGATTCCCGTGGTTGAGCCCAAGCCCATCACCAAATCTTTTGACGCCGATGGCGGAAGGTATCATTTCATCATCAACGCAACGCTCGCGCCGGATTTGATGGATTGGACGGACAAGGAGCTGCGGCCCGTGGTGCAGGAATGGTATCCAAAAATCGTGGATTTGCTGCCCACCGACGGATTCGTGCCCCGCACCAACGTGACGCTGCGATTCCTTGATAACATGGGAAAGGTCCCGGCGTCAGCGGGCGGCGGGACCATCAATTGCAACGCCGGCTGGTTCCGGAAGGAACTGAAACGCGAGGCGCGCGGATCGGTCGTGCATGAAATGGTCCATGTCGTGCAGAGCTACCGCAACGGACGCCGCCTCGATGCCAATGCCACCAAAATGCCCGGCTGGCTGGTCGAAGGCATCGCGGATTACATTCGTTGGTTTATCTATGAGCCGCAGACCAAAGGGGCGGAGATCACCCAGGGCAACCTGGCTCGCGCAAAGTTCGACTCCAGCTATCGCGTCACTGGCAACTTCCTCAACTGGGTGACGGAGAAATATGATTCGAACATTGTCCGCAAATTAAACGCCGCGGGCCGCGCCGGCAATTACAACGAGGAGGTGTGGAAGTCGGCCACGGGCAAAACTTCCCAGGAGCTGGGTGACGAATGGAAAAAAAACCACGAAAACCGGCTTGCTCCTGCGTCAAAAATCGACGCGCCAGCGGCTTCCGTGACGAAGTGACCAGTGGCGAGTGACGAAGTGGCGAGTGACGAAGTGGCGAGTGACGAAGTGACGAGTGACGAAGTGACGAGTGACGAGTGACGGATGACGGATGACGGATGACGGATGACGGATGGAGAGCGGTGGCAGTTGAGGAGATTCAAACTCATTCCATCTTCTCGACCGGGAGACGGGTCCGGAGGGCGCGAACGATGTCGCGGGCGAGCGCCGGGCCTTCGTAAACCAAACCCGAATAGACCTGCAGCAATGTCGCGCCGGCATTCAGCTTTTCCCGCGCGTCGTCGGCGTCAAAGATTCCTCCCACGCCGATAATCGGCAACCGTCCGTTGGTCTGCCGATGAAGATGGCGGATAACCTCGGTGCTGCGTTCCCGCAAGGGACGTCCGCTCAGGCCGCCGGTCTCCCCATAAACACGCTGGAGCTTCGGGTCGTTGGTGGCGGGCCGGGAAATGGTGGTGTTCGTTGCCACAATGCCGGCGAGCCCGCGCGGGCCCGCGAGTTCCAGAATTTCATCCAGCGCATCAAATGAAAGGTCAGGGGCCACCTTCACAAGGATCGGTTTCGGAGCAGACCTCGCCGGCGACGGCCCGGGCCCAGCCGTTTCCGGGATTTCCTTTGGCAACTCCGTCTGATTCACCTCCTGGATCGCGCACAGGATTTCATCGAGGGCCGATTTATCCTGGAGCTGGCGGAGGTTGGGCGTGTTGGGGGAACTGACATTGACGACGAAGAAGTCGGCCGCTGAACGGAGCGCCCGAAAGGAACCGGCATAATCAGCGGCTGCATTTTCCAGGGGAGTGATTTTGGATTTGCCGAGGTTGATCCCCACCGGATGTTTCGGCCAGCGTCCCAGTGCGCGCCATTCCTCCAGCTTTTTGGCCAGCGCGGCGGCTCCCGGGTTGTTGAACCCCATTCGATTGACCAGCGCCCCGTCCGCGATCGCGCGGAACAGGCGGGGTTGCGGATTGCCAGGCTGCGGATGGAACGTCACTCCCCCCAGTTCGATGAAGCCGAATCCGAGCGATTCCCAGGCAGGCACTGCGGCGGCGTATTTATCCATTCCCGCGGCGAGTCCCACGGGATTTGGAAATTGAAGTCCGAAGGCGGTGACCGGCATCGGGGGCGCTCCATAAAAAGCGCGCAACGCGTCGCACAGGACTGGATGCCGGCTGATCCTCCCGAGCCCGCGCAAGGTCAGGTTGTGGATCGCCTCGGACTCCTGGGCAAACAGGATGGGGCGCAGAAATGTTCGATAGCACCAACTCATGCGCGGCAACGGTCGGTGCGATCGCGTGGAAACAAACCAAAAGCGCCCCGCCCGTTGCTTACTTTTTCTTGAGGTCGAAACAAAGCAGCACGTCCATGTCGCGGATATACAGGCGGCCGCCGGAGACCACCGGATGTGGCCACGCTTCCTTGAGGCCGCGCTCGGGCTGGTCGAAACGGCTCAGTTCCTTGTAACCGTCCGGGGAGGCCTCCACCAATGCGATGGTGCCGCGCGATTTTTCGCTGCGACAAATGAGTTTTCCGTCCACCGCGGTCACCGAGCCTTTCCCGATGCCCGGGCTGCTCCAGATCACATTGCCTGTTTTGAACTCCATGCAGGTCCAGCCCCGGCTGTCCGAATGGCCATAAATATAATCGCCGAGGAGCACCACACCGCCGTGATGATTTTCGAAATCGTGATTCGCATACACCTGCGTGGCTGAGAATTTCCCGCCGTTCGAGCCGATGCGAAAGAGATTGCAGCCCACCCGGTACCCCGACGTCACGAAGACATGTCCATCCTTGTAAACCGGTGTCGGGATCACCGCAGTGCTGCCGCGGCGGGGAGCCTGCCAGAGCAATTTGCCGTTCTCGGCGGCGATGCCGGCAACACTGGCGTCTGTGAGCTGGATGTATTGACGGACCCCGCCGATTTCCACCGGGATGGTGGAGGCATAGGCGGCGCGATCGGTCAGCTCTGTGCTGCGCCAGACGACGTCGCCGGTCCGTCGATCGAGCGCAGCGAGGGTGCCGCTTTTTCCTCCCGGCGTGCAGATCACGTTTTCGCCATCGACCAGCACGGATTCGGAATAGCCCCAATGGCTCATCATTTCGCCGCCGAGATCGGCCTTGAGATTTTTGTGCCAGACCTCCTTGCCATCGGTTGCCTTGAGGCAGACGAGGTCGCCGAACTGGCCGAGGACATACACACGCTCGCCGTCCACAGTGGGAGTCGCGCGCGGGCCGGCATACCCGCCGCCACCCCCCGGTTTGCCGACGCGCGATGACCAGGCGATCTTCCCTTTTTCGGCGGCGTTGAGCGCGTGAACAAAACTTGAGTCGCCGGCATCGCCCATCGTGTAGATGCGGTTGCCAACCACGGCGACGCTCGAATAACCGGAGCCGATCCCGCGCGCCATCCATAAAACGGCCGGGCCATTGCTGCCCCAGGATTTCAGGAGCCCCGTTTCAGGCGAGATTCCATCGCGTTTCAGGCCGCGCCATTGCGGCCAATCCTCGGCCGCGACGCGGTGCGGCGCCGCGAAGGCCAGCCCGATGAAAAACAGGAGAACGCAAGGATATGTGGTCGACATGCCGGCAAGTAAAGGAGTTGCCCGAAAAAAGTAAAGTCTGCGGAACGATGCCGTCCCATCCCAACAGGTGGCGTTTCAAAGACGGTTGGGGAAGGGGAGCGCGCATTCCTGCTCCTCTCCCGCCCTTCGGGCACCCTCTCCTCCATTTCGGAAATGGAGGAGAGGGAGGGGGAGAGGAGGCGTTTCTGTTCGGCGGTTACTGGGCAGGGTGGGGGGAGGAGGTGTTTCCTGGCAGGAACTTGAACCTTGAGCCCCCGGCTAAAACTTCCGACACCCTCTTGATGCAGAGAGTCGAAGCGCGAATGAAATACGCGTTGCATTCGCCGGTCATTGAGGGAAGTTTGATGCCGATCCCTGATTCGTGTTAAAAACCATGCAGCCATGTCCGCACGTCCCTTAGCCATGCCTCAGTTCAATATTGTGAACAGAACCCGGCCGTGGGCGGTGGCTGCGGCGCTGTTTCTCGCGATCCCGTTGTCGCCGGGCGCTGCCGCCGCCGAAACCAATTCGGCCGGCCTTCACCTGCTGCAGACGCCGTCCGGACCGGCGGTGAGCCGGCAGGACACAAATTTCGGGCTCGGCGACAGTCACATTTCGAAGCTTCGGCCGTATCCGCTGGGTGGCCCAGGGACGCGAACGCCCTTTGATCTCTGGCGTTACGGGGGGCGGGTGGGTGGATCGTGGAAGCAACCATTTCTCCCGATGCCATGGGACGAATGGGTGGACATGTGCCGCAAACAGAAGCCGCACTTGATGGCGGATGTGCAGACGCACATGAAATCACGCTACGATTTCAGCGGCAAAACCATCGCCGGCGTCGCGATGTCCGGCGGCAAAAAGATCATGAAAGGTCCGGTGGCGCGGTTGCCGAAGGACATCGCCTCGTTCGAAGAACTGGCCGGTTTGAGCCCCGACGCGATTCGTCAGCGGGAGCTGTTTCCCTACGTGCCGCTTTCGCATCCATTGCAGACGACAGCCCACATGCTGTTTCCCGAGCAATGGATCCGCGCACACCCCGAGCACGAACGGATGGACGTCGATTTTGACATGCCGGACGATTATCTGCCGGAGTTCCCTCCGCCGTTGTTCCTGACCACGCACAAGGAGTTGGGTGATGTTTCGAAGGGCCTCGAGATTTCAATGGGCAACTATTACGAGATCTTCAACGGGTTGCTGACAGGCGAACAAATGGAGGGCTTGAAGGAGCTCCTGCGTCCGTCACCGACCACCTGGTTTAATCAAACCACCCACCGCGTCACCATCGAGCCCAGTGCCGGAGTTTCGTGCCTGTCCTGTCATGTGAACGGGCACGGCAACGGCGCCATCGAACTCGCGCCGGATTCACGCCCCAACCAGGCCCGGCTGCGCATGGATACGCCGAGCCTGCGCGGCAACTACAATCTGCTGCAGCTCTCCTCGAAACGTTCCATTCGCAGCATGGACCACTTTGCGGAAATCGAGGAATATTTCGATGGCGATCCGGGCCTGATGCAAGCCATCGGGCCGCGCGGCGTGCAGAAACAGATCAGCAACCGCATGGGAGACTTCAACGCCATCGTTGATTTTCCTCCGGCGCCTAAATTGGGTCCGCTGATGAAGCTCATCCCGGAGAAATCGTCGGAGGCGGAGCTGCGTGGAGAACGGGTGTTTCACGGCAAAGCCCAATGTGTTGCCTGCCATTACGGCCCCGCTTTTGTCGACGAATACATGCACGACCTTCGAGTGGAACGATTTTACCCGGGCCGTCCTGAGGGGCCGATCAAAACTTTTCCGTTGCGCGGCATCAAGGACTCGCCGCCATACCTCCATGATGGACGGCTTCCCACCCTTCACGACACGGTGGAATTCTTCAACCTGGTTCTCGAACTGAAGCTGTCCGCGTCCGAGAAGGAAGATCTCGTCGCCTACATGCTCTGTCTTTAGAGCGCCCCTCCATCCGCCAAGTTCTGCCCCCGATCGCCTTTCGCAGATCGGCTGCTTCCCACATTTTGGAATCAGAACTTCCAGCCGGCGCTCCGCCCCGCAGCGTAGCGCGGATTGGCAATCGGCTGTTTCGCGGAGTGACACTCCGCAAACGCGCCAGCCTGGCTCGAGCTCGACGACAAAACGGCATGCCGGACCGTGCTGTGTCAATTCGTTCCCCCCGCCGGTTGCCAACCGGCGATACAGCCGACTGCCAGTCGGCGCGACGGGGATCCCATCCATCGCCTCCGCCCGCGCACTCCCACCACCGCCGGGTTGTCACGAAAACGTAACATCCCCGACCTTTGTCCGTAACCCCTTCGACTTAGCTTCGCCGCGTCGCCCGAACAACCAAATCGAGACATTCATCATGAGCAAACAAGACACCCTGGTCCGAACGGCTCTCGCCGTGACGGCCCTCACCGCGCTGGCGTTTCCCGGCAATGCATCCGCTCAATCCTCCGACGCGCTGCTCAACAAGCTTGTCGACAAGGGGGTCCTCACCTCGAAGGAGGCCGAGGATCTGCGCAAGGAAACCCAGCGCGATGCCGGCAAGGAGACCGCAAAAATGCAGCCGTCCAAAATCGGACTGCCCGATTGGGTCACCGCCCTCAAGTTTAATGGGGATTTCCGCGGCCGTTACGAAGGCAATTACTATGACTCACCGGACGCGGTCACCCGGGACCGGCTCCGGTATCGTGTGCGCCTCGGAATGGTGGCCACGTTGCAGGATCATTTCGAGATCGGCGTGCGCCTGGCGTCGGGGGATGCCGCCAGCGGCTTTTCCACGGGCAACCCGCTTTCGGCGAGCTCGACCTTCCAGGATAACGGCAGCCGCAAAGGCATCTACCTGGATTTGGCTTACGCGAAATGGACCGCCCTCCATTCCGCCGATGTCACCGGCTCCCTGACCTTTGGCAAGATGGAGAATCCATTTGCGTTCACGCACAATGTATTTGATCCCGACTACAACCCCGAGGGCGCGGCCGCGCAGGTGGCGTGGAAGTTGAGCGAGAATCAGACGCTGCGCGGCATCGCCGCCGGTTTCGTTCTGGATGAAGTCGTGCCCGGCACGCACGACCCGTATCTGCTCGGCGCCCAGGTGCTGTGGGACGCCAAGTGGGGCAAACATTTGCAAACGACCCTGGGCGGCGGCAGTTTGTGGATCAACTCCGAGCAAAGCCTCACCAACGGCGCGGTGCCCAACATCAACCGCGGCAACACGCGCACGGGTCCCACCGGCGTTCTGGCCGAGAATTTCAATCCCCTGATCGCCGACGCCTCCGTGACGTACACTTTGGATAGTTTCCCGGGTTACAAGGGCGCATTCCCGATCCGCGGCTTTGGCGAATACCTCAACAACGTGGCCATCGATTCCAATAACGAGGCGTATCTGGCTGGAATCACGTTCGGCAAAGCGGCCAAAAAAGGCACTTGGGAATTCACCTATCAATATCGGAACCTGGATGGCAACTCCTGGTATGAGGAGTTTCCGGATGATGATTTTGGCGGGTTTTACCATGCCGGACCGCCCTCTTCGGCGACGGGCGCCGGCTTCGGGCCGGGCACGAACGTGCGGGGTCATTACCTGAAGGCAGTTTACGCGCTTTATGATTCGCTGACGCTCGGGGTGACTTATTACCGCGGCCAGCTGATCAACGAGGTTCCCAACGGATCGAAAAGCACCGCCAACCATCTCCTGGTGGATTTGATCTGGAAGTTCTGATTC
>JBEEGQ010000149.1:0-15875 GCA_041166945.1 Verrucomicrobiota bacterium
GTGACCTAATTTAATCCGCGCCCCGAGCAGGATATTGCCGGTCAACAGACCCATGACAGGCGGTTGCGACAGTCCGCGCAAGGCGGTCATCCATTGGGCGACCCCCGGCAGCACCCGCCCGTGAAGCTGGCCGAGGAGATGGTCGAGATGGAAAACATACCGATCGAAGAAACGCCGGAAATTGTCGGCACTGGTCTCGATGCCCTGCTGGACGAAGAATTCGCGGACAATGGAAGGATCGGTCCGCCCCGCGAATTGAAGCCGGGCGGTCGCATCCGGAACACCGAACTCAGCGCGGCAAACCTCGCCAAACGCTTTTTCTCCCGCCCCGCCGCTCGCGATCAGCGTTCCATCAATGTCAAATAAGACCAGTCGAATCATCCGGACGACAGTCTAGTGGTTGTCCGCGGATTGGCAAACGTGGAGGGATTTTTCAGACAAGGGACCGCGCGCCGGAAATCGAACGGGGTCACGGCAGGCGTTGGACCCGGAAGAATTGGCGCGGTGCGCTTCGGGAGGCGCTCCAGGATTGGTTGGTCGTCGCGGCGAATAAATTCGTGCTGACGACAAACCAGTTGGCCAGGTTTGTCGACGATTCCACGCGATAATTTCGACCCGGCACCGTCGGCCAGCTGAGATTCACCGTTTGATTGCTGGAAACCACAATTCCCACGCGCGGGATGGGGTCATACGGATTCTGGAATGTCATAATTACCGGCAAATGATCCGAAGCGGTGCGGCTGTCGGTGGCCAGCAGACCGGCTGGCATGAGGCTCAGCTTGTCCGTGCGAAAAATCTGGCTTGCGGCGACGTTGGAAAAAAGGAGGCCGCAGGGCAGGATATAATCGATTCGCTCATGCGGTGACGCGCGAATCGAGTAGGTGCTGGCCTCGGAGGTCACGGGGTTCAACGAAGTGGTGAGACGCAACCCTGTGGGCGGACTTGTAATTTTCTCGAGTGGATGACCGCTGGGCCCGGGCGGCTGGGCGATGTCTTCATTGAGGTCGCCCGACAGCAAGTAAGGCTGTTGAACGTGGGCGGGCAGGAACTGCGTGACAAAAAAATTTGAGATGGCGCCCGCCTCGGCGGCGCGGCGGCGGACGCTATTGGTAAACGTCGTGCCGCTCTCGGTGGCTTTCAGGTGGGTTGTGAAAACATGCAAAGGCTGCGACCAGCCCGGCACCGCAATTTCCGCCTCGAAAAGGTCGCGCGTATATGTGGAAGGCGAATTCGTATAGCCGAACGGCACCAGGCTCGCGCCATCCAGCCACGATTGCGATCGCGTGATGGGATGCCGGCTGGCGATGGCGCTGCGCAGAAAACCATCCGTCCCCGAGTTCGTGGCCAGGTAATATCCGGGCAGGTAGGCGGTGACAAAATTGGCCATCTGCCAGGTGTTGGTTCGGGGGATTTCGTTGAACGTGACGATGTCCGGCTGCCAGTAGAGCATCTGCCTGCCAATGGCGTTCACCTGGAGTGAATTGGTGCTCCAATTGGTCGTGCCATTGCCCGCGACGTTGTACTGCAACAATGTCAGGGCTGAAGCGCGTCCCGCCAGCAGGAGGGAACAAGCCGCGGCAAAAACTGGCAAACTTCGGGGAAACATGAACAACGTCGTTTCACAGCCCGCCACGCCGGCAGCCGCGATGCTGCGAAATTAGTATTTCTTCACAAATTTCCGTCGCTCTTCATCCGGGGACGGATTCGGCTCCTCCGCACTTGGCGTTGGATCCATCCGCTCAGGAGCGGGAGCCGGTTCAGCAGCCGTAGTGGAGGGAGCGGGAGCCGGCACGGTGGGAGCGACAGATGCCGGCGCGCCTTTTTCAACCGCTGTCACAAACGCCATGCGAACGGAGGTCAGGCTCTGCTTGAGCAACGCGCTTTCCTCCGGGCTCAAGTTTCCTTTTGTCCTCGCCTCGAGCATTTCCAACTGCGAGATGAAATGTTTCGCGGCCTCCAGATCGTACATCGTCTTGCCCGTCTCGGGATGCGGAGTCACGCCCAGGCAAATCATCGTCATGCCCGCCAATTGCATGATCATATTGGCGAAAAGCTGCGTTTGCAGATCCACGGATCCGGTTTCTGTCGGCGATTGGGCGCTCATAATTTTGGTTTCTTCCGGCAACGCCGGATTTCTTCCATCAGGAAATGGATAAGATGCCTGAGGCGCGGCTCGACCTTCGGAGTTTCCAGGATCGTCTGCCGCTCACGGGCTCCGGGAAGGAGGGCGCACGAAACAAGGTCGGCGACCTGCTCGGCGTCGGGAAGCGATTCCAGGTAGGCCAGCACTTCCTTCGGCGAAAAACTCGAGGCCGCCACGCCTTTCTTCTTCGAGAGGCTCGCGCCAGGGCCCTTGAAATTGGAAAATGGAAAAGGAAACGGGCCCAGCTCAAGGCGTTCCTCCACCAGTTCCTGCACCTTCGCAACGAGCGCATCGATCACCACCGTGTCCTTGAGAGGCTCGGCGAAGGCCCGGATGTGAGCAACGCGATAGGGCTTGGTCTGGACCGTTGAGAGCAGTTCCACACGCGCCAGGCCCTGCAGGATCAGATGCGAGGTGCCGTCGTCATGGCCCACCGAGACCCGGATCAAGCCCAGGCCCGCCACCGCGCATGGCGTTTCGCGAACGCGCCCCGGTTTTTGCATGGCGACGGTGAACATCCGATCCTCGCGCAACATGTCCGCGAGCATCTGGCGATAACGCGGTTCGAAAATGTAGAGAGGCAGGAGGGCTTGGGGAAAAAGTGTGGCGCTCGGCAGCGTCATCACGGGCACCGCGGTCGGTATTTCCATGAATCAAATCTAGGTCAGAACGTCTCTAAAGCAAGAAACGGATGTCGGGCTTGCCAATTCATCAGCCCGCCTCCATGGTTGAAGAAATTTATGAAGGCTGCGATTGCATTTTTTCTGCTGCTCTCGGTCGGGTTGGGAGTGGGTTTGATGGTTCGTGACAGAAAGGCCAAGGAGGTCAAGAGGGCCGACGAAGACCGCATTGTCACATTTTCAAACACCGTCGAGGTCACTCAGGCCAAGCTCGATGAGAAGGAGCGCCTGGCCATGTATCTCCAGACAAACCTCACCATCAAGACCGAGGAACTGGGCATGACCTCCAATCACCTCTCCAAGATTAACGCCGAACTGGCGCGCACGAAGAGCGAGATGCAGGCCGCCGCCGAGGCCGCCCGCGCCGAGCTCGCCAAAAAGGACGCCCAAATCACCCAGCTCACCACCGAGACAAACCAGATGACCCTGAAAATGGATGACCTCACTTCATCCATCGATAAACTCGGCCAGCAAATCGCCAACACCGAACGCAAACTGGCCGCCTCCGAGGGGGATCGTGAATTCCTTTTCAAGGAGCTGAAACGGCTCCAGGCCGAGAAAGCCGAACTGGAACGCCAGTTTAATGACCTCGCCGTCCTCCGAACCCAGGTCGCCAAACTCAAAGAGGAACTGACCGTCGCCCGCCGCCTCGAATGGCTGCGCATGGGAATTTACGGAATGCAGGACAAGAAAGGCGCGGAGCTGCTCATCGCCAAGGGCAATCAAAACTCGAAGACGAACAACTTCAGCCTGAACGTCGAGCTCAAACAGGACGGCACCAGCACTGTCGTCACCAACCCGCCTCCGCCCGCTCCCAAGTAATTGTGATGATGCGCGCCCCCTTGCTGATCGATTCGCATGGGCGCACCCTCCGCGATTTGCGGGTGAGCGTCACCGATCGCTGCAACTTTCGTTGCATGTATTGCCTGCCCGAAACCGAGGCCGCCCACCATTTCTATCGAGGCCGCTGGGCCAATCTTCCCCATTCCACCCCCATCTCCCGCCAATGGGCGCCGCGCTCGCAAATCCTGACCTTCGAGGAAATCGAGCGGGTCGTCCGGCTGTTCGTCGAACTCGGCATTCAAAAGGTCCGCCTCACGGGCGGCGAACCCCTGCTCCGCCAGGAACTCGAACGCCTCGTCCGCGGGCTCGCGAAGATCGGCGGGATCGAAGACCTCGCGATGACGACCAATGGATTCTTTTTCCAGCAAAAAGGGGTCGCCCTGCGCGAGGCGGGATTGCGCCGGATCAGTTTCAGCATCGACTCGCTCGATCGCGATAATTTCAGGAAGATCACCGGCCGCGATGGCCTCGGAGAACTCCTCGCCAGCATCCGCCTCGCGAAGGAGCTGGGATTCCATCCGGTCAAGGTCAACGCGGTGATCATCCGCGGCATCAACGACCATGAGATCGAGGATCTCGCCGCCTTCGGACACGAACAGGAGGTGAGTTTCCGGTTCATCGAATTCATGCCGCTCGATTCAGGCCGCGCCTGGATGCGGGATCTCGTCGTGCCAGGCCATGAAATTCTTTCCCGGCTCCAGAAGCGCTTCGAGTTGCGGCCGGTCGTGTCATCGAATCTTTCCGAAACCGCCCGACGCTGGCAGTTCGCCGACGGTCGCGCTGAGATTGGGATCATCGCTCCCGTCAGCGAACCATTCTGCGGCCACTGCAACCGCATCCGCGTCACCGCCGATGGCAAAATCCGCACCTGCCTTTTCAGCGTGACGGAACACGATCTTCGATCGCGGCTCCGCGACGGGACGGGCGATGCGGATTTGCAGGAATGGTTGCAGTCGGTGGTGCTGCAAAAGGAGGCCCGTCATCACATCGGCGAGCCCGAATTCGTGCCGCCGGAACGTTCCATGAGTTGCATCGGAGGTTGATGCTCTCCCGACGGCCCATGGCAAATCCGCTCCGTCCGCGTTCACAATCCTGGTTGAAGGTACACCCCACGCTCCTCGGGGTCCCGCTTCTCGCCCTCGTTTTAACGGGTTGCGCCTCCCGCCCACAACGCGTCGCGACTTCATCGGGCGAGCCGGTTCCGTATGTGCGGATCGTCCATCCCGATGAAGAAACCATCCAGCTCCAAATCGCCTCACGCCGGTTTAGCCCGGGTCGGGGTAAAGGCCCGGCGGTGTGGCTTGTCGGGGCTTCGCACATCGGGGAACCTGCATTCTTCGCAGCGCTCCAAAAGCAACTCGACGGACATACGGTCGTTCTCTACGAGGGAGTCGGCGAACATTCCCGGCGCACCCGCCCGGCCTCGGCGACCGGGCAGGTTCCGCAACGGGCGCCGCTGATGAAAAAACACGCCGACACGAACGACACTCCCTACTCGCTTCAGGACACCATGGCAAAGTCCCTGGGCCTCGTATTCCAACTGGAAGCGATCGACTACGAGCGCACGAATTTTGTGAACAGCGACCTGTCGATCGCCGAGATACAGGCGCTGATGCAACCCGGACGACCCCTTGCGAATTCCTCCACTCGTCCCGGGACCGCATCGCACCGACAACCGGCCTCCACCAGCGGCGACGATGACGATTCCAACTCCTCGTTCCAATCGCTGATGAGCGCGATGGACGGCCGGTCGGCCCTCGGCGTCCTGCTCAAGGGTGTCATGCAGCTCATCGGCAACAGCCCGAAGCTGCAGGCGATGACTAAAATCGTGCTCATCGAGACGTTGGGCGCGATGAAAGCCGATCCGTCGCGTCTCAAGGGGCTCCCGGCCGACATGAAACAGCTGATGGAGGTGTTGATCCGCGAACGCAACAAAACCGTCATCGACGATCTGAAGCAGGAACTCAAGCGAACCCGCCCCGGCGACAGCATCGCGATTTTTTATGGCGCCGGCCACTTGACGGATCTCGAGATGCGCCTTCGGAAAGAGCTTCGATTCCGGCCGACTCAGGACATCTGGCTGCCGGCATTTTCGGTGAACACCGCCAAGGCCGGTCTTTCGAATTTTGAATTGAACTTTCTGCGCTCCATGATCCGCAGCCAGCTGGCGCCCCTCACCGAGTGAGGAGCACGCGAGCATCGCACCTCCGGCTGCCACACGATGATTCACTCTGCTTCTGGCATGTTGCATCCCCCGAAACGCCCGCTAAACTGCCGGCATCAATCTTTCCAAGCCTTGAAACTGCTTAAACTCATGCGACTGCCCGTCGTGTTCCTGATGATTTCGTGCCTCGCGACCCTGGCCGACGAACGCGTGCCCCGACCGGTGGCGACTACCGGCGGCGGCGTCGTCAATTTCAGCCTGCTCGATTACAAAGGCAAATATCATGAACTGCGGCGCACCGACGCGCGCGCCATCGTTTTGTTCTTCACCAGTTTTGGATGTCCCATCGCGAGGCAAAGCATCCCGAAATTGCGATCCTTGCGAAGCCAGTTTGCCACCAATGGCGTGGTGCTCTGGCTCGTCAATTCCTCACCGCAGGAGGATCCCGATGACGCCGTTGTCGAGATGCTCGTCCGTTCCCGGGGCAACGGCGTGGTTCCCGAAGCGGCGTTGTCGGATCCGGACGCCCTCCGATCCGAAGTGTTGAAGTCCGCCGTCGGTTCCCTCCCTGTCCTCCGCGACGAATTGCAACTGGTGGCTCAACGGCTGGGCGTCACGCGCACGTGCGAAGCCATCGCCATCGATCCAAAAACAATGACCATCATCTTTCGGGGCGGCATCGATGATCAATTCACCGAAGGGGCGCAGAAACCGAAGGCGACACAAAAATATCTCGCCACGGCCTTGACCGAATTCCTCGCCGGCAAACCCGTCACGTCGCCCCAGGCGCCCGTTCACGGTTGCCTCATTTCGTTTGAATCGCAGCGCCCGGATCCGGCGACCGCGCCGGTCTCGTATCCTAACCGCATCGCGCCATTGCTTCAAAAACACTGTGTCGGATGCCACAGTCCCGGCAACATCGGCCCGTTTTCGATGTCCAGTTATCAAAAGGTCAAGGGATGGTCGGCGATGATGGAGGAAGTCGTTCTCGACCGCCGCATGCCGCCCTGGCATGCCGATCCCCACTACGGTAAATTCGCCAACAATCGCGCCATGGATCCTGCGGATACCCGTGCGCTGCTGGACTGGATTCAACAAGGCTGCCCGCGCGGCGAGGGCGCCGATCCGCTCACGAATGCGCCGCCGCCCGCTGTCCATTGGACACTCGGAACTCCGGATTTTGTGGTTTCATTGCCGAAGCCGCAGCAAATTCCGGCCACGGGCACGCTCAACTATCGCTATGTGGATTCGGATTTCGAGATGCCGCAGGACGGATGGTTGCGGGCGGCCGTCTGCCGGGCTGGAAACGCGAAGGTCGTGCATCACATCATCGTGCGCGTGAGATACCCGGAGGATTACAAGGAAGCTCCGAAGGAAGCGTATCTCTTCACGAGCTGGGTGCCGGGACTGCAAGCCCGGGAATTCCCGGCCGGCACGGGTATGTTTCTTCCCAAGGGAACGCGGTTTAATTTCGAGTTGCATTACACGACCAGCGGCCAGGCGCAGACCGATCAAAGCGAGATGGGCCTTTATCTGGCGAAGCAGCCCGCCCAGCGGCGTCTCGAAGTTCGCGCCAGCGATATGCGCGATTTCGAACTGGCCCCCGGCGATCCCGACGCGCAGCACTTCAGCCATTATTGTTTCAAACGGGACGCTGTGATTTACGATCTCAGCCCACACATGCACCTGCGCGGCTCCTGGTTCAAGTTTCAGCTCCTTTATCCCGATGGCCGGCGCGAAACGTTGCTGTCGGTTCCCCAATACGATTTCAACTGGCAGACGAGCTATCGTCTTGCCGAACCGAAACGCGTGCCAGCCGGAACGTGGATGCTCTGCACGGGCGGACACGATAATTCGGCGAAGAATCCCAATAACCCTGATCCCTCCAAGCGCGTCAAATGGGGGCTCCAAAGCTGGGATGAAATGTTCATGGGCTTCATGACGGTCGCCGACGCCCCGGCCGGAACCGCGGCCAAATAGAGCCGTCACTTGCTGTGACCCTGCCTGCCGCCCGTCCCCATCCTCAACCGCCGACCGCGATCCCACCATTATGATCCCCTCGATGCTGCGCCTGTGTCGTGCCTTTCACCTCTGCGCTTTGCTGTGCCTGTTCACAGACGTTGCAGCCGGCGAGGAACCTTTGTTCTTTATCCAACTGAGCGACCCCCAATTCGGAATGTTCACCGACAACAAGGATTTCGCACAGGAGACGGCAAACTTCGAATTCGCCGTGGCCAGCGTCAACCGACTGCATCCCGCCTTCATCGTGATCACGGGAGACTTGGTGAATAAATCCGGCGACGCCGCCCAAATCGCCGAGTTCCAACGCATCGCAGCGAAGGTCGATCCGTCGATTCCCGTCTACAACGTGGTCGGGAATCACGACATCGAAAATGTGCCCTCGCCCGCGCGCATCGCCGCTTTTACAAATCAATTCGGCCCCGACCACTACGTTTTTCGCCGGGGATCCTTCGTCGGGATCGTGCTCAATTCCATTGTCATCCATTCCCCGCAGAACACGACCAACGAATTTGCCGAGCAGGAACGCTGGCTCAAGGCCGAGCTCAAAAGCGCGCGCGACGACGACGCCCAGCATATCGTCGTTTTTCAGCATCATCCGTGGTTTCTCAAGGCCGCCGAAGAGCCGGACCAATACTTCAACATCCCCCGCGAACGCCGGGCTCCCTATCTCGCCCTGTTCCACGAGTTCGGCGTCAAATACCTGTTCTCCGGCCATTATCATCGAAACGGCATCGGTCACGACGCCGAGATCGAAGCGGTCACAACCGGCCCGGTGGGCAAACCCATGGGGGAAGACAAATCCGGCTTTCGAATCGTCATCGTTCGGGAGAATCGCCTCGAGCATCGGTACTATACCTTGGGTGAATTGCCCACGCGCGTGGATTTGGCTCCTTCCAAAACGGCAAAGCCCAATCCCCCGCCGTCGTCCGCGCAATAAGCATCGCCACACTTCGGGGCCCGGACGGTTTCGCTCTATTCTGCGGAACGCCAGCGAACCGACGAAAGCGAGGCGCGGAGCGTCAGGTAAATCGCGCCTGCGCCAATGCTTTCGATCAGCAGGAACCAGAGGAACCATCCCGTCGACCACGCCCACATCCCCAGCCCGGACAACGCCATCGAGATCATCATCACCGCGACGATTGTCAGACCTCGGCCCGCGGACTTCGCCTCCTCGGTCGGGAGCGACAACGGCACCGCGCGGCCGCCCACACAGGGCACCAACGCAAATACCGGCAATGCAATCAATCCAGGCAACAGCAACGCCAGGTTCAAGACGTTGATTCGGGCCACCCAAAAAATTCCCAGGTAAATGACCAGCAATGGCGCTGTCAAAAGAAACAGGACCGCGAGGCGGGACCCATGACAAAGTGGGATCGGGCCCGACATTGGCGCAGATCGGAAAATATCCGCCGCCTGCCATTGCTGGGAATATTGGAGCAGATTCAAACTCATCAACGCCACCAGTCCCAGGTAACTGGCGACGAATGCTATCCCGAATGTGGCGCCGGGCTGCCCTCGATCCTGGAAAACGAAAATCAACGGCATTACCAGCATGGGTGCGAGGCTCGGATACACCCGCAGTTTCACATCCCGGTCCCGCGCCAGATACGCGGCAACCAGCAGAAAGGAGGCGCGCGTAACAGAATCCTTCAAACACCACCGGAGTGGAGGAAGCTTGATGAGTGCCTTCAACCACCGGCCGCGCACGCGCTGCCTCGGACGGCTGGAGACCACTTCATTGAGCATCTGCAAACCAGCCTCGTAATTGCGCGCGAGTTTTCCGAACGCCATCCAGAGGACCAGCGTCGTGACGACCAGTCCGCACGCGGCAAGCGCCCAGCACACCGGCGTTCCACGCCCCGCCAATGCATCATCGAAACCGGCGAACCACGCCGGCGGCACAAACCAAATCCACCACGAATCGAGGCTGATGTTGAGCCTGCCCTCCAGGCGCATCATCGCTTGCGGCACAATCTGGCCGGCGACCACCGCCAGGACCGCCATCATCACTTGCGCGGTGGTCATGAGGCCGTCCAGCCGTTCACGTCCAAACCATTTCAAACAGAGCTGATAAACCATCACGACGCTGCCCGTACAAAAGAGTGCCTCTGCCGCCGTGGACACCGCGTGCGCGATCGGATAAAGCCACCCGCCTCCGACGGCGCCGACACCGGCGAAAAGCCCGACCAGATTGAACGCGCCGGCCAGCCAGAGCGAAACCTGGACAAGGACTGCAATTTTCGCCCATAGCAAAGCCCGCGATGTCACCGGGCGGTGCAACAGGATGTCAGCCTCGTCCTTGTTGAACAAAACCTCCCCCGCCGATGCCGCCACGAACATTCCCAGGAACATCAAGGTCATCGCGTGGAGATAAATCGACAGCGAAAAAACGGATTGCCGGCGGAAAACCAGCGCGAGCACTCCGAGCAGCGCATAGAGGAAAAGGGTGAAGGCAAGTTTCGATCCGACCGAGCGCGGGGCAGTCTCCTTGCGCAACCCGCGCGCGCTGCGGCCGCGCAAAAAGAGGGTGAGAAAAAGCAGTCGCAACGTTCGTCCCGCCGCTGGCGCCCGGCTTCGATCCGCCCTCCCCGGTCTGGCGCCCTCGTCGCTGCTCATGACCGAAAGGTTTTGGCGAAATCCTCCGCGCGCCGCTGGAGTCCCGTGCCGCCTGTCAGGTGCGTAAACAATTCCTCGAGGCTCGCCACCTTTCCGGCGCTCACCAACTCATCCGGACGCCCGTCCACCAGCAACCGGCCCTTGTCGATGATGATGACCCGATCGCAGACACGCTCGACCACATCGAGAATATGCGAGCTGTAAACGATCGTTCGCCCCTCCTTCGCCAGCGTCTGGATCAGCGCCTTGAATCCCACCGCCGCATTCGCATCCAGGCCATCCAGCGGTTCATCGAAAAAAACGACCGGCGGATTGTGCAATAATGCAGCCGTAATCACCACCTTGCGCCGCATCCCCTTTGAGTATGCCCCCAGCAACTTGTCGGTCAGCGTCTCGAAACTGAGATCGAAAAATGCGATGAACTGCCGGATGCGCGCGCGCGCTGCCTCCTCGGGAATGCCGTACAGCGCAGCAACCATCTCCAGATACTCGAGGCCGGTCAGTGATTCAAATACCGCCCCCGACTCCGGCACAAATCCGATGCGCCGCTTGACCTCGAGGGTATCCCGCTGCAAGTCGAATCCACAAACGGTGGCCGTTCCCGCGGAGGGCTCGATCATGCCGGTCAACATTTTGAGCGTCGTGGATTTGCCGGCGCCATTGGGCCCCAGAAGGCCGACGATCTGCCCGGCGGGAACCTCGAACGACAATTCATCGACCGCCGTTTGCGCGCCGAATCGTTTTGTAAGCTGCTGAAGAGAAATCATCGCTGGGCCCCTTCGAATAGTGCAATTCAACAGTGTTGGCGATGATAAACTGAACAGAGTGACAAAGGAGGAATGGCAAATGGACGACGTGGGGTGCCGACTGGCGCGCGACATTCATGCCGAAGCTGAACAACGCAACCAGGGATCCAATTCGAAGCACGTGCGACCCTAAAAAAACGGGGACCATTCCCGTTCGATCGTGAAGCGGCATCAATGCCGCGTGCCGGCAGTCTTGACCGATCGCGAATTTTCTGTAGGACTCGCGTCCCATCACCATGACGCCACCTCTCGCCGCCATCGTTGCGCCCGATTATTGGCCCTTTTCCGTTTTAATCATCAGCGTCATTCTCATCGTCGTCCTCATCACGGTCCTACGGGTGCACGCCTTTCTCGCGCTTATCCTCGCGGCCATCACCGCGGGGCTGCTCGCGAAGAGACTTCCCGGTGAAGGAAAACTGGGGCACTGGGTCACGGCGGTGGAGATGACCGCCACCGAATTTGGCGCCACCGCGGGCAAGATTGGAGTCGTCATCGCCCTGGCATCGGTCATCGGACTTTGCCTGATGGAAAGCGGGGCAGCCGACAAGGTGGTCCGCCGGTTCCTCGCGCTGTTCGGCCGAAGATTCGCCGGGGAAGCGATCCTGATCAGCGGTTATATCCTCTCGATCCCCATTTTTTTCGACACCTTCTTCATGCTGCTGCTCCCGCTGGCCATCGCAATGCGCCTCCGCACGGGAAAGGATTATTTGCTGTACATCATGGCGATCTGCTGTGGAGGAACAGTCACTCACTCACTCATCGCGCCACACCCGGGTCCGCTCGCGATGGCGGAGAGCCTCAAGCTCGACCTCGGCTCGACCATCATGGCGGGGATCGTGGTGGGCCTCATTCCCACAGCGTGTTCGTGGTGCGTCGTCAAATGGATCAATCGCCGCCTGCAAGTGCCCCTGCGCGAGGTGCCCGGCATGGCGCTCGATGATCTCCGCAAAACGTTCGAACGACCCGAGGCCGAGTTGCCTCCCTTCGCACTCGCCATCCTGCCGGTTATCCTCCCCATCCTCCTGATCTCCGCGGCGTCCATCTCAATCGCCATTCAGGGCAAGGGATTTGAAGCGGCCGATTTGAAAAATGGCGCCGCACTGGCTCAACGGCTGCTGGCGGGAACGGATCCGGTTTCAAAATTCATTGGCGATCACCTTTCCGAAACGAACCGGATGCTGCTCAGCACTCCTCAGTCGGATGCCAGGCTCGCGCGCCGCCTCGACAACGCCGTCGTCGGCATCCTGAACGATTCCATCCGCGCGGAGAACGTCCACGACGCGAGCTATTTTGACGCCATCGTGCTGCGGGCGACCACGGCAGGACTGCGAACATCGAATCTTCAGGCGGACAACCTGGTTCGCTTCAATCGATCCGTGCTCGAGGATGCCTTCGCAGCCGAGCTGGCACCCACGAAGGGCTTGAATTCAACCCTGTACAACGCGGCGGTCTTTTGGGGGAACCGCAACGTCGCCCTGCTGGTCGGAGCCGCCCTTGGAATTCTGCTCCTCATCCGCCAACGTCGCGGCCTGACGCTGGCCAGCATCGCCGGAATGATCGAGGCGCCGTTCGCGACGGCCGGCGTGATTATTCTCATCACCAGCGCGGGCGGCGCTTTCGGACTGATGCTCAAGAATGCGGGCGTCGGTGAAGCGGTGAAGGCATTCGTGGGCAATCAGGTCTCCGGCACCCATCTGATCCTCATCTCCTGGACGGTCGCCGCCGTGATCCGTGTGGCGCAAGGCTCGGCGACGGTGGCGATGCTGACAACTTCAGCCATGATTTATCCCATCATGAGCGGTGGCGCCGTCCTGCCGTATCATCCCGTTTACATTTTCATGACCATCGGTTTTGGTGCGATGTTCCTTTCCTGGATGAACGACAGCGGCTTCTGGGTCGTCGCCAAACTGAGCGGTTTTACGGAGAAAGAAACGCTGAAGAGCTGGACCGTTGTCGTGACCGTGAACAGCATTTCCGGACTGGTTGCTTGCCTGATTCTGTCGAAACTCCTGCCCTTTGCGCCGCCTGCGTTGTGATGTCGTCAGTCGTTCTGCCCATCCAAGCCAATTGCCCGCCGGCGGTTCAGTCGAGAGCGCCGGTGCAGCTGCTGCCGCACCCGGCCGTGCATGCCAGGCAATGCTCGCCGGTCGCGATCATTGCTCCCTCCAAGTCAGCCGGCATCACATCCCAAAGGAATGAATCGCCGCGGGCATTTCCGCGCGGCAATCCGAGCATCTGGTTGAAATCGCAATCATAAAGTCGTCCCGTGTAGTCCACGCTCAGGGTGCTGCGACACATCAAGCCGTCCACGGTTCCTGGATTGAAAGCTTGCGCCAGCAGCTCCATGTATTCGTCCCATTTTGAATTTCGGCGCAAATCCTCCGCGAAACGGGCGATGGGCTGGTTGGTGATCGTGTAAAGATGATGAAACACGATGCCATGATCGCGCCCCAAAGCCGCGCGATAATCGGCTTCGAGTTCCCGTTGTGGACCTGGCAACACCGGTCCCACCGGATTATAAACCAGGTTCAACGGCAGGCGGGTTCCATAGCCCGTCCGGTTGAGTTTCTGGAGCGCCGCGATGCTTTTTTCGTAAACACCGGCCCCGCGCTGCCGCGTTACATTCTCCGGCAGATAACACGGCAAGGAAGCCACGATTTCCACTTCGTGAGCCGCAAGAAATTCTGGCAGATCCTCAAATCCAGGCTCGAATAAAATCGTGAGGTTGTTGCGATCGATCACACGCGCCCCGACATTCCGCGCGGTCTCGACCAGATATCGAAAGTGTTGATTCAACTCCGGGGCGCCGCCAGTCAGATCCACAACATCGGGATGATGGCGGGCGATCCATCCCCCGATCCGATGCGCCGTTTCCCGATCCATCATCTCGGTCCGCCAGGGGGCCGCGTCGACATGACAATGACGGCACGCCTGGTTGCACTTGCGTCCGACGTTCACCTGGAGCGTTTCCAGGCGCCCGCGGCGGAGGGCAAGCCCGTGGGCTAACAGCTTCTGCTCAAACCCATTCATGCGACGTCATAGCCTGGAGATAAAACGTCACGGTTGCACCTTCTTTTCACCGCGCTTTCAGCGCGCTCCCCATCACTATCCGCCTCGCTGCGCGGTTGCGTTGCGCCCCTGTCGGCGGGAAGATTACCCCGATGCTGAAATTTTTGGTCTTCGCGATTTGCTGGTGGCCCGCGACGCGCATGGCTGCCGCGGCGCCATCGGGTCGCGCGGCGTTTCAGCTTGAAGATTGGCTGCTCTTGCCATTGCGCGTGCATCTGCTCGCGGCCACGAATGCGCCCGCCATTCACACCACGCTGACCGACGCCGATATCGCGCGCATCCTGAAAAAAATGAACGGGATTTGGTCCCAGGCGGGCATCACGTTCTGGCTCGAATCACTCGTGCGCGAAGAGGCTGCCCATCCCGATTACGTGCAAAAAATGGGACAGGAGGACGATCTCAGGGGCCTCCTGATGCTCAGACCCGTGTCCTCTCGCGCGACCAACCTATTTCACATTTATTACGTGAAACAATTCTCGGTAAATGGCGTCTATCTCGGCCCGGCGATGTTTGTAAAGGACAGTGCATCGCTGGTCCGCGTGCCCGGAGGGTTGGACGAACCGCTGCCCCGGGTCAGTTCGCATGAGCTGGGCCATGCACTGTCGCTCGCTCATCATGCCCACCTCACCAACCTGATGGCGCGCGGCACGACTGGCACGAACCTGGACAACATTGAAATCCAGCAGGCGCGGGGGGCCGCGGCCAAATTGCCATGGGCCGAACGTGCCATTGATGTGGCCAGAAAAGCAGAGATGGCGGCGTCGCGAAACGATTCGACCGGAGCTCGAGCCTTGCATCGGCGGATTGCTGTGATACCGCTGGAAGCTCGACTTGTTCGCAGAGCAAGGGCCGCCTCGCGCGAGTAACAGTTCGAGGTGACCAGACTCATACTGATAAGGGCTGTTGGGGTCACATCTCGACATTTGACTAGGGCTGTTGGGGTCACATCTCGATATTTGACAATCCCAAGTGAATTTTGTTAACGAGCCGTGACAGTTTTGGATCCTTCGACAATCGAGGATGAAATCGGCTGACCGCTGCCCCCGCAGCCGTATAGTCCATTCCGCCGGACAATTCGGACAGTTTCCTCAATGGCAATCGTAGGCCGGATACGAACTCCACTTCCATTCCCGGAGCACTTTCAATCGTTGCGCGACCACCTCTCTTGATGGCGCGGTCAAAAGCCCAATCCTTCCCGCCGCTCGTTGCTTCTTGCCCAGATCCAACCCCATTACGCGGACCGGATTGAGATGCCAGTAAGTCCAGGAAATGCTTCCGGTCGCGCTCATCGCGGAAGATCGTCCGTCGTTCGTTGTCCCGGGCACGAAGATGATACCGACCCCGGGAATTTACATGCGTAAAGGACGAGCCATTCGAAGAAAGTAACCCCAGTCGAATTAATTGGCACTTGTCAAATGTCGAGATGTGACCCCACGTCCCATTGCCCACGTCCCATTCCCCCTGATAACAGGGCTGTTGGGGTCACATCTAGACATTTGACAATTTAAAGTGAATTTTGTTAACGAGCCGTG
>JBEEGQ010000150.1:0-7321 GCA_041166945.1 Verrucomicrobiota bacterium
TTCCTGGAAGGCAACCCGTCGATCGCGAGGTGATAGGTCGTTCCGCTCACTGCGAGGAAACTGACGCGGCTGGCATCGTTAGCACCGGGAGGGTTGGCGTCCAGGAGCGTGAGGGCGGAAACGGCGGAACCGGTGTAAACAGCGAGCAAGGTCGGGACGCGGCTTCCCTCGGTGTCAAAGGTCATTGTTCCGGTGTTGGTGGCGGTCCAGCAAAACCAAATGGAACCACCACCGGCGATGCAGGCGTGGATGGGTTCAGCGCTTTCGCGAGTGACTCCGAAAGTTGTGCCGCCGATGGAGCCTGTGGAGCCGACGATATTCGCGCAATTGGCGAACGCGTCATTGGCGCCGGGATTGATGTTCAATTGCAGGAAACCCTTGGCGCCGCCGTATCCCCCCACAGCGATCCGGTAGGTGGTTCCAGCCACGGCGTTGAAGGAGACGCGGCTCCATAATATGCCGGGCGAAACGTCATCGTTGTCAGTGACGGTGGACAAGGCGGCGACGGAATTGCCGGTGAACACCCCGAGCAAGGTGTCGATGGCGGAGCCTTCGGTAGTGATGACAGTGGTTGCGGACATTGGGGCGGTCCAACTGTACCAGATCGACACCAGGTTCGTCTCGCCGAAGATGGCAGGTTCGCCATTTTGGCGCGTTCCGCAGTCATTATTTCCGACTGTGGACACGACGGCGCCGGAAATTATTTGAGCGGCCGCAAACGCATCGTTTGCGGGCGGCGCCGTGCAGGGGGGGAGAATATCGACCATGACGCGGGCGGTATTGTTGGTTTCATTCAATTCGGCAAGCTGATGATCGGGATCGATTTCCAACTCGAGCCAGTATCTTCCCGGAGGCGTGTCAGTGATGTCGACGTACTGGCAGGGCAGGCCTGAATCATAGATATCCCCCCATCCATGTTGAATGCCCTGGTTGACGCATGTGTAGAAGGTGGAGGCGGCCGACAGCGGATCGAATCGTTCGATGTCCTCGAGGCAAAAGCCGACTTTGTTGCCCAACGCGACGACCACGCCATTGGAATTCACGAGGCGATAGTCGGCGAACCCTAGAAAATGAAAATGGGCATGACAGGTATGATAATAAAAATGCGGGTTGCCTACGGGATTGCCCAGGTAAAGATCGGCGGTGCCGATGTTGCGGGTGACGGTGTCGAAACGCAGCAACCGGCGCGCTCCGGCGACGGCGCACCCTTCGAGCACTTCGCAATCGCTGGAGAGATAGGTGTGATTTTCGAAACGCGGATTGACGCGATCGCCGGCGATGACGAGATCCGGGGCATTTGTAATGGCGGTAATGCTCATGCCAAAAACAATATCCGTGCTGCTCGCGCCGACCTGGTGCACTTCGGCCGCGAGCACATTGTCACCGTGCCGAAGAATGCCCGCAGGGAAGGAAAGGACCAAGGCCTGGCCCTCCGGAAGAGTGTAGCCCGATAAGGTTGTGGGCACCGCAATGCTGGCCGCGGTGGTGGCGCTCACGGGTCCGGCCGGCATGCGCGCGCGAAACAGCTCGGTGCCGTTCAGGTAAACCACGGCTCCGTCGTCAAAAAAATTCGTGAAAACAAGGAACAATCCGCGCGCGTCGTTTGTGAAATCAAAATGGGTGCGGAAGTAGTAGGTGGTCCTGCCCAATGTCAACGGAGTCAGCGTGGCGACTGGGTAGACCCCGACGGATTCGACCGCCAACAAGCCCTTTCCGGAGGACCACCCAGCGACGGTGTCGTCGTATTCGGCGGCTTGAAATTGTCCCGACAGATCAACTCCGGACTGGTTATACCGCCAGGAATTGGTGATCGGAATGACGTTGAGCGCGGCCGCCTGGAGGACAGGCGCGCTGCACACGAAGCCGACCGCGGTCAGCACAAGTAAGAGGCATCTCATAAAAAGCGTATCGTGCAGAAATCCTTTTCGACGAAGGATCCAAAAGCCGATGACACATCGTAGCGGGAGACCGAAGATTTGAAAGGTCAAACAGCAGGCGACGGAGATGCCCGTCCCCGGGTTCTTCCTTCCCCACAAGAATGGGCCGTCCGTAAATTCAGGCGCGAGGAGATCCTTCTCCGATCGCAGCGCGTACTTCCAGTCCGCTGTATCGCCGGTTTCCAACCGGCCGGTGAATCCAGCATTTCACGCTGCGAGTGTCGTGTTCAGCCTCCAGCAACGCAGGAAGGGCATTGCCAAAAAGCTGATGCGCTTTGCCCAAGCTGCCGCGCTGGTTGAGCGGTGAAATCTGTTGCCGGGCGCGCTGTTCGGGAGTCAGTTCAGGCATGGGACAATCCCCTACATCAGGCTTGGCCTAGAGTATTTCAGGCGGTTTCATCCGCGATCACAATCGGGCCAGGAAGGGGGAAGCCGGAAAGGATTGCGGCGCCAGCCCACACGGGCTGCCACAGGTCGCGCACGAGGCGCTTGCGGTGGCCGCAGGATTTCCGGTATCAGTTCGGGCTCATGGACAACACGGGCACGTGGCGGAATTGGCAGACGCGCGGGACTTAGGATCCCGTGGAGTAATCCGTGCAGGTTCAAGTCCTGTCGTGCCCACCACCTCGCGACGAACGTCGAATATCGCGTCGGCCGGCGCCGTCAACGGTGCAATGTTTCCCCCGCACTGCATCGTGGATCATCGCAATCCATTTTGCACTGGGCCCTTTTGCAGCCGATACTGTCGTGCCAAATAATGATTTCCTGATGATAACTGGCTTTCCATGTCGAAGCTTGCTCGCGCTACTAATCGGTTGTTTACTCGCAAGCCAGGCGGGGCTCACCGCCGCCGATGTGCAGGCACGGGGGCGGGAAATTTATCGACAGCTCTGCGTCAAATGCCACGGGAAGGCGGGTGAAGGGGTGAAGGGAAAATACGACGACGCGCTCCAGGGCGATTGGTCGCTCGAAAAGCTCGCTCGTTACATCGACAAAAACATGCCGGATGACGCGCCCGAAAAGTGCGTCGGTCCGGATGCGGAAGCGGTGGCCCGTTATATTCAGGACGCTTTTTATTCGCGCGAAGCCCGCGCACGGAATCATCCCGCCCGGATCGAGTTGGTGCGCCTTACCAATCGTCAATACGTCAACACGGTGGCCGACCTGGTCCGTCGCTTCAGCGGCGGGGAGAGCGCGCCGGGTGAGGAACGGGGACTCAAGGGAAATTACCGGCCGCGCTCGCGCAAGGGCGCCGCCGAGCGGAAGAATTTCGACCGCGTGGATCGCCAGGTGGATTTCGAGTTTGGCACCAACAGTCCCGATGCAGAGTTTCTCGGCACCGGCACCAACGAATTCACGATTACCTGGCGCGGCGCACTGATCGCCGATGAAACGGGTGATTACGAATTTCTCCTGAAAACGCCCAACGGCGCCCGGCTCTGGGTGAACGATGAGGAAACGCCGGTGATCGATGCAGGCGTGGCATCGGGAAATCTCACCGAACACCGCGCCGTCCTCAAGCTGATTGGCGGCCGCGCGTATCCGTTGAAGCTGGAACATTCGAAAGCGGCCAAGGACAAATCTGTTTACGTCTCGTTGTGGTGGCATCCGCCCCACGGAGTCGAACAACTGCTGCCGGCGCGAAACCTTGCAACCGCGCGGGTCACCTCGACTCTCGTCGTGACGACGCCGTTTCCCCCGGACGACAGCAGTGTGGGTTACGAACGCGGAGTCGCCGTTTCGAAGGCCTGGGACGAGGCGGCGACGCAGGCGGCGATTGAAGTGGCCAATCACGTGGTGCAGAACTTGGATCGGCTGGCCCGGACCAAAGCGGGTGAGAGCAATCGCGTCGTAAAAATTCAGGCGTTCTGCGGCGAGTTTGTGGCGGCCGCGTTTCGGAGACCGCTGTCGGAGGAACAGAAACGGCTGTTTGTGCTCGCGCAGTTCAAGAAGACCCCGAAGATCGAGGATGCCGTGAAGCGGGTGGTGTTGCTGGCGCTGAAGTCACCGCGTTTTCTCTACCTCGGGCTCGAGGGGGTCCCGGGTGACGATTTTACTGTCGCCTCGCGGCTCTCCTTTGAACTCTGGGATTCGCTGCCCGACGGCGCCTTGTGGAAACTGGCGTCCAATGGGGCATTGCATACAACCGGGCAAGTCGGGCAGCAGGCGCGGGCGATGCTGTCCGATCCGCGCACGCGCGCGAAGATGCAATATTTTTTGCATCATTGGCTCCAGATGAACCGCGTGGAGGTGATAACGAAGGACTCGAAGCTGTTCCCGGGATTTACGCCTGAGATGATCGCTGATCTGCGGACGTCGCTGAATCTTTTTCTCGACGATGTTTTCTGGAGCGATTCATCGGATTATCGCCGGCTGTTGCTCGAGGACGATTTGTTTGTGAACAACCGGCTGGCGAACTTTTACGGCGCTCCCACCAACGCCGCCGATGATTTTATCAAGGTGAACTTTGAAACCAAGGAGCGGTCCGGCGTGTTGACGCATCCCTACCTGCTGGCGGCGTTCTCTTATCAAAAATCGACCTCGCCCATTCATCGCGGTGTCTTTCTCACACGAAACATCGTGGGACGGGCGTTGAAGCCGCCGCCGATGGCCCAGGTTTTCAAGGATGCCGATTTCGCCCCGAACCTGACGATGCGCGAAAAGATTGTCGAGTTGACCCGTCCACAGGCGTGTCAAAGCTGTCATTCGGTCATAAACCCTCTCGGGTTCAGTCTCGAGAACTACGATGCGGTGGGCCGTTTTCGTGTCATTGAAGGAAACCGCCCGGTGGATGCGGTGAGCGAATACACGGCAGACGATGGCACGAAGGTCCGGCTGACGGGTGCGCGAGATGTGGCGGCATTTGCGGTTGCGAGCGACCACGCGCAGAACGCGTTCATCGAGCAATTGTTTCATCAGATTGTAAAACAGCCGATGGCCGCCTACGGGTCTGGGGTGATGGATCGCTTGCGGCAGTCCTTCGTGGAATCGGATTTCAACATGCAAAAGTTGGTCGTGGAAATTGCGACCCTCGCGGCTCTGCACGATCTCGACAAGCCGGCGCGGAAGGTGGCCGCGCGGTAGAAGTCGAGGTGACAAGACTCGAACTGTAACGTCCCTTTCCTCCGGGTCCGATTTGGAATGAGCCTCCTCGCGTCGGCTGCTACTCGTCAATCGACATCCGATTCTGCGAGCAGCCGGCGGTAAGTGTTGCGCGCGTGTTCGTAATCGGCTTCCGCCCCCTCCTTCTCGGCCCCTTTGATGAATCGCTGCTTTTGGGACCAGCATTGGTCGACCGATTTGAGACACCACTCAACACTTTTGCGCGATGCCCGGATCGGTTTGCCGTCCACCAGAACGAAAATCGGGTTGGTGTGCGAACTCGGAAGTATCCGGACCGCGACCCAACTGCTTCGCGCAATCGACGTGTCGAATGTCACATCGCGCAACGTGCCGTCTGCGACGACCGTTTTGCGCGCGACAGAGTGTCCATTGACGATCAGTTCCACCGGCACTTCGCGGGTCTGACCGGTGCGGGCCTTTTCGAGATGCCAATAATAACGATCGTAGTTCACCGCCGGATTTCTCTTTTCATCGAGCCTCGCCGCCACTTTGACGGTTAACCGGATCGGTCCTGCTTGCGCCAGTTATAGCTCACCGGCGCCCTCGCCCATCCGCACCGGCGGCGAGGTTTTGTCGGTGGCCAAAGCGACGGCGCCGGCCTGGAAGTCGATCAGATGGCTGTGGCCGTCACTGACATAATTGCGTCCGCCACGAATGCCTTCGCACCAGTCGTCATAATTGAGTTTGCCATCGAGATGGACATAGCTGCGGCCGAGGCCGACGCGTTCGCCGTAGATGCAGGGAAAATCCGTTTCACCGCTTCCGCGCGTGCGGAAGCCGGCGTTGAGTGTGTGATACCAGATGTTCAACTCCCAGATGGCGGGGGTATCGACGAGCGACATGAAATCAACGGCGGGAACCGGTTTGCCGTCGGGGCCCGGGACCTGGTGCGTTACATCGACGATGTATTCATTGGCGCCAATGCCGTCGAAGGGAGGCACCTGGTAGCTGGGCAGCGTATCGCCATCGACCTTCAATCCCCAACCGGAGTGGGCGGGGCCGACGACGGCGCCCTGTTTTTTCGCCCAACGAAGAGTGTTGAGACAAAGTTTGGGCCAGTGCTTGTCGGAATCGCCGCCGGGATAGATCTGTTCCTGGAGCCGGAGCAGCACCAGGTGGCCGCTCTGATGCGATCCGAAACCACTCACCTCGACGTCGTAACGGAGGAGGTAGGGATATTTTGAAACCTTGTCGACCGTGCCGCAGAAAAACTGTTTCTGATAATCGAAGCAGGGTCCCCAGGTGAGGTTGGCGCCGATCTTCAAGTCTTCCCCGAGGCAATGTCGCATCATGTCGAGTGCCAGGACTCCCTCGCTGGGCTTTGTGTAATGGGCGCAACCGGCGGCGTGGATGTGATGATCGCCGGACCACCATCCGAGCAACGACGGATCGATCCAGCGCTCGATTTGGAACGAGGCATCGCGCGCGCCGGTCTCGACGCGCAACTGCTGGGTTTTGACGATCGATTCCGGGCCGCGCGAGACTTCCACGGTGTAATCCCCCGCGGGCAGCTTGAGCGATTCGCCATCGCTGCGATAGACCTGGGGATGAAACGCGAAATCCGGCGCGAGACGCTTGGCAGGGGAGGGATAGACCCGATGTTGCGCGTCCTGAATGACGAACGCGGCGGTGGTCGGTTTTCCGTTTTCGTCGCGGACACGCAGCGTGATGGGATGGGCCGGCGCACAGGTGAAGAGCAGATCGACCTCGTTGCGAAATCCAAGATCCTGGGTTCCCTGGCCCGCGTTGAAGGAAAACTTCGCCTCCCGCCGGCCGGCGTCACGGCTGTAAAGCTGGAGGATGCGATATTCGAGCGCCAGCCCGCTGAGGTTTTTGGCAAGGGGTTGAGAATCGAACATCTGCAAGTCGAGCCAAAGCTGGTTGGAATCGGTCAGGGGTGGCGTCCGGCCTTTGGGACGGAAGAATTCGTCGGATGCATTTTTTGCGCTGCCGGATTCGAAGACAGAAATGGCGTTGGGGCTGACGGCCTGCAAACTGGAAGTGGCGCCGGCTTCGTTGGACACCTTGACGAGGAAATGGCGCCACCCTTTTTCGACCAGCTCAGGTTTTGCCGGGCCCGCCTGGACCTTGACCCGCATCTCGGGATTGATGTTGACGCCGAAGAGACATCGCGCATCGAGGAGAGTCTGGACTTTTTCCACGTCGCCAGCCGCGGCGGCCTCCTTCAAGGAGGTCCAGTCGTTGGCGGGCAGAGGTTCTCCCAGGTAGGAAAGCGCTTCGGCGAGGCGGGTGAGGTGGGA
>JBEEGQ010000151.1:0-3199 GCA_041166945.1 Verrucomicrobiota bacterium
CCCCGTAACAGCGTTCCTCCTCTCCCGCCCTTCGGGCACCCTCTCCTCCATTTCGGAAATGGAGGAGAGGGTCGGGGAGAGGAGGCGCGGTATTGCCCACCGCTCGTGTTCATCGAACTCAAGGCGATCTATCTCAACATGCACACAAGCCGGCTTTCTCATTGCCACCCATTTTGATGCCCTTTTTTGAGATATCACTGGTCGTGGGCGCATTCCACGTACGGAGTTGAATTCCCGCCGGCCGCCCGGCAGGATGGTCGCGATGGCTTCCGGCTGGTGGCTGGTGTGAAGCGCCGGGGGCAAGACAGTCCTCCTGGTCATGAAAACGCGGCGCTGGTACACCCAATGGCAGGTCTGGCTTTGCCTCTTCCTGTTGACCCTCGGCTGGCTCATCGCGCTTCCCTTTCGATTTTTGGAAAAAATAATCGCCATCTTTCATTGAGGTTCATCCGCGCTTGAATTCCACGGGAGCGGCCGCCATTCTCCCGCCGAAATCACTGCAACCCCGTTCACGGCGCGTGAATGTTCACGACTGTGGCAACGTCCGAATCGCATCTAAATTATGACTCGACTCCTTCGCTCCCTTTTTACCTCCGTTCCCGCGCTCGTTCTGGGTTTGGTTTCCACGGTTGCCTGCGCGGCTGACCCCGCATTCAAAAGCCTCTTCAATGGCAACAACCTCGATGGCTGGGTCGGGCGTCCCGAGCATTGGTCGGTCAAGGACGGCGCGATTACCGGTGTCACCACGAAGGAATATCCCGCCAAGGGCAACAATTTTCTCATCGCCCAGCAGGACGGCACCAATCTCATCGTCGGCAATTTCGAATTGCGGCTCTCGTATAAAATCGTCGCCGACAACAAAAAGAACTTCGGCAACTCGGGCATCCAATATCGCAGCAAGGAATTTCCGGACTACGTCGTGCGGGGTTACCAGGCCGATTTTGAGTATGGCACGACTTACAGCGGGATTCTTTACGAGGAGGGCGGTCGCGGGGTGCTCGCCGAGCGGGGCCAGAAAGTGGTGGTGAAAACGGATCCCGACAAACCCGGCAAGCCCTTGATCGAAGTCACCGGGTCGCTCGGCACGTCGAAGGAGATTCAGGCCGCGATCAAAAAAGAGGATTGGAACGAGTATGTCGTCATCGCGCAGGGCAATCATCTCCAGCATTTCATCAATGGCCATCAAACCGTGGACGTGACCGATGAGCAGGAGGCCCAGGCAGCCAAGAAAGGGGTGCTGGCGCTCCAGCTGCATGCAGGCGATCCAATGACCGTTCAGTTCAAGGATATCCGCATCAAAATGCTCAAGTAAGCCACGTTAGAAACTTCTTCCTGGAATGCCGCGACCCATGACTCGCCATTTATTCCTCGCGTTCGCGTTGTTCGCCGGTTGGGCCGCGAATGGCGCCGGTGCCGACAAAAAGCTGCTGCTCATCGCCGGCAATCCCAGTCACGGCTACATGGAGCACGAATATCGGGCCGGTTGTTTGCTGCTCCAGAAATGCCTGGCCCACACGCCGGGCTTGAGCGTCACCGTCGCTTCCAACGATTGGCCGAAAGATCCGGCCGCGTTCGACGGAGTCGATGCGGTCTTCATGTTTTGCACGGGCGAAGGCGGCCACCCGGCGGCAAGGCCCGAGCGCCTGAAATTATTGGGCGACCTGATGAGCAAAGGGGTCGGCTTTGGCACCTGTCATTACGGGGTGGAGGTTGAAAAAAACAAGGGCGCCGCGGAATTCCTCGAATGGCAGGGCGGTTACTTCGAGGCGTTTTGGTCGGTCAACCCCCATTGGACTCCGAACTTCACCTCATTCCCCGACCACCCGATCGCCCGTGGCGTGAAGCCGTTCGCCATTCGCGATGAATGGTATTATCACATGCGTTTTGTCGATGGAATGAAGGGAGTGACGCCGATTCTTACCGCTGTTCCACCCGATTCCACGCGGGGCCGTCCCGGGGTGCTCGATGCCCATGGCGGCAATCCCGAGGTGCAAAAACATCCGGGCGAACCCGAGCATGTCATGTGGGCTTATCAGCGTCCCAACGGCGGACGCGGCTTTGGCATCACCGGCGCGCATTATCACAAGAATTGGGTGGACGACAACTTTCGCAAGGTGGTGTTGAACGCCCTGTTGTGGATAACCCAGTTGGAAGTGCCGGCCGGGGGCGTCGAGTCCGCGGTCACCCCCGGGGAGTTGATGCAGAATCTCGATCCGAAAAGCCCTCCGAAACCTTCCCGCAAAATTGTTTTTGTCGCCGGCAAACCGAGTCATCCACCCGGCATGCACGAGTTCCGGGCGGGCAGCCTGTTGCTTCAATCCTGCCTGCGCAAGGTCCCCGACGTCACGTCTGTCGTCTACTCGAATGGCTGGCCGGAGAATGAATCGGCTTTTGACGGCGCCAACGCGGTCGTGATTTATGCCGACGGAGGCGCCGGCAATCCCGCCATTCAGGGGAACCACGCCAAAGTCCTCGGGAAGCTGGCCGAGAAAAAAGTGGGGCTCGGCTTCATGCATTATGGCGTCGAGATTCCGAGCACGAACGGCGGCGCGCAATTGCTGAGCTGGATCGGTGGATATTATGAGCACCAATATTCGGTGAACCCCATCTGGTCCCCTGAGTTCAAGACATTCCCTGACCATCCCGTGTCACGCGGTGTCCAACCGTTCAGCACCCGGGACGAATGGTATTTCAACATGCGCTGGCCCGGGGAGAAGCAGGGTATCACACCGATCCTCGTCGCGGTTCCGTCAGCCGAAGTGCGCGAGGGCCCTTATGTCTATCCGCGTGGCCCGTATCCTCACATCGTCGAAGCCAAGGATCGCGAAGAGACCCTGATGTGGGTGTATGAACGGCCGGCGGGCGGACGCGGATTTGGTTTTACGGGCGGCCATACGCATGCCAACTGGGGCGACCCGAATCAACGCAAGGTGGTGCTCAACGCGCTCGTCTGGCTCGCCGGCGGCGAAGTCCCGAAGGACGGCATTCTGTCCAGCGTTTCGGCGGAGCAACTCGGGGCCAATCTTGATCCAAAGAAACAACCCAGGTAAGGCAACCCAGTTTTTTCCCGCTCAACACGGATCCACCCTCGTATGAAACGGGTCAAGCACATCGCCTTTTTCAAATTTAAACCGTCCTGTTCACCCGCTGAGATCGCTGAAGTCTGGCGGATCATCGAAAATTTACCGCGGCAAATTCC
>JBEEGQ010000152.1:0-3711 GCA_041166945.1 Verrucomicrobiota bacterium
GAGGGATTTTGGCGCAGGGCGAGGCGCGAGGAGGGAACATATCCGCAGGGATCTGTGACCGACGAGCAACGAAGCCCTGCGCCAAAAGAACCGCCGCCTCCGGTTGAACCGGGAAAGGCCGGCTGGCTTCGTTGCTCCTCTGTCGAAGATCCATAAAGGATATTCTCCTTCGTCGCGCCTCGCCATCCGGCCTTTCCCGATTCAACGCCATGCGCACTTATTTATGACGCCGTGTTTAGAAGCCGGCGCTTCCGATTGCGGCATGGATTTGCTTCGCCTTTCAACGCTGCTTTCGCTCCAATGCAGTTCGCATGTTGCGATCGCAACCAGACAGCCAATCGCCGCCAGGCTTGCCCCGCGAGTTTACCACCACTCATTGGAGCGTCATTCTTCTCGCGGGCAGTGCATCATCCGAGGAAGCGGACACGGCTTTGGAACATCTTTGCCGCACCTACTGGTATCCTCTCTATGCCTATGTGCGCCGGCAGGGGCACTCGGTGGATGACGCCCAGGACCTGACGCAGAGTTTCTTTGCCCGCCTGCTGGAGCGCAAACATCTGAGCCTGGCCGATCCGCAACGCGGCCGATTCCGCACCTTTCTTCTCAGTTCCTTGAAGAACTTTCTCATCAACGAGTGGGAAAAATCGTGCTCCCTCAAGCGAGGTGGCGGTCACGTATTTTTTTCCTGGAACGAACAGGACGCGGAAGGCCGCTACCTCGCCGAACCGATCGATGGCTTGACGCCGGACCGCATTTACGAAAAACGCTGGGCCGTGGCGTTGCTGGATCAAGTGATGACCCGGCTCCGCGAGCAATACACGGCGAACGGCAAAGGCCAACTTTTCGACGCGCTGAAACCTTACGTCTGGGACGACGTAATGGCCGAGGGGTACGACTCAATCTCCGCGCGGCTTGGCATGAGCGAGGGTTCATTGCGCGTGGCGATGCACCGCTTGCGCGAATCATTTCGGGAGCTCTTGCGGGCGGAAATCGCATGCACGGTTCAGTCATCCGCCGAGATTGACGACGAACTTCGCCAGCTTGTGGCGGCTTTGCGCAACTAACGTTTTCGCCCCGTAACATTTTTGCCGGCTTGCTGTAGCAATGGATTGAATCAGTGGACCAACGTCCATGCCCAAAGAGCAACGATGCCCGAAGTGCGGAACGGGACTCTCCGCGTTCGCCACGGAAGGCTTTTGCTCTGCCTGCCTGCTGGAGCGGGGGCTTTCTTCCGCGCCTTCGACAGGCGTTCCGCCGCTCTCGCGCTTCGGGGATTACGAGCTTATCGAAGAGATTGCGCGCGGTGGAATGGGGGTGGTTTACAAGGCGCGACAGGTCAGCCTCGACCGCATCGTGGCGGTGAAGATGATCCTGAGCGGCCAGTTCGCCAGCGCCGCTGAGATGCAGCGCTTCCGGGCCGAGGCCCGCGCGGCTGCTTCCATCCAGCATCCGAACATCGTGGCCATTCACGAAGTGGGCGAGCACGAAGGACTGCTCTTCTTCTCGATGGATTACGTCGAAGGCCACAGCCTCGGGGAACTCGTCCGCGAGGGGCCGCTGCCTTCACTGCAGGCCGCACGTTGCGTCGAGAAGATCGCCCGTGCCGTTCATTACGCGCACCAACAAGGCGTCCTCCACCGCGATCTAAAGCCCTCCAACGTCCTCCTCGATGCGCACGATGAACCGCATGTCACCGACTTCGGTCTGGCCAAGCGGCTCACCGACTCGGAACTCGAAACCCGGCACCCGGAACTGACGTTGAATGGCCAGGTGCTCGGCACGCCTTCGTTTATGCCACCGGAACAAGCCGCCGGCCAGCGCGACCAGATGGGCCCGCGCAGCGACGTGTATTCCCTCGGCGCCATTCTCTACCACCTGCTCACCGCCCGCCCGCCCTTTGTGGGCGCGGACGTCCACACGATCCTGGCGCAAGTGATCAACTCGGAGGTTGTCACGCCTCGACTGCTCAACCCCGCGACCCCTCGCGACCTCGAAACCATCGCCCTCAAGTGCCTGGAGAAAGATCCCTCGCGCCGCTACGAGAGCGCGCTGGCCTTGGCCGAGGAACTCTCGCGCCACCTGAATCACGAGCCGATTAACGCCGTACCGCCCAGCACCATTTACCGCGCTCGAAAGTTTGTCCGTCGTAACCGCATGGCCGTCGCGGCGGCGGCGTGCTTCGCCCTCGTATTGACCGCTGCCAGCATTGTCAGCACGGTGTTTGGACTTCGGGCCAGGGACGAGAGCGGACGGGCCGTGAAGGCGCTGAAGGAGTCCGAGGAGGCGCGGAATCAAGCGGAGGCGGTGAGCAGATTCATGGTGGAAACACTCCGGCGCCCTGATCCGGCAATCGATGGCCGTGAAGTGAAAGTGGTCGATCTGTTGGACCAGTCGGCCAAGGATCTTCAGGAGAATTTCTCGGGCACTCCAAAGATCAAGGCGGACATCCTGGAAGCATTAGGACAAACGTACGAGGGCCTCGATTTGAGTTCCAACGCCGTTCCGCTGTTCGAGACAGCGCTGAACTTGCGCCTCGCCGAGTTCGGGCGGACAAACCGGGGCACCCTCCGGCTTGGAAACGCCCTCGCCAATGCCCAATCGAATTCGAAACGTACAAATGTCATCGCACTTTACGAGGAGACTTTGGCGGGCCAGCGGGCAGCGTTGGGTCCAAATGATCCTGATACCCTGAAAACGATGGCTGAGCTCGGCCATACTTATCATTGGTTATGCAGGGCTCCGGGTACCACCGCGCAGTGGTCGAACGCGGCCCTCGTTCGCGCGGAAGCGTTGATGCGGGAGGCCATGGAGCGAGGACGCGCGCATCTCGCCCCGGATCATCCCTGCCTCCTGTATTGCGTCAGCGGCCTCGGCCAATTCTATTCGACTGCAAATCAGCCCACCAACGCGTTGCCTCTATTGCAGGAGGCGGTCCGTCTCCAGCAAGCCAGGCTTCCCAGGGATCACCCCGAGCTGCTGGGTTCCAAGACCCTGCTTGCGGGTGTTCTCTTCGACGTGGGCCAAACGAACGAAGCTCTGGCCATGTATGAAGACGCCGTGACGGGATGCCTCCGAAAGCTCGGCCCAGGTCATAAGAGAACCCTGGACGCGATCCTTGGGGCGAGCTGGGCTTACTATCGGCTCCGTCGTTGGACCGACCTGGTGCAGCTTTTGGACGACTTTCTCCAGATGCGGAGGCTGCATAACGTGCCGGATTCATGGGCGCTCCCGCTCCTGGAAAGACTTGCCATGGCATTCGATGGACTTGGCAAAAACGCGGAGGCCTTGCGCGTCACGCAAGAAGCACTTGAATTGGGCAAAGCCGTTCGCGGGTCTGACGACCCAGACACGTTGATGATGATGCGATATCTGGGCACTTTCCAACAGCGCGCGGGCCGTTCCGACGACGCATTGCGCTTGCGGGAACAGACTCTCGAGCTCAGCAAAAGCCGGCTTGGCCTTGGGGCTCCCGAAACACATCGAGCAATGTGGCAACTCGGGATTTCCTATTTCAATGCCGGCCGGCGCGATGAGGCGGTCCGCCTGTTCCAGGATATGCTCAAACTGCTGCTGGCAAACCCAACATCGGCCCAATCCGACCTCATGAAAGGCACCGAGACTTCGATAAACTCGGTCGCGGCGAAGCTATTGGCGACCAATCGGCTGGCCGAAGCCGAACAGCTCCTGCGCGATCTGGTGAACCTGCAGAAC
>JBEEGQ010000153.1:0-10091 GCA_041166945.1 Verrucomicrobiota bacterium
CTACAAATGCTTATCAAAATCGCAAGCTTTTCATGTTCCCGAATGCTCAGATAAGGGAGGATTTGGTTCGATATCGCGATGGAATCCCAGGGGGTTTGCTTACCATTGCTGACTACTCCTATGGAAGCCGGGGGACTCGCGGCGGGAGCTTCAAATCTGGGACTGTCGATTACAAGATCATAAACGTTTCAGATTCGCATCCAATTCAGCACGTCCAAAGCCAAGCCATGACGGGATTTGCAAATGAGAGCCCTTCTGGTTTGCCACTTGGACTTCTAGGCGATATCCAAGGGGGCGGCGTTCAGGGCCCTTTTCAAGAAATTAATTCCATGCAAACCAAAGTAGCGGATGCTATGTTTTTTTCACTTTTATGAACGTTTCCTTTCGGAAGAAAATCTATTTGACCTTGCTTGTTTTTACCGCATGCAGTGGCTCAAACCCTACGCCTGCGCGGGCCGATTTTTACTTTGGCCCTCCTGTATCCGCCGGGATTTTGGATGGAAACAGTTCCCTACCAGCCCCATTCTTCACGAGTGAATCTGCCCGGTTCCAACAGGTTTACTCCGCGGAAGGATTTTCGGATTTGAATTTTTTTGGCGGTGGTTTTATCCACAGCGTTATTTTTCGAGTAGATGCGACTCTTGGCTCTTCATTTCAGACAGTAATAACGAGCATGCAACTTACGTTATCGACGACCGCCCGTACACCTGATAACCTAAGTCCGACATTTGCTGACAATATCGGATCCGATGCCACAGTTGTACTGGGGCCTTCAGCGTGGTCGATTGGCGGCGCCGGTGGAGGCGGTTTCACAGGGTTTAACGTGGCCTTCTCATTTCCTGATCACGGATTCTTCTACAGCCCCGTCAGTGGAAGTTTGCTAGTTGATCTTCAGATTTTTACGGGTGCAGGTGGTTCTGCCGGATTCGGCCCTCGGTTAGATGCATTCACTCTAACGGGAGATGAAGTTTCCAGCGTATTGGCATATGGATCGACTCTCCCAACGACTGGGCAAGGCAGCACGCTTGGACTCGCGACCGCGTTTTCAATATTGCCCGTTCCCGAACCATCAACCTGGGCTCTCCTCATGCTGGGATTGCCCTGCATAGCGGTGTGGGAGAGTCGAAGAAGGACCAAATACCGCTCATTGAAATGCGGTCAAGTCAGTTTCCAGGGTTCAATTTGCAAAGGAGGCCCTAATGCCGCTCGCTGATGCGTTGCTCCCGGATCCTGCTTCATTCCAAACCTGGATTGCCTAACGCTCGGACGGAATCAAAGGCTCCGGCACCATAGACTTCTCTTCGTGCGCCATGGATCGCGCCTTCAGCGCTCTGAGGCCAACCGGCCTTTTTCCTGGGGCGTTGCCTCCAGGCTGGAATTAAACCGCGCCTTTGGCGCTAAAAACAGGGCGGAAGAAAAGGGCGGCGCAAGGCGGTGTATCCATTGAACGCGGCTTACGGGCAGCAATGCGTGAACGAAAGTCCCGGGGAATTTCTATTCCATTTCGGAAATGGAGGAGAGGGATCTTCCCAAACAACGTGCGCGCATTGCGCCCCCGGAACGCCTGTTCTGCAGGGATGCTCCTCCTCTCCCGCCCTTCGGGCACCCTCTCCTCCATTTCAGAAATGGAGGAGAGGGAGGGGAGAGGAGGTGCACAGGAATTAATCTGCCCTGCGCGTAAACTCGATTGTGCGAACTCGGCCGTTGACACCCCTTTGCCCGTTGCTAGTGTCGCCCTCCGTTTTCCGAATCCCACCCAGTCTCTGGCTGGTAACGCGGAAAAACGGAGTTCTTGAATCGATTACCGACCACGCATTATGGCCAAAGCAGCGAAATACGTTTACACCTGGGGCAACAAAAAGGCCGACGGCAACGGCTCGATGAAACCGCTTCTCGGAGGCAAAGGCGCCAATCTCGCAGAGATGACCCGCATCGGCCTGCCGGTTCCCCCCGGATTCACCATCACCACCGAGGTCTGCACCTATTACTACGCCAACAAGCGGACCTACCCCAAAATTCTCCAGAGCCAGATGGAAGCCGGCATCGCCAACATGGAGAAAATCATGGGCTGCAAGTTCGGAAACGCGTCCGGCATGCCGCTGCTGGTCGCCGTTCGCTCGGGCGCGCGGGATTCCATGCCCGGCATGATGGACACCATTCTTAACCTCGGCTTGAACGATCAAACCGTTCTCTCGCTCGCCGCCGCCACCCGCAACGAACGGTTCGCCTGGGATTGTTACCGGCGTTTCATCCAGATGTACGGGGACGTCGTTCTCGGCGTGCAAAAAAAGGAGGGTGAGGACCATGAGCCGTTCGAAACCGTCATCGAGAGTTTCAAACACGAGCGATACCAAAAGGATCTCGTCGACAGCGAACTCACGGCCAAGGATCAGCAGGAACTGGTCAGGCGCTTCAAGGCGCTCGTCAAGGATCGAACGGGCAAGGTGTTTCCCAATGACCCATGGGATCAACTTCGCGGGGCCGCCGGCGCCGTCTTCGGATCCTGGATGAACGATCGCGCCATTGTCTATCGCCGCAAATACAACATCCCCACCGAGTGGGGCACTGCCGTCAATGTTCAGGCAATGGTTTACGGGAACACCGGCGAGACGTCCGGTTCGGGTGTCGCGTTCACCCGCAACCCTGCCAATGGCGAAAATGAGTTTTATGGCGAATTCCTGATCAACGCCCAGGGCGAGGATGTCGTCGCCGGAGTGCGCACTCCCGAGCCGGTGTCAAAGTTGAAGCTGGCGATGCCCGATTCCTACGCGGAATTGATGAAGGTCCGGGCGATCCTCGAAAAACATTTCAAGGACGTCCAGGACATCGAGTTCACCGTGCAGGAAGGCCGGCTGTTCATGCTCCAGACGCGCAACGGAAAACGCACCGCGATGGCCGCCCTCAAGTTCTCCATCGACATGGTAAAGGAGAAGCTCATCGACTGGGAAACGGCGATCCTACGAAACCCGGCGGATCAGCTCGAGCAGGTGCTGGCGCCCATTTTCGATCGCGCCTCGGTGCAGTCCGCGAAGGTAATCGCCCGTGGCCTTCCCGCCGGTCCCGGCGCCGCGAGCGGCCGCATCTATTTCAATGCCGATCGCGCCGTCGAAGCCGCCGCGAAGGGCGCCAAGGTCCTGCTCGTCCGCGTCGAAACCTCCCCCGAAGATTTGCGCGGCATGATCGCCGCCGAGGGCATTCTCACCGCGCGCGGCGGCGTCAGCTCCCACGCCGCACTCGTCGCCCGTCAAATGGGAAAGGTCTGTGTCTGCGGCGCCAGCAGTTTGCACGTCGATTATCACGCCAAGACGCTCACCGTCGATGGCCATACTTTTCAGGAGGGCGATTTTCTGTCCATCGATGGAACCGCGGGGGAAGTCTACGCGGGACAAATCAAGACGGCCGCATCGGAAGTGATTCAAGCCTTGCTGGAAGACTCGGCAACCGCGAAGGAAAGCCCTACCTACAGAAACTTTGCGCAACTGATGAAATGGTGCTCGCAGGCCACCCGGATGGCTGTCCGCACCAATGCGGACAATCCCGAGCAGACTCGCAACGCGGTTGCATTCGGCGCCCAAGGGATCGGTCTCTGCCGCACCGAACACATGTTCTTCGAAGGCGACCGCATCGATGCCATGCGCGAAATGATCCTGGCCGGCAAGACCGATGAACGTCAGCAGGCTCTCGATAAACTGCTTCCTTATCAGCGCGAGGATTTTCTCGGCATGTTCAAGGAATTGAAGGGATTGCCCGCAACGATCCGTTTCCTCGATCCGCCACTTCACGAGTTCCTGCCCCATGACCACGCCGCGCAGGCCGCTCTCGCGAATAAAATGGGCATCAGTGCCGACCTCATCGCCAAGCGCGTTCATGAACTGCACGAATTCAATCCCATGCTCGGACATCGCGGCTGCCGCCTCGGCATCGCTTACCCCGAGATTAGCGCGATGCAGGCCCGGGCCGTTTTTGAAGCGGCCGCCGATTGCCAAAAGGCCGGCATCAAGGCGCGCCCGGAAATCATGATCCCGCTCGTCGGCTTCAAGAAGGAACTCGATCTCCAGGTCGCCCTGGTTCACGAGGTCGCCGCCCAGGTGCAAAAGGAGAAAAAGGTGAAGCTCAATTACATGGTGGGAACCATGATTGAAGTGCCTCGTGGGGCGCTGACCGCCGACGAAATTGCCCAGACCGCCGAGTTCTTCAGTTTTGGCACCAACGACCTGACTCAAACGGCGCTGGGAATGAGCCGCGACGATTCGGGATCCTTTCTGCCCCATTACGCGGAACTGGAAATCGTGAAGAAAAACCCGTTCGCCACCATCGACCAGTCCGGCGTCGGCCAGTTGATGGAGATTGCCGTGGCAAAGGGGAGGCAGTCCCGTCCCGACATCAAGCTCGGCATCTGCGGTGAGCATGGCGGCGATCCCGATTCCGTGAAGTATTGCCATCGCATCGGCTTGAGCTACGTCAGTTGCTCCCCCTTCCGCGTGCCCGTCGCCCGGCTGGCCGCCGCCCAGGCGGCCATCGAGGAGAAGAAATCGAAGGCGACGAAAAAGAAATAGTTCCGCCCCGCGCGTTGCTACCGGTGCCGGTTACCAGCGAGGTGGATCACCCCTTGGGCGATGTGACCTCCGGGCCATAAACAGACCGCGCCGAGCAACACCAACGGCGTGGCCACAGGCACCTTCCATAAGATCAACGCAGTGCCCAAAACCATCGCGGCCGCCACGCCCGACCAAAGACCGACGCCGAGGCGCAGTTGTTTTGCAGTCCACAGCCCGCGCCGGCGCACCTCGCCGAGCGAGCGAATCAGCCCCGCCGTCTTCCAAATCATCACCAGCACCAAACCGGCGTAGATCCACGGTGCCACACGCGGCAGCAATTCAGGTCGCCGATGCCACCAGAGACAAACGCTCACCACCGCGACGATGGACGCCAGTCGAATGGCCGTCATCCAGCCAATGAGTTTCACCCGACCGGTCAACCCAATGCTGATGCCCTCCACCATGCCTTGCCAGGTCATGACCATCGTGACGGCCACCATGCCCGCCAGCCACCATGCCCCGGAGCCATCCGTTCGAATCCAGCGGAGCACTTCCTGAAATTCCTCGTTGTGGCACAACTCGGCCCACTTCGGCCAGATCGTGATCGCCAGCGTCAACGGCAAAGCCAGCACCCAGCCAGCCACCGTCGCCGCCATCGCCACCCGCAACTTGATCAAAACGATCTGCCCGCTGCTCATCGGTTTGATCGCGTGAAACGGAGGCAGGGCGATGTCTCCGGAAAAATCTGGCCGTGCCAAAAACCAACCCAGGCAAGCCCCGATGAACAGGGGCCATACAAACGCCTGAAGCAATGTCGCCCAGGGAGGCAAACCCATCGGACCGCCGAGCAATGCGTGCACGGGCAACATCAACACCGCGCCTGCCACGCCCACCGCGACCGCAGCCATCACCAACCAACCCTTGCGCCGCCATTCAAACCATGCCAGCGCCCCAGAGGCGGACGCGAACGAGCTTCTCCTCCGGATGGCGCGATCGAAAATGCGCTGGGCAAACCGGCGCATCGGCCGCCATGGCTGCCAGCCGCCTCGCCGTTCGGCTGCCACCAGCATCACGGTGATCACCCAGATTAGAGGCATCGCCGCAACAGTGCCCTCGACACAGGCGGGCGCGAGCCCGTGTGCATCGAAACCCGGGATACTGGTCACCACCAGCAACGGTCCGATCGCCAGGCCACCTGCAACGAGAGCGACCGTGCGCACCCACGGAAAGCTTGCCAGTCCCCACACGGCGCCCTGGAAAAGCATCATCGCAGATGCCGATAGCAACAGCGGCCAGCGCATTTCAAAGTGAACGCCGACGGGCCTGAAAACGAGCCAGGCCCAGGCCAGATGGACGAAAACGATAGCGGCGACGCCAAACAATGTGTGCCACGCGACGAGCCCCACCGTGCGCACCGGCAAAACAAATAGTCTTTCTGGAAATCCGGTAAATCCTTTCCTCGCATCGTTCTCGGTCTGCCCGCAGACATAAAAAACCCAGATAAACGACAACGCCATCGGCAAAAGAGTCAGTGGCAGCTCGCGCAGAAATCCCTGTCCCCCCGCCAACCGCTCCGGGATCAGCGCAAAAAAAGCGCGATAAAGCAGGGCGCAAAATGGAATCGCTGCCAGCAGAAGGCCGTTAGCCGTGCGATGACGCGCCCAAAGCGACCAACCAATGGCAAGTGCAGGAGTTCGCATGAGGGATCAGTTTTGGGCACCCGATTTTTTCACGCTGGCACGGGCGACGAATATTTCGTCCAGGGATGGACTGCGTTCGGCCACCACCTTCGCTCCCAGCCGTCCCGCCGCTTCCACCAATTCAGCCCGCGCGCCATTGGCGATCACCGTCCACTCCTGGCCCGCGCCAGTCAGCCGCAGCACTCCCGGCAATTCCGGCGGAACAATCGGGACTGCATTGAAGCGAAGGGTGAGCTGATGGTGGTTCGCGCGAATTTCCTCGAGCCTGCCGCTCAGGATAACCCGGCCTTCCACCATCATTGCCAGTCGGTCTGACACACGCTCCACCTCATCGAGCAGGTGCGACGAAAAGAAGACGGTTCGTCCTTCGTCGGCCACGGTGCGGATGATGGCTTCGAGAATGTCACGGCGCACCACCGGATCGAGTCCCGAGGAGGGCTCATCGAGGACGAGCAATTCCGGCCGATGCGCCAAAGCCACCAGCAGGCCTGCCTTGGCGAGTTCTCCGCGCGAGAGGTTCCGGATGCGGGCGTCGGGCTCCAGGACGAATTCGCGGCGCAGCTGTTCCGCGTAGCCATGATCCCATCGCGGATAGAATGCGGCGGTATAGCGAAGAAGTTCATCCACCCGCATCCAGCCCGGCAGATCGCGTTGTTCCGACACGTATCCGAGCCGGCCCAGGACATCGACCGGCGCGGCAACAGGGTCGAGTCCAAAAACGCGTACTGTTCCCGACTGCGCTTTCAACAGGCCCAGGAGGTGTTTGATGAGCGTTGTTTTTCCAGCCCCATTTTCGCCAACGAGCCCGAATACGCATCCGCGCGGGACCGTTAGATGAATGTCATTCAGCGCCAGCTTGAGATCGAATCGGCGGCTGAGCGCCTCCACTTCAATCACGGGTTTCGAATGGGTGTCGGTCGTGTTCATTTCCTGTCGGTGTCAAGGGTTTGATGCCGTTCCCGAAGCAGCGTCGTGAGTTCGCCCAAATCCACGTCCAAATGCCGCGCTTCGGCGAGAAGGGCATCCACGCGCTGGACCAGGATCTTTCGGCGCTCGCGGCGTGCGAGCGGGGAACCCTCCTTCGAGACGTAGGTTCCCGAGCCATGCCGTTTGTCGACGAGCCCTTCCCGTTCGAGTTCCAGATAGGCCCTCGCCACGGTGTTCGGATTCACGACCAACTGGCCGGCGAGAGTGCGGATCGGGGGAAGCTCCTCGCCCGGCGCCAGCCGCCCTGCGGCCACCAGATACTTCACCTGGTTTACGATTTGCAGGTAAACCGGCACGCCGTCGTGGGTGGAAATGTGGAGTTGCACGAGTCACGCTGGATTGGACCGGGCCCCGCCCGGCCCCTCACGCCCAAAGTGTATTACAGACTTAATACACTATTCCATTGATGTCCAGTATTTATTTTGGCTCATGACAGTTCGTGGCAGCGCTAAAGTTCGGAATCCACTCTTCAGGGGGCCGGGACCGCTTCCGGCGACGAAGACACGCTAAAGCGTGGACAAAACAGGCGCCTGCTGCGCCCGGTTGCAAACTGCGGTGATACGGGCTTCCCCTAAGCAGCAGCCCGGGCGTTCGCCACGGGTGCGGAGGGTAGGGTGCCCAATGGTTGGAGCCACGGCGGCGTTCTATTCTGGGAGCATGAACCTTGACCGCGACGTGAGCCTCCTCGAGGCATGGCAGAAGATGCCTGCGAAGCGCCGTCATTTGTATTTTTTTACATTGCTGGCGCTGGCCACATTTCTGACAGCGCACTTTCAGGAAAATATGGCGGCGTTCAGACGATTGATTCCTCCGCCTCCAATGCCTCCCCGGATCACCTCCCGCGAAGTGTATCCGGCGCCCGTCACCCTTTGAGCCCCAACCCGAGCGATTGCTTGCAATGAACCAGACTTCTTTCCAGTTCCGCTTTTTGGTATTCCTGCTCGGCCTGTTTACGGTCCTGGCCCTCCGCGGGTTTAAAGGGCTCGATGGGTCTGCCTTTTCGGGAGAGAGCGACAAACATCGCCAAATCCTTCGCGCGCGCCCGGGGGAACGTGCTCCAGAATCCCGGCCTGAGGTAGGGCACCTCGCGGGTGAAGCCTGAAATGGTTTCGATGTGCACCGGCACTCCCGGGCACAGAACCGCAAAACGATCGAAAAACTTTTTCCAATCGACGATGCCTTCACCCATCGCTGTCCATTGGATTTTTGCGCCTTCGGGATATTCCCAAATCATCGAGTCCCGCAGACTGGACGTGATCGTGTAGGGCCCGAGGATCTCCAGGCTGGCCAGGGGATCCTCCATCGTCCATGCCGCATTCCCTGAGTCGATGTTCACGCCCACGTAATCCCTTCCCGCCGCCTCGACCAGCGTGACCAACTCCCAGGACTGCATGTCGCCCGCATGATTTTCCACCGCGATTTTGACCCCGGCATCGATGGCCTGATTGCGCAGCTGTTTGCAGACCTTGACCGTGTCGTCGATGCGCGCTTCGATGCCGCCGTCTGTTTTGCGATCTTCGCCCGTTCCCAAAACGACGCGTAAAACAGGCGAGCCGATCGCCTTCGCCATGCGAATGCCCAATGCGAGATGTTCGGTCGCTGTGCCCCATTTGTTTTTGAATGCCTTGGATGTGGGACAGATGCTCCAGGTGCCAAGATGGATCTGGAGACCCTGATCGGCGGCCCGACCGCGGAGGCCCTTGAGATAGGAATCCTCAAAATTCTCGAGAGCATCGAAGTCGGTGATGAACAGTGAATCGGTTTTGAGGCTCACCGCGTAGTCGATCAGCTTTGGCGCCTTCCATCCCATGCCGCGCACCGCAAAATTGTCGAGGCCCAGTTTGATCGCACGTGACGAGGGCTTCGGCGCGGTGTCCTGGGCAATACTTTGAAAACTCGGCGCTGCGATGCCTGCGAGCAGGGCGCTTTTGAGAAACCGGCGTCGTGTTGTGGCGAGCGAAAGGCAGTTCATGACGCGAAATGTTGGGGAGACCCGCACGCTTTCCAAGACTTTTTCGGCAATCAACGGTGGAGAGACGCGCACGGGCGACGACGGACGGAACGAGAAATCAGGGTGAGGGGCGGGGACGGCTCGTCCCCCGGTCCATTTTTATTCAAACACGGGGGGACGAGCCGTCCCCACCCCGTGATAGGGCCTCTCCCGGAGGCGGGCGGTTCAGAAGGCGCGTCACCGCGCTTTCGAGCGCGAGAGTTTGCCGGCAATGCCTTGATGTTCCTTGACCATGCGCGCGTCGATGGCAGTGGGGTCCAGGCTCCAGCGGGAGGCGAGAAGCGGCACCCGTTCGGTGTTGGCAGCGGTCGGATCGACACGGCCGAAGTCGATGCGATCTTCGCCGTCGCCGTAAGCGAAACACTTGAGCGCGAGCTCGATCTCGGGGCGGGTCAGCCGGCCTTGGTTCCACAGAGTGCGTCCCGCCCAGGCGTAAGCGCGTCGGACCACGCCCTGTTCAACCTGGACCCACGCGTGATGGTTGACCGCCCGGTTGATGCTGAAAAACTGCACGTGCCCCAGCTTGCGGCTGAGATCGAGGAGAAAGCGGAAACATTTGTCGACGTCATCGGCCGGTTCCGGGAGGTTGGAACCCATGACGAGGATCCATCCTCCGAGCGGAGGAGAGATGAACAATTTATGCTCGTGGGCGGCGGTGAGGCCCTCTTCCCATGAACAGGGTTTCGGATTGGCCAGCCCGAGCGCTGCCTGGACGAGTTGAGGATTGCCGCTCTTGATGGCGAGCCAGCGGGTGGGACTGGTGAAGACGCCGACGACAGCCCGGCGATCGCCCCGAAGAAATTCCGAGTGGCGTGGTAGGCGGCGGGTGGCCAGGCGTTCCTTGCGCAATGCGTG
>JBEEGQ010000154.1:0-2714 GCA_041166945.1 Verrucomicrobiota bacterium
CAGAGCGCGACTCCAATCAGGCAGACGCGAAACGCGCGTGCGAGCGACGGCTTCGTATGCTCGGGCGGGGCCGCCGTGTCGCTGAGAATGCTGAAGCTCCCCGCCGGTCCCGAACGATCCTGCGGCGCGATGGTGCTGAATTTGCCTTTCCAATATTTGCCACCCAGCAGTCCGAGGACGGCTGCGCTGAGGATGAGAATGGGGAAGGGAAGTTTAAAAAAGAATAGGCCGCTGAAGGCGAGGGCGGCGATGGCCCACATGGCTTCATTTTTCAATGCTGTCCTGCCCAGCCGCAGGACAGCGATGGCAACGATCGCCAGCACGGCCGGTTTCAATCCATCAAAAACTGCGGCGACCCATTTGACGTTCCCGCTGACAACGTAAATGAGACTGAGCGCCCAAAGCAGGACAGCGGAGGGGAGAACGAACAACGTCCCGGCAACGATGCCGCCCCAGGTGCGGTGCAAGAGCCAGCCGACGTAGGTCGCCAATTGGGTGGCTTCGGGGCCTGGCAGCAACATGCAATAATTGAGCGCGTGCAGGAATCGTTGCTCGCCTATCCAGCGCCGTTTCTCGACGAGTTCGGCGTGCATGATGGCGATCTGGCCGGTCGGTCCACCGAAACTGATCAAGCCGAGCTTGAGCCAGAAGCGGAACGCCTCGCCGAACGTGGGATGCCGTTGGTCAGTGTTCATCGGGCCCCCGCCGTTGCAACAACGCCATGGCAAACACGAGCGCGAATGAGATCGCCAGCAACACCAGGGCGTAGGCGTGGGCCTGCGCGTAATTCAACTTCTGTACTTCGTCATAAAGGGCGATGGATGCGACGCGCGTTTTTCCGGGGATGCTGCCTCCCAACATCAGCACCACGCCGAATTCGCCCAGCGTATGGGCGAAGCTCAACATCGCGCCCACACCGACGCCGCGACGCGCCAGCGGCAGGATGATGGTCCAGAAAATACGCCATCGCGTGGCACCGAGGTTGCGCGCGGCATCGACATAAGCACGGGGAACAGCCTTGAACGCGGCCTGGAATGGTTGCACGGCAAAAGGCAGGCTGTAGATGACCGACCCGACCACGAGCCCCGCGAAACTAAAAACGAGCGTGTCCCCGGTGATCTTGAGCCAGAAGCCGCCGATGGGTTGTTGAGGCGCGAAGATCACCAGCAGATAAAAGCCGATGACCGTTGGCGGCAGGACAATCGGCATGGTCACGAGCGCCTCGATGACCGCTGCCAGGCGCGATCGTTTGCCATTCAGCCAAAGGGCCAGCGGAATGCCGGCGGCGAGAAGAATGAGGGTCGAATCAAACGCCAGCCATAGCGTCAGCCATAGAGCCTGCCAAAGTTCGGGTGTGAGCGGCATTTCAACGCGCCGGCTCCCTGCTCCTGGGCAGTCGAAAGCCGTGGCGGTCGAAGATTTCGCGGGCGCCGGCCGTTTGCAAGAATTTCAGATAATCCCGGGCCGCCGCATTATCGGCTCCATGCCGGGTCAACACAGCCCCTTGTTCGAGGGGAGGATAGGTGTTCGCGGGCACTTCGACGTAGCGCCCCTGGTGGGACGACTTCGCCGACATCACCAGCGAAAGGGCAACGATGCCCGCGTCGGCATTTCCGGTGTGCACGAACTGCATCGCCTGCGAAATATTCTCGCCGAGCACGAGCCGCGGTTGAATCGAATCCCAGAGGCCGGCGTGCTGAAGCGCCGCGCGGGCGGCCCGTCCATAGGGAGCATGTGCCGGGTTCGCAATTGCCACCCGTTTGACCGATGGATCCGTCAATGCCAGCAAACCGTTTGTGAGCGCCAAATTCGTTCGCACCGTCCAAAGCACAATGCGTCCCGTCGCATATTGAACGAGCGTTGACCCTTCCGCGAAGCCGGCCTTGATGAGGTCCCTCGGATAATTCATGTCCGCCGAAAGAAACACATCGAACGGCGCTCCATTTTGGATCTGGGCAAAGAAGTTTCCCGACGACCCGGTGCTCGTTTTCAACGTCACTCCCGGATGGGCATTGGTAAATTGGCGGTTGAGATCATCGAGGCAAAAAACGAGGTCGGACGCCGCCGCAATGCCGACGGTCGTGGGCGCCGCCGTCACGATGGCGCAGAATGCCAGTTGCCCCACGCAGCAGATCGTTGCCGCGCGAATCCAAACCAGCGATGCCATCGTCATCAAGCTCACGGGTGTGATGCTTCAGTATTCCAAGTCCGCCCGTTCGAGAATAGTAAGAATGCGATTGAACGCATCATACAAATCCGCGTTGTCCTGGAGATCCAGTGTGAATCGGCGATTCCCATTGGGCCGGGTGGCCACGCTGCCGTCGGTGAACATCACGTTGGCGGCCGCCTGTTTGTGGTGCGTGTGAGGCCGAACGTTGAATACGGCGACCGCCGGCGAACACAGGAATTGGGAATCGATGGCCAGGGCGCGAATCGGTTTGCCGTTGCGATTGTTGCCCGGGTTGTCGAGATGGATCGATTCCGGTTCCGAGAGCGGCGTAAAAAACAATTCGGTCACACCGCCGTGCCGGTAATAATAACTTCCTTGCGCCTGCGTCGTGCCCACTTTCGCCAGCTCGGCATCTTCATCCACAATTTGATCGCTGCCGGGACAGAACAGGATTTTGGGCGTCGCCGACAGGTAATCCCGGAGCATCAATCCCAGGGCAACGGGCGCGCCGCTTCGCAAGGAGAGGAGACTGGTCGGTGAACCG
>JBEEGQ010000155.1:0-11213 GCA_041166945.1 Verrucomicrobiota bacterium
CCTCCCTCTCCTCCATTTCGGAAATGGAGGAGAGGGTGCCCGAAGGGCGGGAGAGGAGGAGTGCGGTTACCGGGCAATTTGTTCCAGCGACGCGACGATTTTGCGATGGGCGCTGGCGAACGGGAGGGCGTCCAGTTGAGGAAACGGGAGCCACGTTTCTCCTTTGCGCTGCGGCGCGCGATTGTGAACCACGTGAAACGCCTCGAGGACGATGCGATAGCGGGTGATCGAATGACGGATTGTTCCCAGCGATGAGATGAGTTTCGGCCGGATCCGGAAATGTTGGCGGAGCAATTCCCTGGCATTGGCCGCGGGCGAATCGGTGATGTCGATGTTGGGGAATTCCCACAGATGCGCGTTCACTGCATCAGCGGGTCGTTGGCGCACCAGGAAGGCGCCATTGCGTTCGATGACGAATGCCGCGATGCGGCGCTGGATCGCCGTGGGGCGCGGCGCGAGATTCGGCAGCTCGTCGATTCGATTTGAGCGAAAGGCGACGCAATGGACGCGGAGGGGACAAACTTCACAGCGCGGCGATCGGGGCGTGCAAACCAGGGCGCCGAGTTCCATGAGGGATTGGTTGAGCGCGGAACAGCGGGCCGGCCCTGCATGACCGACGAGTTGCCCGGCAAGATGCCAGAGGCGATCGTTGGTTTTGCGTTCGCGCGTTTCTCCGGCAATGCCAAACAGGCGCGTCAGGATGCGGATGATATTTCCATCGAGAATCGGCCGGGGCTCATGAAACGCCATGCTGCTGATGGCGCCCGCGGTGTAACGTCCGATGCCTGGCAATTCAAGGATGGCATCGAAGCATCGTGGAAAGGCGCCGTCGTGACGTTCCTGGATGAGCTGCGCGGATCGCTGAAGGTTTCGAACCCGGGAATAATAGCCGAGCCCCTCCCACAGCTTCAGCACATACGCCGGCGAGGCCACAGCGAGTGCCCGCACATTGGGCAATTCGCGCATCCAACGTTCCCAATAGGGAATGACGGTTTTGACCTGTGTCTGCTGGAGCATGATTTCCGAAACCCAGATGCCGTAGGCATCGCGAGTGAGTCTCCACGGGAGGGGACGGGCATGGCGGCCGAACCAGCGGAGCAGGGGACCCAGCAGGGCCCGGGTTTTTTGGCTTCGAAATTTTACGGATGGAACCGGCGCCGGCGGCGTCATGGGATAGGATGCTAGCCGCGGCGGCGCGCGAGGGAAACATTGAACTCGGATCCCGGCGGGCTAAACTCGATGCTGTCTTCGTGAAGCCGCTCACATCTTATACCTGCAAGCTCTCGGACGGGCAGGCGTCCGCGCTCGAGCAACATTTGCGTGAGGCTGGGTTCAAGCCCCGCGAGGTTCCCTACGCGAAATTTGGCGGCGAGAAGGACAAGCTGAACGTGGTTTTTTACACGAGCGGCAAGCTGGTCGTGCAGGGAAAAGGGACGCAGGAATTCGTCGAGTTTGTCCTCGAGCCCGAGATATTAAAACAGGCGCGCCTCGGGTATGAAGCCGTGTTGAATCCTGAATTGCTCGTTCCGCGGTTCGGCGTCGATGAATCCGGCAAGGGGGATTTTTTCGGGCCGCTCTGCATCGCGGGAGTTTACGTGAATGAAGGCGTGGTGCGAGCGTGGAAGGACAGCGGGATCCAGGATTCGAAAAACATTTCGAGCGACAGGCGCATGCGCGAACTGGCGGATTTGATTCGGAACACACCGGGTTGCGTGATCACCTCCGTGCCGATCGGAAATGACGCCTACAACCGGCTCTATGCGACGATGCGCAGCGTGAACCGCCTGCTCGCCTGGGGCCACGCGCGCGTGATCGAAAACCTGATGGGCCAGCGTCATCGGATGAATCCCCCGCCCGTCAAGGCGATCAGCGATCAGTTCGCGTCGAACAAGGAGACCGTCGCCGGCGCATTGATGTCGATGGGGCGCGAGATCGAATTGGTGCAGCGCCACAAGGCGGAGGCGGACCTGGCGGTGGCCGCGGCGTCCATCGTGGCGCGCGATGAATTTGTGACGCGCCTGGGTCGCCTCGAGAAGGAATTTGGACTGGCATTGCCCAAGGGCGCATCGGCCGCGGTGGACGCTGCCGCAAAAGCATTCATCGAAAAGCACGGCGTTCAAAACCTGGCGAAGGTGGCGAAAATGCATTTTAGAACCGCACTGCGGGCGCAAGGACTGCCGGAGCCTCCGCGGAAAAAATGGAATAAATGACAGGCTGTTAGTGACAGGTTGTGCGAACGGGCAAGGCTTTTTGACTTGGACGGCCCGTGATGGTTGAATCAGTACCGGCAAATGAACCCATCCCGCCGCGCCGTCATCGACATCGGCACCAACAGCATCAAACTGCTGGTGGGCGAGGTTCGCGAAGGCATTGTTCATCCAATCGACGAGCGGAGCGAACAGACCCGGCTGGGCGCCGGATTTTATGACACGCATTTGCTCCAGGAAACTCCCATCGCGCGGACGGCCAGCGCGGTGGCGAAGTTTTGCGCCTACGCGGTCGAGCAGGACTCCGAACTGATCCGCGTCATCGCCACCAGCGCGGCGCGGGATGCGAAAAATCCGGACGACCTGGTTTCTGCGGTGCGGCGGGCGTCAGGACTGCGGGTCGAGATCATTTCGGGAGACCAGGAGGCCGAGTGGGTTTACCGGGGGGTGACGAGCGACGAGCGGTTTCACGGAAAGCCGTTGCTCATCCTGGACGTCGGAGGCGGGAGCACCGAGTTTATTCTCGGCAACCAGGAGCACCACGAGTTCCGACAGAGTTTTCCCCTCGGGAGCGTGCGTCTTCTCGAAAAGCTGCGCCCGCACGATCCGCCCTCGATCCAGGACCTGGCCAGCTGCCGCGGATGGCTCCAGGAATTTTCGGCGCGCCAGCTGGAGCCCGCGATGAAGTCGATTCTCACCGCGGATGTCCGGCGCCGGATCACTTTTATCGGCACGGGCGGAACGACGACGATCCTGGCGCGGATGGCAAAGAAGCTGGCGCATTTCGCGCGGGAAGCGATCGATGGAACCTGCCTGACGCGACAGCAGATTCTGGACTACATGGTTCACCTGTGGAGCCTGCCGCTTTGCGAGCGACGGAAGATTGATGGACTTCCGGGAAATCGCGCCGATGTGATTATCATGGGCGTCGCGATTTACGAAGCCGTCATGCAGCACTTCGATCTTCAAGAGGTGCACGTGAGCACCCGCGGATTGCGGTTCGGCGCGCTGCTCGATTCCCCATGAATGGCACCGATGCGCGTGAAGAGGTGATGGCGCTGATGCAGGCGCTCGAGGAGGAACCTCACCATGTCCAGCACGCCGCAGCCCTGGCCGTGCAACTCTTCGACGAACTCGAAAGTCTCCATGGACTGGGGGATCCCGACCGGTTCATCCTGGAAGGCGCATCCCTGTTGCACGACATCGGCTGGAGTGTCGCCCAGGATGGGCCAGGCCATCATCGACAGTCGGCACGATTGATTCGGGAGCGCACCTGGCAACATCTGGGACCTGAAACGGTCGAGTTAATGGCGCAGGTCGCACGGTACCACCGCAAGAGCCCGCCCGATCTCGAGCATGAGGAATTCGCAGCACTGTCTCCGGCGGAACGTCATCGCGTCCAACAGCTCGCTGCCCTGCTGCGGATCGCCGACGGCCTGGACCGCGGTCACCAACGCCATGTGACGGGTGTCAGCGTCGAAATCACTCCTGGGAGACTGCTGATCTCTTTGCACAGCTCCCACCCGTGCAGCCGCGAGATTGGAGCGGCCGCCAAGAAATCCGACCTGGCGGCGGCGGTTTTTCACAGGGCCATCGCATTCGCCGTACTGCCGGAGAGCAAGTCATGAACCAGCAGAATCCAGCGACCGACCGCGTCATGGGCGGCAGTTCCGTAGGACAGATCGAAGCCGCGGCCCGCGAGGAGGCGTTGGTGCTGATGCGCGAGATGGAAAACAAACCTTTTCACGTGCAGCACGTCGCGCGGCTCGCGCTGGAGCTTTTCGATCCACTTGCAGTGCTGCACGGTTTGGGGGCGCAGGAGAGATTATGGCTTGAGGCGGCGGCCTACCTGCACGACATCGGACATCAATTCGGAGTGACGGGGGAGGGACATCACAAGGAATCGGCGCGGATGATTCGGGAACGCCATTGGACAAACTTCACGCCGCGCGAGGTCGAAGTCATTGCGCAAGTCGCGCGTTATCACCGCAAGGCGATCCCCGAGCTGAGCCATGAGGAATTCCGGGCGCTGGACGATGCGAGCCGCCTGGCAGTGCAGCGTCTCGGCGCGTTGCTGCGGCTGGCCGATTCGCTGGATCGTTCCCATCAACAGCTCGTGAAATCGGCCCGGGTGGAAATCCGCCCTAACCAGCTGGTGTTTCATCTCGAGGCGGGCGGCATCATCCTGCGCGAAATAAAGGCAGCGCAGAGCAAAGGCGACCTGGCGGTCGCGGTGTTTCAACGAGACCTGGTGTTCATGGTCGGTGACGACGTCCTGTGCCCGCCGACTGTAGCCACCGGGTTTTGAACCAGCGGGAGCAGGCTGCTCGGAATTTGGTGGGAATCGTGTCTTGCTTCGTCGGAAGGTCCTGAGTACCTTTCGACAAGCCCGGAAAGACGCTGAATATCAGGCATCTCACTGGACGTCAGCACTTGCTAAGAGCGCATGCGAACGAATTCTTCCCCATCCTGGATCGCCTTAACTCTGGGAGCTGTGGCCATCGTGCTGGGAGTCCTCCGGTGTGGTGCAGCCGAAAAAGCGGCCTCCCCCATTCCTGCAGCGCCTCTTCTCCCTGTCATTCAAAGTCTCAAGCTGGAACCTGCGTCGCTGACGCTCACCGATTTGCGGGATGAACGGCGCGTGCTCGTTTTGGGGGTTGTTGAAGGTGGAAAGACCATCGATTTGACAGCGCAGGCGACGTTTCGCACGGACGCCGCGTGCGTGGAGATTGGCGAATTGGGTTACATCCGATCGCGAACCAACGGGATGGCGGAGATCGTGGTGAGGGCGGCGGATCGCGAGGCGCGGCTGCCGGTGAAAGTGGAGGGCGCCGAGGAGCGTCCGGTGCGGTTTGTACGCGAGATCCAGCCGATTCTCGCAAAAGCCGGCTGCAACCAGGGAACCTGTCACGGATCGGCCAAGGGCAAGAATGGATTCAAACTTTCATTGCGGGGTTACGATCCGGATTACGATTACCAGGCGCTGATCAACGATCTCTCCGGCCGTCGTTTCAACCGGGTTGCTGTCGACGAATCGCTGATGCTGCTCAAGCCGCTGGGCGAGGTCCCGCACGAAGGCCGGCAGGCATTGCGGCCCGGCTCGCGGGAACATCAACTCATCCGCCAGTGGATCGTCGAGGGAACCCAGCTGGACGACACGAAAACCGGCCGCGCCACGAAGCTTGAAATTGTGCCTCGAGAGAGCGAGATGGATCTCCCCGGACGCTCCCAGCAATTCCTCGTCATCGCCACCTATCCCGACGGGTCGACGCGTGAAGTGACGCGCGACGCACACTTTTCAGTCAGCAACACGGAGGTGACCGACGTGGACAAGGCCGGCCTGGTGCGCGGTTTGCGTCGCGGCGAAGCGGCGTTGTTGGTGCGATATGAAGGATTGTACGGAACGGCGCTGCTGACCATCATGGGGGATCGCAGCGGCTATCAATGGGCCGACGTACCGGAGAACAATTTCGTCGACCAGCATGTGAACGCGAAATTGCGAAAGATGAAGATTCTCCCGAGCGACCTGGCTTCCGATGCGGAATTTTTGCGGCGCGTTTATCTGGACCTCACCGGCATGCCGCCGAAGCCGGAGAAGGTGCGCAGTTTTCTCGAGGACAAGACGCCGACGCGTGAGAAACGGGACAAGCTCACGGACGAATTGATTGGCAGCCCTGATTTCCTGGAATCCTGGGCGAACAAATGGGCGGATCTCCTCCAATGCAACAGCGAGAATCTGGGCCAGAAAAGCGTCTGGCTGTATCGCGGCTGGATCCGCGAGCAGCTGGCGAAGAACACGCCCTACGACCAGATGGTTCGCGCGTTGCTGACCGCGCAGGGCAGCTCGTGGGAAAATCCGGCGGTGAATTATCTGCGGGTGCTGCGCGAGCCGGGCAAGATGACCGAGGATGTGAGCCAGACGTTCCTGGGAGTCCGTTTCAATTGCAACAAATGCCACGACCATCCGTTCGAACGCTGGACGCAAAACCAATATTACCAGATGGGCGCTTATTTCGCGCAGGTGGGCGTGAAGAAAGGCCATGTCGGCAAGGACGTGATTTTTGCCGAGGCCGGCGGATCGTTTGCTGTCACTTCCGAGGAGATTGTGTATCGCAAGCCGGAGGGCGGCGAGGTGAGACATCCAAAAACCGACCAGGTGGTCGCGCCGAAAGTTCCCGTGGGCGCCGCCAGCGCCACCCCCGCCGGCGAGGATCGGCGCGAGCCGTTTGTCGAATGGCTGACCTCCCGGGACAACCCATTCTTCGCCAGGTCCATGGCCAATCGCACTTGGAGTTATTTTTTCGGACGCGGGATCATCGACCCGGTGGATGACATCCGCGCCAGCAATCCGGCGAGCAATCCCGAGCTGCTCGACGCGTTGTCCGCGGAGTTTGTGCGGACCGGTTTTGACGTGCGGAAGTTGATGAGGACAATTTGCCAGTCGCGCACCTACCAGCTTTCCATCGTGAAAAATAAATGGAACGAGGATGATTCGGTGAACTTTTCGCATGCGAGCCCGCGACGCCTGAGCGCGGAGCAGCTCACCGACGCCCTCGCGCTGGCGACGGGCTCGAAGATCAGTTTTGCGGGCGTGCCCAGCGGGATGCGGGCGGTGCAAATTCCCGATGGGATGGTGACCGGCAACGATTTCCTGCTTTTGTTCGGACGCCCCAAACGGCAGAGCGCCTGCGAGTGCGAACGGTCGAGCAACATGACCCTCTCGCACGCCTTGAGCCTCATCAACGGCAACACCATTTCCGATGCAGTCAATTCGCCGAACAACCGAATCACCAAACTGGTGGAGTCGGAAAAGGACGACAACAAACTTGTCACCGAGATTTATCTGGGCTGCCTCAGCCGGCGGCCGACGGAGAAGGAGATGGCCGCGGTGAAGTTCGGCCCGGAGGCGAACCGGCTCGAAGTGGCGCAGGACCTCGCTTGGGCGCTTCTCAACAGCCCCGCGTTTTTGTTCAACCGTTGAATTGAAAGGACCACCATTATGATCAGCATCCCTGGACGACCTGGCAGCACGTGCGACGGTTTCAGCCGGCGCGAATTCCTGCGGGTCGGTGGCGCCGGGTTTCTCGGCATCAGCCTTGCCGATATCCTGCGGCTGCAAGCAACGGCATCCACGGTTCCCGAATCCGCGAAAGGCAAGGGCGGATGGGGCAATGCCAAATCGGTGATCTTCATCTTCCTGCAAGGCGGTCCCAGCCATATCGATATCTGGGATCCGAAACCCGATGCGCCTTCCAATGTCCGGGGCGAGTTCAAGCCGATCCGAACCGTTGTGCCGGGAATTCACCTCAGCGAGGTGATGCCGCTGCTTGCAAAACAGGTCGACAAGGCCACGCTCATCCGGTCCGTGAGCTATACCCCCGCCGGTCTTTTCAACCACACGGCGGCGCACTACCAGATGATGACGGGCTACACCCCGGATCGCGTGTCGCCTTCCGGCCAGCTGGAACCGCCCGCCCCGAATGATTTCCCACATGCGGGCTGCCAGATCGCACGTCTCAAACCGCCCGAGGTTTCCATGCTTCCCTTCGTCATTCTCCCGCGGCCAACGCAGGAGAGCAACGTGATCGGAAAGGGCAGCAGCGCGGGGTTCCTCGGCGCCGCCTATGACCCATATTATTTTTACCAGGACCCCAACAAGGAGATCAAACTCGACGACCTTTCGATGCGAAAGGACGTTCCCAAGGAGCGCCTCGCCCGCCGCGCCACGCTCCTTCAGACCGTCGAGAGCCAGATGCCCGACATGCAGGCGGCTGTCGAAAAATACGCGCTCGATGCGTATTACAAGAAAGCCTTCGATCTCGTCAGCTCCGGCCGCGCCCGCGACGCTTTCGACCTCGGGAAGGAAAAGGACAAGCTCCGGGATCAATATGGACGTCATACTTTCGGCCAGGGGCTGCTGCTCGCGCGGCGGCTCATCGAAGCCGGCACCCGTTTTGTCCAGGTCAACTGGCCTGCGGTGGCCAACGGCAATCCAACGGTCGACGCCTGGGACACGCATGCTGCGAATTTTGGCCCGCTGAAAAACCTGCATTGCCCGAAACTCGACAGCGGCCTCAGCGCGCTGCTCGAGGACATGGATCAGCGGGGAATGCTCAAGGAAACACTCGTGGTGGCGATCGGCGAATTCGGCCGTTCCCCGCGCCTTGGGGTCAGCACCAGCGGCAACGGCAACGCACCCGACGGCCGGGATCATTGGCCTTATTGTTACACGGCGCTGGTGGCGGGCGCCGGCGTGCGGCGCGGGGCGCTCTACGGGAAGAGCGACAGCACCGCTTCCTCGCCCGCCGAGACACCGGTTCATCCCATTCAGTTGCTGGCGACCATTTACCACGCGCTGGGCATCGACCCCCACACGATGGTGCTGAACCATCTCAATCAGCCCCGCGAACTCGTCCAGGCTGACCCCGTCACGGGGTTGTTCGGCTGAGTAATTGGTCCCTGTCACGATGAACGCCCCCTCGGACACCAGCGTCCCCCGCCCATTTGTCATTCGTCATTCGTCATTGGCCCGCCCCGATGCGTGTCCATCCGCGTTCCTCCGTGGTCTGTTTCTGCTGTTATCCACTCTCGCGCCGGCGCTCATGGCGCAGCCCGCTCCGAAGCTCACGTCGATTTCCCCGGAATGGATCCAGCGTGGCACCACCGTCGAGGTCGTGCTCGCCGGGGAAAATCTCGGGGGCGTCACACAGTTCATTTTCAACGGCGAACCCGGCCTGGTCGCCACCAACATGCCGGCGCCTCCTCCGCCACCGAAGCCTTCCGTGACAATCGAATCCACCGGAGGCGGCATCACGCGGGCCGAAACGGCGACGCCGGCGCGCGATGACAAGCGCCTCGTTCTGCGCGTTACCGCCTCGGCGGACGCCGCGCTCGCGCCTCGCGAATTGCGGGTCGTGGCGCCCGGGGGCGTGTCCAACCCGCTTCTCCTCAATACCGGCCAGTGGCCCGAGGTTGCCGAGAAGGAGCTCAACAGCTCCACCTCCCAGGGGCAGCTTGTCGAATTGCCCGCGTCGATCTCCGGGGTCATCAGCGCCGCCGCGCAGCTTGATGCTTACCGGTTCAAGGCCCTCAAAGGACAGGAGCTCGTGTTCGAGATCGAGGCAGCCCGCCGGGGTTCGCCGCTGGATTCATCACTGGTCGTCCTCGACGCAAAGGGTAAGGAACTCGCGCGCAATGAAGACGCGCTCGGCCTCGACAGCCTCCTGTTTTTTTCGGCGCCGGAAGATGGCGAGTTCGTGGTCACCTTGCGGGATTTTCGTTACCAGGGCGGTGGCAATTATACCTATCGCCTGCACGCCGGCCCGCTGCCTTATGTCGAATCCCTCTTTCCATTTGGCGGTCAGCGAGGCAAATCGATCGAAGTCTCCCTGGCGGGACGCAATCTCGAGGGCACCTCCAAAATGACGCTGGCCATTGATCCAACGGCGCCGCGCACGCAGGAAATCCGGGTGAAAACGCCGCGCGGTTATTCGAATCTTCTCCCGTTCAATGTTTCCGAACTGCCGGAAGTGATGGAGGTCGAACCGAACGATGCGGCCACCAACGCGCAGTCCGTGACGCTTCCGCTGGTCATCAACGGCCGCATGGGCGGGCCCAAGGACGTCGACCGTTTCCGTTTTAAATCGGCGAGCGACCAAAAGCTGGCCCTGGACGTCGCTGCCAGCCGTTTTGGATCAAGACTCGATGCGTTGCTGACTCTCACTGACACGAATGGAGTCGTGCTCGCGCAAAATGACGACGCCAATGGCGCGGATGCGCGAATCGAATTTGACGCAAAAAAGGAGACGGAATATCTGATCGCCCTGAAGGATCTTACCGATCGAGGCGGGGATCGGTTTGGTTATCGACTGACGATTCGTCCGCCGGCCGGCGCGGCGGGGGCTGCTTTCACCGCGCGCTTCGCACCGGACACGCTGCGGGTGCATCGCGGCGGATTGACGAAGATCCGATGCGAAGTGGCTCGCGCGGGAGGATTTGACGGAGCGGTGCGATTTGAGTTTGCGGATTTGCCGCCTGGAGTTTACGCGGAGCCCCTCACGCTGCCCAACACGCCCGCCAGCGGCTTGCTGCTGGTCTCCGCCACAAAAGACGCCGCGCTCGGCTCAGTCCCGGTTCGCATGAATGCGATCGGCGTCATCGCCGGCAAGCCGGTCACCGTGGCAGCCACGCCGTTGAATGGCGCCAGCGGCGTCCGGCAGGCTTATCTCACCGTGCTCGAAGCAGCCCCCTATTCCCTCGAATTCGGCACATTGAACGCGACAGTGGAGCAGGGACAGGCCGCCTCGATCGACGTCCTGGTGCAGCGGGAGGGAAATTTCACCGGAGAAATCAAAGTCACCGCCGAGGGCTTCAACGCCGCGGGCGAGCCTATCTCGAAATCTTTCGAGGGCGGTGAGGCGACCATCAAAGGCTCGGAATCAACCGCGCGGATCTCCTTGAAGCCAAAAATGGACTCGGAGCTGGGGACACGAACCATTGTCGTGAGAGGCGACGCAGGCGGAATGACCCAATACTCGAGGCCGATGCCGGTGTCAGTGATCCCCTATCCGCTCCAGTTATCCAGCACTCTCGCCAAACTATCCGTGACGGCGTTGCCACCCGGCTCCACGTCCGCGGCGGGTGAAACCGAAACGAAGATCAAGGTCGAACGCCGCGCGGGTTTCGCGGGGGAGGTCGAGCTTTCAATCGAAGGGATTCCTTCCGGCATAAAAAGTGAACTAGGAAAATTGACCGCCGGGGTCTCTGAAACCACGCTGAAAATTGTGGCGACGGACAAGGCGTCCCTCACGAATGTCACCTGCACCGTCGTCGGGACGGCAGTGTTCAACGATCGCAATTACAAAACCCGGACCGGTCCCATCACGCTGGTCATTAGCGCGCCGGAGCAGATCGAGATTGCGACCAACGCCCCGCCGGCTGTCGCGGCGCCGCCATCCGCAACGAAGTAAAATTTCCCCTGCTTTCTGCTCCCGTTTTCCTGGGTTT
>JBEEGQ010000156.1:0-5841 GCA_041166945.1 Verrucomicrobiota bacterium
GCAAGGGAAACATTTTACCGTTGCAGTACACGCTGGGAACTCTCGCCGCCGAAGCGGTGGAAGGATTCAATTTTGCGAACGTGAAAGGCGGCCTGGCGGTTCGCACAAATTATTTCGCAACCCTCGATGCGGAAGCGACGTTGAAGACGCCGGCCACCGCGTCGAACGCCGCACCTGCGAAGGCGGAATTGCCAAACATCTCCCGTCCGGATCTCCCCGGGGTCCTCAACGGCATCGACGTGCTGGCCAAGCGAGGTTTCGAGCCCTTGAAAAAACTTCGGCTCGGCCTCGTCACCAATCACACCGGGCAGGACCGCTGGCGCAATCCGACCATCGACCTGCTGCATCGCGCCCCTGGGATTGAATTGAGGGCGCTCTTCAGCCCGGAACACGGCATCCGCGGCGCCCTCGACGAGCACGTCACCAACAGCGTCGATGAAGTCACCGGCCTGCCCGTGTTCAGCCTCTATCCCAGGATTCCGAAAAAGGAACCGGGCCAGACAGAGCGTGACTACAACGCTATGGCAATGCGTTTGCGCCGGCCCGACGCTGCGCAGTTAAAGGGCCTGGATGCGCTCGTCTTTGACGTTCAGGACATTGGTTGCCGGTTCTATACCTACAGCGCCACCCTCGGGCTCTGTCTCGAAGCCGCAGGCATGGCGAAGCTGAAGTTTTTTGTATTGGACCGCGTGAATCCCATCGGCGGCCGGGCGGTGGAAGGCCCCATCTACGATGGAGATCCTTCGTTCATCGCTTTTCATTCGCTGCCGCTGCGGCATGGGATGACGGTTGGCGAGCTGGCGAAAATGTTCAACGTCGAGCGCGCCATTCATGCCGACCTGACGGTGATCCCTTGCCAGGGCTGGTCACGTGACATGTGGTTTGATGCCACGGCGCTGCCCTGGCGCAATCCGTCCCCCAACATGCGCAGTCTCATGGCGGCGGCGCTGTATCCCGGCGTCGGATTGCACGAGAGCGCCCTGAGCGTCGGGCGCGGAACCGACAAGCCGTTTGAACAAATCGGCGCCCCCTACATCGACGACATGTTGCTGGCAGCAGAGTTAAACAAGGCGGCTCTCCCGGGAGTGCGTTTTTTGCCCGTGCGCTTCACTCCCACCTACAGCACGTTCAAGGATCGACCCTGCGCCGGAGCGACGATTGTTGTGACGGACCGCGACAAATTGCAGGCGGTGAATGTCGGCATCGTCATCGCGCTCACCTTGCACAAGCTTTACCCTGACGAATACGCCCTGGAAAAAATCGCACCGCTTTTGCGGCATCCCGCCACCTTGGAAGCCATCCGATCCGGACAATCTCTCGCCCGCATTCAGCGAAGCTGGCAGGAGGAATTGAAGAAATTCGAAAAGCGTCGGGAGCGATTTCTTTTGTATCGATGAAGGGCCGCGCGCGGAGGATTGCCCCGAGTAGCGCCGACTGGCAGTCGGCGCCCCGAGGGGAACACCTTCCGCGGGCAGTATTCTGGTGAACAACAAGCCGCCCACTCGTCCACCCGGGTCACTTTCGCAGTTCAAAAAACCGGTTCCCGCTGGTGGCCGGCACGGTGACGATGTTCGTTCCGTCCGTTGTCGTGACCGGATTGACGATCGGATTCCACGTCAGCGAGGAAGTCAGCGCGCTCTTGGCGACCACCGTGTAGCCGGTTGCAGCAGCGGACCAGCGCAGGACCACATTTGTCCCCGAACGCGTGATCCCAAGAACCGGGGCCGGATCGCAACACGCCGCCTGCGCCACGATTGTGATCGACCAACCGTCGTCAATGTAACCGATTCCTTCGTCAAGGTCATCAAGGACGTAAAGACGCCAGATGCCATTGGGGTTGGTGTTGTTGAAGACGGACAGCGACGCGGTGTGTGCACCAGCCGGCGCCGGTGGTGGGTAGGAATCCAGGGACGAGATCCCGAAGTCCCTGGGTGCAAATGCTCCACTTCCCAACATGCCGATCGGAAGCGGCGGCTGTGCGGCGTCGAAGGTCAGGGTGATGTTGGATACCGGGAACGTTCCACCTGCATCTGACATCAGGATGGAACTCTCACCTCCCGGCCCCACCAGCAGCGCATCTACATCCGAGGGAGACTCGTGCCCAAAATTGCGCAAGGTAGCCGTGACTTTGGTGATGAGGGCCGGAAGGCCGGAAACTGCGATGGTCGAGGGATACAGGCTTGCCAGATACGGCGAATGATCGCCGAGTTCAAGAATGTCTATCGGGGTCGCATTCGTGAACGATTTGGTAGTCGTCTGCGCCGTGGCAACCAAATGAATGCCCGCCAGAATCAGGCACAGCAGCGCGCTTTTGTAAGGCCGCCGAAAACGTTGGTCTTGCATGTGAAACAACCCTGTCGCCCTAGAGACGGAGAGACAGGATAACTCACCACTATAAACCAAACATCGCAGGGGGTAAAGCCGCTGACTTCGGCGAATGGAACGGTCCAATCGCCCAATACCCTAACTCTTGCCTCGGCGTAACTCCGACCTGTCTTCAGGGAGCAATCGTCCGTTCGTATTTGAACTTGCCATCCTTGATCGTCACGAAAACAGCCGCCTTGGATGCGTTGCGATTCGCATCAATCGTCGTCTTTCCGGTGACCCCCTCGAAATCCTTCGTTGCCGCCAGGGCATCGCGCAGCTTGGGCCCGTCGGTCGTCCCTGCGCGCTTGATGGCGTCGGCCAGCACATAGACCGAATCGTAGCCCAGCGCCGCCATCGAATCGGGCACCTCGTTGTTGTTCTTCGCCTTGAACTTGGTGACGAATGCCTTCGGCGCCGGCGCGGCGTCCTCCGCCGAAAAATGGGTGGAATAGTAAGTTCCCTCCATCGCCGCGCCTCCGATTTGCAATAGCTCGGGCGCCTCCCAGCCGTCCCCTCCGAAGAGCGGAACCGTAAGGCCGAGTTGACGTGCCTGGACCACGATAAGTCCGGCTTCGGTGTAATAGCATGGAACGAAAATAGCCTGCGGCGATGCAGCTTTGATCGCCGTCAGCTGGGGTTTGAAATCCTTGTCCCCGCTGTTGAAACTTTTTTCAGTAATGATTGTGCCCCCATCCGCCGTGAACTTGTCGCGGAAAAATTTCGCCAGGCCGACGCTGTACGGCGACGACGCGTCATAAAGCAACGCAACCTGCTTCGTCTTCAGCGTGTCCTTCGCGAACTCAGCGAGCACCCGGCCTTGAAAGGGATCGATGAAGCAGACCCGAAAAATGTAATCCCCCATTTCGGTCACCTTCGGATTCGTCGAGGAGGGCGAGATTTGCGGAATCTTGTATTGCTGGCAGATGGGTGCTGCTTCCAAGGAGCGTCCGGAGGCGACCTCGCCAAGGACGGCGACCACCTTCTCGCGCGAGATGAGCTTCTTGACGATGGTCGCGGATTCGCCGGGTGTCGTGCGGTTGTCCTCGTAAACCAGCTTGAGTTGCTTGCCCAGAACGCCACCCGCCGCATTGATCTCGTCAATGGCGAGCACGGTGCCCTTATGGGACGCCTGGCCAAAGGCGGCTTCCTTGCCGGTCAAGGACGCAAACTCACCCACCTTGATGACATCGGCGTTGTCCGACTTGGACCCTGTGCCCCCGGAGTCCGAATCTTTTTTGCATCCCGCGCAAATGACAAAGGCGAAGGCAAAAGTCGTGAGGAGTGAAATGTGTTTCATAATGGGTCGCCATGTATCCGCTCAAAGATGCGGCAGGCTAGGAGAAGGCGGCCGGGGATTCAATAGTCAAGGTGCGGACAGTTTCAGGCACCTCTCCTCCATTTCGGAAATGGAGGAGAGGGATGGGGAGGCATTTCTGTTCAACGGTTTCCGCGCCGGCACATTGGATCGTCGTGCCTCATTTTGCGGGTTCAGCTACATGTCGCCCCCCCCGCCCCCCCGGCCCGGAGGGCCGCGTGATGGTAGCCGGTGGGAAGCCCGCAACGGGTGCACCCACCGGATCGCCATCCCTCCGCAAATCCCGCGCCCCGGCAGGGCGCATGAACGCCATAGAACAGGGTCGAAATCATCGAACGCGGCAATTTCAATTCGGGCGCACAGGATCGTCATGCGCCCGGGCCGGGGCGCGGGCGTTTTCGGATTTTCGATCCGGTGGGTGCGTCCGCTGCGGGCGGACTTCCCACCGGCTACATTCAACTGTCCCTTTGGGACACGAGCACCGACTCCATAGAATCGTGTGACTCCCAACTTCAGGCCGCACCAATCCCGCGCGCTTGCCTGCATTTTCCCCGGGGTTTACCCTCTCCAATATCATGCCGACATTCTTCGACACTCACGCTCACCTGGATTACCCGGAGTTCACGGCGGACTTCCCGCAAATACTGGAGCGGGCGCGCGCGGCGGGCATCGAGCGCATCATCACCATTGGCACGGACCTCGAGAGCAGCCAGCGGGCAATCGCACTGGCGGACCGCTACGACGCCATCTTCGCCGTGGTCGGATGGCATCCCACTCACGCCCTTGAAGCGCCTGCCGATTTGCGTCCCGCGTTGAGGGAACTCGGCAGGCATCCGAAGGTGGTGGCCATTGGCGAAACGGGGCTGGATTATTACCGGCTGCCGAGCCACAAGCCAGGCGGCACCCCGGCGGAGGACGAGGTTTACAAAACAAGGCAGGCGCAGGTCTTTCTTCAACAACTGGAGGTCGCCGCCGAGCTCGGCCTGAATTGTGTCATCCATCAACGATCCGCGTTGGAAGATACGATGGCGATCATGCAACCCTTTGCAGGACGGGTGCGGGGGCAGTTCCATTGTTTCGCCGACGATGTCGCGGCGATGAATCGGGTTGTCGCAATGGGTTCGCTGGTGAGTTTCACCGGCATTCTCACTTTCAAAAATGGTCAAAACATCCGCGACACGCTCGCTGCGACGCCCCTGGGGAAATTCATGCTCGAGACCGATTGCCCCTACCTGGCGCCGGTTCCTTATCGCGGCAAACGCTGTGAACCGGCCTATGTAAAGGAAATCGCGGAGCTGGCCTCGGCTGTGACCGGCGTTGGACTCGATGATTTGAGCCGCGCTACTTGCGCGGCCGCGAAGGAGTTTTTTCCGAAACTCACAGTCGCGATCTAACAGCAAATAGCTCCCCTGCGAGCCCGGAAAAATCTCATGCCAGGCCCGGTACGGCGGCTGGTTGGATCCATTGCACCGACACGGGCGCGCGTTCGAATTCATTGGCTTCCAGCAGGGATTGCGGCTGCATTCGGGCCACACGCGCCACAAACTTTTCGGGCACCGTCTCCAGGCGCGTATTGAAATGAGTGGCGATGTCGTTGAAATAGCCGCGGGCGAGCGCGATGCGTTGTTCAGTGTCGGTGAGCTGCCGCTGAAGTTGCGCAAAGGCCGTGTCGGCCCTTAATTCCGGGTAGCGCTCGGCAAGCGCGATGACGCTGCCCGTGAGCGCCCTAAAATCAGGGCCTTGAACGCCGGGCGCGGTGGCTTGCAGCTGGGTGCGGAGCGCGGCGAGTTCGGTGTGCGTCTGCTTTTCGTGGTCGGTGTAGCTCTTAACAACTTCCACAAGGTTTGGGATAAGATCATGCCGGCGTTTGAGCTGCACTTCGACCTGGGCCCAGGCCTGTCGAACGCGCTGGCGCAGTTCGACGAGTCCGTTAAACGCCAGCCATGTCCATCCAACGGCGGCGGCCAACAGGTAAACCCCGGCCGCCACCACGTAAACCGGCCAGCGTGTTTCGAGATCCACATGAGAAATGGCATCCGTGACGATGACACCCAGCGGGGCCAGCACGAACCCGAAGATGCCCCAACCCCAAAAACTTCCCGTGAAACCGCGGCTGACCTGTTGTTCGGTGCGGGTGGAGATGAGAAAAAGCGGGGCTT
>JBEEGQ010000157.1:0-3325 GCA_041166945.1 Verrucomicrobiota bacterium
CCCAGTGCGTCCAGCGGCGCCATGCCCAGGTTCAACAAAACGGGGACCGTAATGATGCCTCCGCCGCCCGCAATCGAGTCCACAAAACCGGCGACCAGCCCGGTAAGGAAGAGCAGGGGATAAATCCAGGGAAGAATCACGCGCAGCGCAGCCCGGCCGACAGCAGCCTTTTCAATTTGAGACCCAGCATTCGGCCGAATCCTGCTGCCGGCGCGATGCCAAAACAAGCCGGCACAATCACGGGAAGCCGCCCGATGCGGAGCCGCTTCCGGTTCAAAACGATCTTGCGCGTAACCGGGTTTTGCGAAAAGTGTCATCAACGCATGACAACCAGCCTGTTTCCCCGCCGCGGATTGTTTTCCACGGATCGCCGGGCTTTCCTACGATCCATGGCTTTTGCCTCCGCCCTCGCCAGTGTGCCCCCCGCATTTGCCCGCGAATTGCTGCTGACCCCACGACAGACAGAAGGCCCTTTTTATCCGGATAAACTTCCCTTGGACACCGACAACGATTTGCTGATCGTCAATGACGGCATCACGCCCGCCGTGGGTGAAGTCACCTGGTTAAGCGGGCGCATCCTGGATTCGCGCGGGGAGCCGATCCGCAATGCGCTGGTCGAGATTTGGCAATGCGACAACAACGGCGCTTACCTCCATAGCGGCACCGGCAATCGTGAGAAGCGCGACGTGAACTTCCAGGGATTCGGGAGATTTCTGACCGGGTCGACCGGTGAATATCTTTTTCGCACGATCAAACCGGTGGCCTATCCCGGACGCACGCCCCACATCCATTACGCGATCAAACGAAAGGGGAGGAAGGAATTGATCACCCAATGTTACATCCATGGCCATCCCGGAAATGAAAAGGACGGCGTCTGGAAGGGCATCAAAGACGAGCAGGCGCGCAAATCCGTTTCTGTTCCATTTCTTCCATTGAAAAATTCACGCGCCGGGGAACTCACGGCCCGGTTTGACATCGTGATGGGCGTGACTCCTGAGACCCGATAAGCGATTTCGGCCGGTCACGGCCGGCTGTTTCCAAAACCTCCGCAATAATTATGAATCGAATTCTGATCATCGCACTGGCCATCCTGGGGGCTGCCTTCGCCGCTCCGGCTCAGGAGTGGGCAAAAGCGCGCCTCGAAAAATCCCCGCGTCATCTCGAGTGGGTGACCATCAAACACGGCGATCGCGAGGTGAAATGTTTCATCGCGTACCCCGAGGTCCCCACCAAAGCCACCGCCGTCGTGGTCATCCATGAAATTTTTGGCCTCTCCGATTGGGTCCGGGGCGTGACGGATCAACTGGCGGAAGCCGGCTACATCGCCATCGCGCCTGACCTCCTTTCGGGGTCTGCCAAGGATGGCGGCGGCACCGCGGAACTGGGTGGCGGCGATGCCGTGCGCAAGGCGATCTCCTCCCTCCCCCCCGATCAAGTCACAGCCGACCTGAACGCGGTCGTGGCGTATGTCAAAAAACTTCCCGCCTGCAACGGCAAGGTCGCCGTCGGAGGTTTTTGCTGGGGAGGCACCCAATCATTTCGGTTTGCGACGAACAACAAGGAGATTAAGTCGGCTGCGGTCTTTTACGGCTCCGGCCCCGAAAAGCCCGACGACATCCAGCGCATTCAGGCGGCCGTCCACGGTTTCTATGGCGGCAATGATGCGCGCGTCAATTCCACGATTTCCAAATCCACCGAGCTGATGACCAAGGCGAGCAAGACCTATGCACCCGTCACCTACGAAGGCGCGGGTCATGGGTTTATGCGCGCCGGCGAAGACCCGGGGGACAAAAATCCTGATAATAAAAAAGCACGGGATGAAGCCTGGAAACGCTGGAAGGAAATACTGAAAAAGATTTGAGCATTCCCGCGATTCATTCCCGCGATCGATTACATTCAACCGCTCCTTTGCCAAAACCTGTCATGACCACCATTCTCAAACAAACCGCCTTGGCCGCCATTGTCATCCTGGGCGCGTCCGCATCCGCCCCGTCACTCATGGCTGTCGATGTCCAGCCGAAGTATTCCATCAAGGAGGTGATGAAAGCCCTGCATAAGGGGGATGAAAACATTGGCAAAAAAGTCGCCCGCGGCCAGGGCACCGCCGATGATTTCAAGAAATTGGTGGATTATTATTCAGCGTTGCCGGCCAACAAACCGCCGCGCGGCGAGCAAGCCAGCTGGGACTCGAAGAGTCTTGCCCTGGTCAAAGCCGCGAAAGCACTCCAGGCTGGCGACGCGGGCGCGATTGAGTCCTACAAGTCAGCATCCAATTGCAAATCCTGCCATAACGCGCACAAGCCCGAGCGAAAGAATTGAACTCAGCCCACGCCAATGCCCGCCGTGGTTGGCGGCGTAGCGTAGGCGTCCCGCCTGCGGGTTCTGGCGGCGTCCCGCCGCAAGAGGCGTTCGCCCGGGCAACGCGCACTGCAGCTCCCGGTACCAGAACGATGCAGGAAAGTGAATTGAACTCAGCCCACGCCAATGCCCGCCGTGGTTGGCAGCGTAGCGCAGGCGTCTCGCCTGCGGGTTCTGGCGGCGTCCCGCCGCAAGAGGCCTTCGCTCGGGCAACGCGCCTCGCAGCTCCCGGCACCGGGACGGTGCGGGAACTCGCAGCCGGTGACGGCTGCGTTACACACAGTGCATTCACGCTCATCGAACTTCTGGTGGTCATCGCGATCATTGCGATCCTCGCGGCGATGTTGCTTCCCGCGTTGTCGCAGGCGAAGGAAATGGCGCGCCGCACCGCCTGCACGAACAACAACAAACAGCTCGGGCTCGCGTTGCAGATGTATCTCGATGATTACGAGGGGAAATTCCCCACGCGCCGAACGCGTGACTGGTGGCCAGCGCTCCTCTTTGACGGATATCAGAACCTCACGATCCTCCGGTGTCCCAGCGATGTGCCATCTCCACTGTCGAGCGGGAGCCCTGGTTCAAGCGCGCCCGATTTGGCGCCTCGAAGTTATATTTTCAATGGGTGGAACGATTTTTTCGGGACGTTTCGAATGACGAACTCGATTTCTGAAAATGATATTTTCGAGCCGTCCGCCACCATCACGATGGGGGAAAAGGAGGCCACTTCCGGCCATTACTGGATGGATTTCCTGGAGGGCAGCCGGGTGGGCGTTACAGGCAATGACATTACGGAATTGGAGCAAACCCGCCACGGCGCGCACGGGAGCAATTCCGGCGGGGGCGGTTCGGTTTACGGGTTTGCTGACGGCAGCGTGCAGTACCTCCACTTCGGACGCAGCCTGGCGCCCATCAACATGTGGGCAGTGACGCCGCTCTGGCGCACGAACGCGTTTTGACCTGCGGCGCG
>JBEEGQ010000158.1:0-10188 GCA_041166945.1 Verrucomicrobiota bacterium
GCTTTTGATACCAGGCGATCGCGAGCAGATCATAAATGCCGCGGCCCAGCCGGTTCCATACGCCGTATTTTGAAACGCCGGCGACCCGGGGGCGATGGTTCACCGGAAGCTCCAGGGTCTTGAAGCCGCCGCCGTGGACAAGCACCGGGAGGAAGCGATGCAGTCCATTGAACGGGAATACCCCGGACAACGTTTCGCGCTTGAAGACGCGAATCGCACAGCCGGTGTCGCGAAAATCCACCCCCAGCGCGGCGCGACGGGCCCGGCGCGCGATGCGGGAGGAGATTTTTCGCACCCAAGTATCCTGGCGGCTCAACCGCATGCCGCTCACAAAATCCACGCTGCCCAATTCGGTGAGCATGCCCGGCAGATCGGCAGGGTCATTTTGCAAATCCCCGTCGAGGGTGCAGAGGATCGGGCTAGTCGTGGCGCTGATCCCGGTCCATACCGCCGCACTTTGACCGGCGTTTCGTTGATGACGCAGTCCGCGGACGCGCGCATCCGCCTCGCGCGCCTGGGCAATTCGCTTCCAGGTGTCATCGGTGCTGGCGTCGTCCACAAAGACCAGTTCCCAAGGCGTGGCCACAGGCTGCATCGCGGCGGCCACCTCTTTGAGCATGGGCAGCACGTTTTCCGATTCGTTGTAAACAGGGACGATGACGGAGATCTCGGCAGCCACCTGAGGAATTTAAGGAGAGGCCGCGGGAAGTTCAATTCCGGTTCTTGGACGCCCGCGTTTTGGAAGGTGCTCCTCCTCTCCCGCCCTTCGGCACCCTCTCCTCCATTTCCGAAATGGAGGAGAGGGAGAGGGAGAGGAGGCGCTTCTGTTCAGCAGTTACTGGACAGGGTGCCTGAACGGCGGGGAGAGGTGGACCCTCGGGATGCACGGAACCGCCGGATGCAACGCGATCGGTGCCGGGATCGGGCTTGCAGTTCCGCGGCGATCGCCTCAGGGTTCGCGAACAACATCCAACGAACGGATTTCATCATGATCACCCGCCGAAAAGCTCTTCAACGCACCTCACTGCTCACTGTGGCCGCCGCTGTTTTTCCAGCGACGCTTCGCGCTGCGGAAGCGCCGGCGCCCGCGGGGCCATTTCAACTCGCGCCGCTCCCCTACCCTGCGGACGCGCTCGAACCGCACATCGATGCCCAGACGATGACGATCCATCATGATCGTCATCATCAGACTTACGTGGCGAACCTCAACAAGGCGATCGCCGGGCATCCCGACCTTGCCGCGAAATCGGTGGAACAGATTGTCCGGCACGTGGACGAAGTTCCGGAGTCGATCCGGACCGCGGTTCGGAACCAGGGTGGCGGACATTACAACCACTCGTTATTCTGGCAGATGATGAAAAAAGGCGGCGGAGGCCAGCCGACGGGCCCGCTGGCGAAAGCCATCGACAACCAATTCACGAGCTTCGAGAAGTTCAAAGCTGAATTCACAGGCACAGCGATGAAGATCTTTGGAAGTGGCTGGGCATGGCTCGTGGTGGACGACGGCAAACTGGATATCACATCGCGGCCGAACCAGGACAATCCGCTCATGAATGGCAAGCCGGCCATCCTCGGCCTCGACGTTTGGGAGCATGCGTATTACTTGAAGTACCAGAACAAGCGCGCCGATTATGTGGCGGCGTTTTTCAATGTGATCAATTGGGAATTTGTCGCCGCCCAATATCAAAAGCATCGTCAATGAGCCGGCGGGGAAAAGGCGGGGCGCCGAAGCCGGCATCCGGCGGTTCCCCCGAACGCCATCCGCCGGGACGTCCATGGCAGTCGGTGCGTCCGGACAAGATCGAGCGCGCTCGCAAGCTCATCCGCGATCCAAACTATCCGGGTCCAAAGGTGGTCAACGCTGTTGCCCGACTTTTGGCGAAGCATCTTTGAGGTGGGACTTGCCGTGACCACGCCTCCAAATGGAGACACACGACCTGCGACCTCTTCCAGCCGTCGCCTTTGTGATGCATTTCCATCAGATGATGGCGTTGCCCAATAGCCGAATTACCTCCCAACCGTTCTGAAAACTGGCATCGGACGGATGCCTGCCGGTTAACAACCGGCGAAACAGCCGACTGCCAGTCGGCGCTACGGGTGCGCCGCGCTGGAGGAGGACAAGTCACGGCACTCCTAACGCTTTGCGACACTTGAGCTATGCGAGGGCGCTTCTCGCGTCCAACAATTGGCGCATGACCCGGAACAGTTCGTCGTTGTCGAATGGTTTGTGGAGAAAGGCGACCCCCTCGAGTTCGGGCCCGCCATCATCGCCAATGGCGTCGTGCAGTCCGCCGCTGAGGATGACCACGGGGAGTTTTGGGTCGATCTGGCGAAGGCGCACCACCGATTCCCGGCCGTTCAGGCGGGGCAGATGAAAGTCCATGAGAACGAGATCAATTTTTTGCGATGAAGCCTGGAACTTTTCCACGGCATCGATGCCATCCTCGGCCTCGACCACCTTGTAACCACGAAAGCCGAGCACGGACTTGATCATCAGGCGGACGATCTCCTCGTCTTCGACCAGGAGAATGCGTTCGCAGGCGGTGATGGCGGGAGGGCTGACAGGGGCGTTCGGATTCATGACGGTGGAACCCTAGTGGGTCGTTGACACTTTAGAAGCGGAAAAGAGATATTACCGCGTTGCCGAACAGGGCTGCTTAAATGTTCAAGTCTCCTTAATCAGCCCTGCGTTGCCGAAACCATGGACGCTCCGATTGACGCAGTTCTCCAGCATTGGCCCGGTGTGTTGTTCCGTCAGGGCGCCGATCTGAAATTCCGATTTATCGGCAACCGAATCGAGGAGTGGACCGGACAGCCTGTTGGAAAATGGATGGAACAGGGAGGGATTTTCCTCGGATGCATTCATGAAAACGATGCCGCCGCGGTCCGAGAACATCTCCGGCGGGCAGAACGCGAGCCGGGGCCTTTCACGATCCGATTCCGTTTTTACAATGCGGCGACCGGCCGGGTGACACACGTCTCCGAATTCCGGCGGGTCATACGTGATGCCTCGGGACAAATTCAAATGCAGGAGGGCTGGTGGCAGGATGAAACCAACACCGTGCGCGCCGAGCAACGGCTCGAATCGGCGGCATGGACAGAGATGCTGTCGCGGATCACTCCCGGCTATGCGCATGATTTCAACAATGCGATCGCGGGGGTGCACGGATTGAGCGACGCGTTTTTGAGCCAGGTGGAACCGGACCACGCGTTTCACGAAGGCCTGGGGCTGATGAAGCGCAACACGCAGCAGGCCGCGCAGATGGTCCAGCGCCTGCAACAGTTGCATCTGCCCCGAACTGGCGAACGTAACTATCATGATTTGAATGCGGTCGTGAAGGACACGGCGGAAATTCTGAGGCGCGGGGTTTCGAGGAGCGTTGAATTGAGAACAGAACTGGCGCCCGAAGCGTTGCCCGTGTATGCGGACCTCGGCCGCTTGCAGCAGACCTTATTGGAGATGGTTTTCAATGCGACAGAAGCGATGAACGACCGCGGCAGGATTTTGATCCGCGCGACCGCTCACGCCGAGCGGCCCGCCCTCGTTCATTTTGCCGGGACTTCCGGGATCGGGGCGTGCGTCTGCCTTTCGGTGATCGACAGCGGGCCGGGTCTGACGGCGCGGCAACTGACGACATTGTTCACGGCGAACGCGACGACGAAGCCGGACCGTCGCGGCGTGGGACTCGGCCTGCGGCACGCTCGCAAATTCGCCGAGGCCCATGGCGGTGTGATCTCCGTTGATTCGCCCCCGGGAGCGGGGGCCACGTTCCAACTTTGGCTGCCCCGGGCCACTTTCAACGAGGCGCAGCCGCCGGCGGTGCTGGCATTCACGCGTCCGCGCCAGGTGCTGTTGGCGGGCAAAGCCCCGGAAATCCTGGGGCGCATTGCGGACTCATTGCGCGGCGAAGGAGTGGTTGCCGTGGTGGCAGGCGACGAGCCGATGACGTTTCTCGCTGATCCGGACCTGGCGTTCGACACGCTGGTGGTTCGCGTGGAAGCGGGAGATTTGCAGACCGCCCAACTGGTTCATTTTGCGCGTCAGCATCGGCTGCCATTGAGAATCATTCTCCAGACTGCGGCCGGGTCCGAAGCCGGGTTGGAATCGAAACTGGCCGCGAAGGCCGACCTCATTCTTCCAGACGATCTCGAGGCCGATGCGGTGGCGAGGAGAATCCTGGCAATGTGACGGCTTTCCTCTCCGCCCTGCCTGACCTATAACCGCTGGACAGAAACGCCTCCTCTCCCCATCCCTCTCCTCCATTTCCGAAATGGAGGAGAGGGTGCCCGAAGGGCGGGAGAGGAGGAGCGTCCCTCCATGCACACCGGCATGCTGCCGTCGTTGGGAATTTCAGTGGGCGGTTTTTGGCGGATATGCTTAACTTTTCGCCGCTAAGATTCATGGCGGCGAATGAAAGTTACTCTTAACTGGCTCAAGCAATACGTTGATTTCGACTGGACTCCCGATCAACTCGCCGAACGGCTGACGATGCTGGGGCTCGAGGTAGAGGGTGTTCAAAAGATCGGGGGCGAGTTCGACGGCATCGTTGTCGGTGAGGTTCTCACGCGCGACAAACATCCGAATGCGGACAAGCTTTCGCTTTGTCGGGTGAACGACGGGACCGGCGAGCGGCAGATCGTGTGCGGCGCGCAAAATTTCAAGCCTGGCGACAAGGTGCCGCTGATTCTCCCGGGCGCCTCTCTGCCGCTCAAACCGGGCGACAAGGAACCTTTCACCATCAAGGTCGGCAAAATCCGGGGCGTGGAATCGCACGGCATGATGTGTTCCCCACAGGAGCTCGGTCTGCCGGACGCCGTGGACGGCCTGTTGATCCTGCGGGAGGAGGCGCGAGTGGGCCAGCCGTTCGCCGAATACCTCGGGCGCGCCGGCAGCGATGTCGTTTACGATCTCGAAGTCACACCGAACCGGCCGGACCTCAACAGCGTGATTGGCATTGCGCGCGAAATTGCCGCCGTGACAGGCAATCGGCTCAAGCTGCCCGACCTCGGTGATGTCACCGAGACGGTTTCCGAGAGCGCGAAAAACGAAATCGCCGGGATGGACGCGAGCGTTGTCGTGCAGGTGGACGAGCCGGAGCTATGCCCACGCTACACGGCGCGGGTGGTTTTGGGAGTGCAGGTGGGCCCCAGTCCGGACTGGCTGCGTTCTCCACTGGAAAAAGTCGGCGTTCGCAGCATCAACAACGTCGTGGATGTCACGAATTACGTAATGCTCGAAACCGGCCAGCCCTTGCATGCATTTGATTATCACCTGATCGCAGTCCGAAAAAGCGCATCGGCGGCCGCACCCGGTAAAGCCGGCGCACCGGCCATCGTGGTGCGACGCGCTGGAGACGGCGAAAAATTTGTGACGCTGGATGGTGAGGAACGGACACTGACGCGCGACATGCTGCTCATCGCGGATGACGCCAGGGGGATCGCGCTGGCCGGAATCATGGGAGGGCAGAACACCGAGATCCGCGCGGAGACACGCGATATTTTAATCGAGAGCGCTTATTTCCAGCCCGCGAACATCCGACGGACGAGCAAGCTGCTGGGATTGAGGAGCGAATCCAGTTATCGTTTCGAGCGCGGCGCGGATCCCGGGATCACCGAATGGGCGAGCCGGCGCGCCGCGCAACTCATCCTTCGAACCGCCGGCGGGCGGCTCCTGCCGCGAATCGTGGAGGCGTCCGCGCACGCTGTGGCGGAGAAGAAAATCACGCTGCGCCATCATAAGGTCAACGAGTTGCTCGGCATTCTGTTGCGGCCGGAGGAAATCGAATTCCACCTCGGTCAGCTTGGACTAAAAGTTGATCAGCCGAAAATCCGGCCAGTTGGCGACGAGAGCCCGCCCGCGCCGGTGACCTTTCGGATTCCGAGCTTTCGCGTGGACCTGAAGCGCGAAGTGGATCTGATCGAGGAGGTGGCCCGGCTTCACGGAGTGGACAAAATACCGTCCAGCCCGCCGCGCGGCGCCATCGGATCGAATTCGTTTGATGCGGTTTACGATCAGATTGGCGAAGCCCGCGGCGTGCTCACCGGGCTGGGGCTTGGCGAAACCCAGGGACAGACTCTCGTCGGTCAGGAATCGTGCCGGGCAATTGGCGCCGAGCCGATGGCGCTGGCCAACGCGTTGAGCGCCGACATGGATGTGCTCCGGCCGAGCCTGTTGCCGGGATTGCTGGATATGCTCCGGCATAATGCCAGCCGCCAGAATCACGACATGGCGGTCTTCGAAATCGGGCGCGTTTTCCATCCCGACAACAACAAGGCTGGCGAGGAACGGCGCGTCGCGATCGCCTTGACAGGAAAGTGCGCGTCCCGCTTCTGGACCGGCGCGGATCGCGATCGGCATTGGGACATCCATGACCTCAAGGGAATTGTCGAGGAATTGCTGGAACACTTCGGCCTGCGGGGCATCAGCTTTGACCGGCGCACGTCTGACGCCGGAAAGCCGGGTCTTTTTTTGGAATCCGCCGGCATCAGCCTGGGAGGCAAATTTAATCTCGGCGAAATGGGACAGCTCCACCCGGCCGTGGCTAAAAAAAGTGATCTGCGAAGCGCAGTGTTTTTCGCCGAACTGCGCCTCGAAGAGTTGCTCGCGCGCCGCAATCGCGCGAAGACCTTCAAGCCGCTCCCGCAATTTCCGGCCGTTCGCCGCGATGTGGCGATGCTGGTTTCGGAAGAAACGACCCACCAGGCTGTGCTCTCCGCGGTCCGGCAGGCAAAACCGGCCAACCTGGAACAGGTGGAGTTATTTGACCTGTTCCGCGGTACCCATGTGCCGGCCGGCCAGAAAAGTTTTGCGTATGCGTTCACCTATCGTCATGGCGAGAGAACATTGACGGATGCGGAGGTGAACGCGGCGCATGAGAAGCTCGTGGCCCATCTCAAACAATCCTTGCCGGCGACAGTGCGCGACACCTGATCGGCCGCATGCGAACGGCCTTTCGAGGCATTCCCTGCGCCCCTCCGCCATTGCCTCGCGCCGCTTGAGCGGGCCTCGCAAAAACCGGTGACTCGAAGCGGTCACCCTCCCAAAGCCCGTCAGATGCCCAGGTTGGCCAGCATGGTGGCGATCGAGTTGACCACCTCGACCAGCCTGGGATGGGATTTTTCGAAGCCGCCGGCCGAGTGCGAAAGGCCCTGGAGCGACAGTTGCATCAACTCGGGATTTCGTGCATCGCGAGTGGCTTCGTGAGCGGAGACTGCAGTAAAGCCGGCGATGCTTTGCGCCTCGTCATGGTGCGTGTCCGAAAGTTGCGAAACCTCGACCTTCAGTGTGGCGAGCAACGCCAGCAACTCAGTGCGCTGCTGGGGCGTGATGGAATCCGCATTGCGCACGCGCTGCTCAATCTTGCTGAGTGTTTCTGGAAGCATGATTTTGGTCGGTTGTTACATCCACATTAAGCGGCGGCGCAAAAAAGGGAAGCCCGCTTCAGCAGAGCCGGGCCACCCCGCGGCCCTTGACGACCTCGCCCACAAACCAGGCGCGATGGCCGGCTGCCCGGCAAAATTTCAATGCCGCATCGGCCTTGTCGGCCGCAACGAGAATGGTCATGCCGATGCCCATGTTAAAAACCTGGTACAGCTCGGCCTCGGGCACCCCGCCTTTTGCGGCGAGAAGCTGAAAGATAGGGAGCATTTCCCAGGAACCTTTTCGGATGACAACGTCGCAATTCCCCGGCAGCACCCGCGGCAAATTATCGATGAACCCGCCGCCCGTGATATGTGCCAGCGCGCGGATGCCACGAATGGAACGACTGCGTTTTGGGTTGAAACGCGCCAGGAGCGCCTGCACGAGCGGGCCGTAGGTGACATGGACCTTTAACAATTCATCCCCAAGAATATTTCCAAACTCGGCCACGCGGCTGCGCAGTTTCATCTTTAACTTCTCGAAAAAAATCTTTCGCGCGAGCGAGTAACCATTCGTATGAAGTCCGCTGGAGGCCAGGCCAATGACGGCGTCGCCAGCGCGCACCGATTTGGCACCGTCCAGCATCCGGGTTTTCTCGACGACCCCGACGATGGTGCCGCTGACATCGTATTCGCCGCGCTGGTAGAAGCCGGGCATTTGGGCTGTTTCGCCACCGACAAGAGCGCAGCGGTTTGCCGTGCAGCCCCGCACAAAACCCTCGATGATCTGCGAAAAAACATGGGGTTCCAAAACTCCCGTGCCGACGTAATCGAGGAAAAAAAGCGGCTCAGCCCCGAGGACGGCAATGTCATTGACGCAATGATTCACCAGGTCTTCGCCGATGGTGTCATGGCGATCCATGGCGAAGGCGATCTTGAGTTTCGTGCCGACACCATCCACGGAGCTGACGAGCACCGGTTGTCGATGACGCCGGGTATCGAGGGCAAAGAGTCCCCCGAAGCCGCCGACCTTGCCGAGCACCCCGGGACGGCGGGTGGATGCGAGAAGCCGCGGCAGGGTGGCCTTCACGCGGTTGCCCAGGTCGATGTCAACCCCCGCGCGGGCGTAGGCTTTCTGTTTCATGTGGGCGGTGAGTTAAACGAGAGTGGTGAGGCGATCCAAGGGGAAACTGGATCCTACTCAGGCAGCGGACGGCCTTTTGTTTCCGGTGCGAACCAGATGAGCAGCATGCCGACGAAGTAGATGAGCACAATGGTTTCGCCGGCGCGCGGATAGCTCTTTCCGAAAAAGGCCATGAGGGCGGGGCTTTGCCAGGCGCCGAGGGCGGCCAGCACGCGGCCGGAATTGAAGGCTACCCCCTGCCCTGTCGCGCGAACGCGGGTTGGAAACAATTCCGGAAGATAGAGAGGGAGCCATCCGTAAAAGGAGGCCGTGCAGGCGCCGACCAGGAAGACCACCGCGAAAAAACCGGTCCCCACATGGCTGAATCCACGGAACAGCCATTGGCACGCCGCCAGCGCCGCGATGCAAAGCACAAAATAAGAAAGCCGCCGCCCAAGCACGCCACCCAAAACCGCGGCGATGAGGCATCCGAATGCGGCGCCCAGAGCCTGCCAGAATTGGCTCCATGCCTTCACGGTCAATTGCCGGCCGGCAGTCATTTGGTCCGCCCACGCGGGGATCCACTGGACAATGCCCCAGGTCACGATCAGCGCCACCGACGCAAACGCGATCGCGAGCAGCGTGTTTTTGAGGAGTGATCCGGAAAAAATCTCGACCACCGGTGAGCGGCCCGGCTGGCGCGACGAGGCTTTCCATCGCTCCGATTCCGGAACGAACAGCCGGATCAAAAAGGTGAGGGCGGCGGGCGCCATACCCACCATCATCACCCAGCGCCACGACCCTTGGGAGATCGGGAAAGCGATGCCGATGACCGCAATGAAGCAATAGCCCAGGTTGGCGGCCGCTCCGATTAATCCGGCCATCAGAGGGCGGCGGCCTTCCGGCCAGGTCTCCATCACCAGCGCCACACCGAGCGCCCATTCGCCGCCCATCCCGAGCGCCGCCAAAAACCTGAGCGAACCCAGTTGCCATGGTTGCTGCGCGAAATAGCAGAGCCCCGTGAGAAGCGAATAACAGAGGATGCTCCAGGTCATCGCCTTCACACGCCCGATGCGATCGCCCAGCCAGCCAAACAGGAATCCACCGCAGGCCGCGCCCAGCAAAAAAAGGGCGGTGATGATTCCAAACCAGCTTTGCACGTATCCTTCATCCAAAATTCCGTGCGCCCGTTGCATCTCGATCAATGCCGGCCGCGCCACGAGCGGAAATATCCCCATCTCCATTCCATCGAACATCCAGCCGAGGAATGCCGCCACCAGGGTGAGCATCTGGCCGCGGCTGGACGGGCGCGCATCAGGGATTGTCATTCAATCTTCGGTCGCGGACCGGATCGGCCGGTGCCGCGCCGCGCCGTTCCTCTCAGGAATTTCCGGTTTGTCACAGAACAAAACGGCCGCGGTGGCCCACTCCGGCTCTCACGCCCGCCAGTGGGTGCCGCGGGCGGGGACATGTCCCCGCTTTTCCTGCGTCGTGATTGGGTGAGCATGGTCGAAGCGTGCAGCCAAAGCGGTGGCATGCCACCGCAGTCCAAAGGTCCAAATTGTCGAAAAGGCTCACGCAGTTTCCTCTTTATTTTGGACTGCGGGGACATGTCCCCGCTTTTCCTGCGTCGTGATTGGGTGAGCATGGTCGAAGCGTGCAGCCAAAGCGGTGGCATGCCACCGCAGTCCAAAGGTCCAAATTGT
>JBEEGQ010000159.1:0-7978 GCA_041166945.1 Verrucomicrobiota bacterium
TAGTGGCATTGGCCGTCCCCGCCCCGGAACGACGCCTCCGCTCGGGGCGGGGACGGCCCGTCCCCGCATCCACACGATGCACGGACGCCACCGGCTCCATTTTGGACTGCGGGGACATGTCCCCGCTTTTCCTGCGTCGTGATTGGGGTGAGCATGGTCGAAGCGTGGAGCCAAAGCGGTGTCATGCCACCGCAGTCCAAGGTCCAAGGTCCAAATTGTCTTCCATCTGTTCCATTTCGAGGGCCCGAAAAGGAAGCATACGGGCTGGCTTTTTTGGAACGGGTCTGCGAAAGTCCCGCATCCTTTCCCCGATTGGGTTTGCGCTGTCCAAAAACGCGGCCTCGAGGAACGGCCGTCTGTCACATGATGTTTCCACGTGTTGTGCCCATGAAAAAGCTGCTGCTCTCCCCGGTCGTTTCACTTCTCATTCTCGGTTTGCCCACCGCGTTGCTCGCGGATACCACGGTGGTTTTCAATGAGATTATGTACCATCCCGCCACCAACGAGGCATCGATGGAATGGGTGGAACTGCGCAATCAAATGGCGGTCGATGTCGATATCTCGGGGTGGTCCATCTCGGGAGGCATCCAATTCACCTTCGCGTCCAACACGATTGTGCGCGGTGGCGGGTATGCGCTGGTGGCGCTCTCTCCTCCGACGCTGATGGCGGCGGCGGGATCCACGAATGTGCTGGGGCCTTTTGCCGGACGCCTTTCCAACAGCGGCGACACCCTCCGGCTGCGGAACAACAGCGGGCGGATTGTCGACGAGGTGAATTATGGGACCGACGGCGACTGGCCTGTGGGGCCGGATGGGTCAGGGGTTTCGCTGGCGAAACGGGATGGAGACACCGCGAGCGGCGCGCCTTCCAATTGGACCGGCAGTGACCAGATCGGCGGCACTCCCGGGATTCAAAACTTTGCCCAGGCGAACGGCTTCGTCACGCCTGCCGGGTTGGTTTCCTATTGGAATTTCAATGAAGCCAGCGGTGCGCTGGTGCTGGATTCCACCGGTCAAAATCCGGGAACCCTGGGAACTGGCGTGACGCACGTGGCGTCTTCCACGGGCGGAGCGCTTTCGTTCGACGGGACGAGCAACGCCTATGTCAACGTCGGCCTTGGCGCCAACAACAGTTTTGCGGTGACGGGCGGCATCACGCTCGAAGCGGTAATTACACCCGGCTGGAGCAGCACCAACTCGGCGGTGATTTTCAAGAAGGCCCCGCGTCGTCCTGCCAGCTATCGGGACACCGTGATGACCAATAATCCCGTCGCCTATTGGCGGCTCGGCGATGCCACGACGACCATTGCCGATTCGACAGTGAATGCCAGGACGGGAGCCGCCACGGCGGGGGTGCTGCTCAACCAGCCCAGCCTGATTGCCAGTGATTCCGGCAATGGCGCCGTTCGCGTGGGCGGAGCCGATCGCATCGTCGTGCCCGGATTCGAAAAAATCGGCGCCGCGGGTTATTCCGTCGAATACTGGGTCAAGCCCACCAGCCTTCCGACGACCTGCTGCCAAAGCCTGGTGGGCGACGGCGAAGCGGGCGGTGATTATTTCATGATGAATTATATCCTGGGACCCGCCCAGGGCACGGCCGGCGGCATTCGCCCTCACTTTGGCCCCGGGAATTCACCGGTATCGATGGACAGTGTCACGGCGCTGCAAGTGGGCAACACCTATCACATCGTGACCACCTGGGACACCAGCCAGGCGGCGAACAATGCCGTTATTTACATTAACGGCGTTGCGGACCGCATCGGAACCACGTCTAGAAATGTTCCCGTCGCAGGGACGACCGGTGCCAACAAGGTTTATATTGGCATCGACGATCGCGGTACCACGGAAGGGGTCAACACGATTGATGAGGCGGCCATTTACAACCGGCCCTTGAGCGCCTCGGAAGTGGCAGCCCATTACGCGGCGGCGGTCACCACGAACTTTGATTTGAATCTCGGCAACGCCGTCCAGCTGGCGTTCCAGAACGACGGCAACAATGCCGCCGCCAACCCTCCGGTCGCTGCCGGCCCCGTGCTCTCCTTCGGGCTCGCAGTGGGCGGAGTGTACAGCGAACTGGATATGCCTCTCGATGGAGCATCCGGACGTCCTACCCTGGCGGCACTCGAGGACGGCAATCCGCATCACGTCACCGCCACCTACAATTCTGCCACCGGGGTGAAGGCCATTTATGTCGATGGAACGCTCCGTTTCAGCACGACGTTGAGCGGCTCGGTCGCTGCCAACAATGGCGCCAGCGCGATCCTCGGCAATTCGGAAACGAGCGGTGTCACGCCCTTCGTGGGGACGTTGGATGAGATGACCTATTGGGGTCGCGCCCTTTCCGCCGCGGAAATCGCCGCGCATGCCGGCGCCGCGCAGGCGGGCCGGGATTACTTCAGCCCGCCGCCGCCGGATGCTTCGACAGCTCTCGCCTTCAATGAACTTTCGTCATCGACGAACGCTGAGTTCTGGCTCGAATTGATGAACTACGGCGCCAGCAATATTACGCTTTCCGGTTACGTCATTGTTCGCGATGGACCGGTCAAAAATGAATATGTGTTTCCTGCGGGCCCCTCGATCAGCGCGGGAGGTTATCGGGCGGTGACAAACAGCACGCTCGGGTTTCATCCTGTCTCGGGCGACAAGTTGTATCTGCTGCCGCCTTCACGCGACCGCGTGCTGGATGCGGTGTTGGTAAAAACGCGCCCGGTGGCGCGGACCCCGGCGGGTACCGGGCCCTGGCTGCATCCTTCGGCGCCGTCGCCCGGCGGATTGAACAGTTTCGCGTTGCACACCGAAATCGTGATCAACGAGATCATGTACAGCCACCGCGACGTGCCGGGCACCAACGGCCTGCCGCCCACAAACTCCAGGGAATCGTGGCTGGAGTTGCACAACAAAAGCGGCGGCCCGGTGGATTTGACGGGCTGGGAGCTCGGCGGCGGGATTTCCTATCGGTTCTTCAACAAAACCATAGCGGCGGGCGGATACCTCGTTGTCGCCAAGGACGCCGCCTTTTTGCGGACGGTCTATCCGTCCATCGACATCGTGGGCGATTTTAGCGGCGGATTGTCGGGCAGCAGCGACACCGTGACGTTGAATGACCCGGCGGGCAACCCTGCCAGCAAGGTTCGATATTTCGATTCCTCCCCGTGGCCCGCGTTTGCGGCCGGTGGCGGCTCGAGCCTCGAGTTGCGCGATCCGCGCGCGGACATTTCGAAGGCCGAATCGTGGGCGGCGAGCGATGAGAGCGGAAAATCCTCCTGGCAGACCGTCTCCTACACCAACCTCGCCAGCATTCCCTCCGGCAGCGGCCAGCCCAATGTCTGGAACGAATTCATACTCGGCCTTCTCGCGGATGGGGAATGTCTGATTGACGACATTTCCGTCGTTGAATCGCCGGCGACAGCGCCCGTGCAGATGGTCGCGAACGGGAATTTTGAAAATGGCCAGACCGGATGGCGCACTCTGGGCACTCATGTTCGAAGCCGCGTCGAAGTGGATCCGGACAATCCCGGCAACCATGTCCTGCACGTGATTGCGAGCGGCGCCCAGGAGCACATGCACAATCACATCGAGACCTCCACGATCGGTTACCGGGCCATCAATCCGGCATTGCAATATCAAATCACCTATCGCGCCCGGTGGCTGGGAGGAAACAATCTGCTGAACACGCGCCTCTATTTCAACCGCTGCGCCCGCACCACCGCCCTGCCGGTTGCCGCGCTCAACGGCACGCCCGGCGCCGCGAACTCCCGGTACGCCACCAACATCGGACCCACCTTCAGCCAGTTCCGGCATTTGCCCATCGTTCCGTTGCCGGGCACGCCGGCGACCGTCTCGGTTGTGGCCCGGGATCCACAGGGGATCGCCTCGTGCGAGGTTTGGTGGGCCACGAATGGCGGCACATTCACGAACGCCTCGATGACCCTTCAGGGCGACGGACTTTACACCGGCCCGATCCCGGGCTATGCCCCCGGAACGATAGTGCAATTCTACGTGCGGGCTGTCGACGGCTCCGGCGCAGCCTCCACCTATCCCGCCGCAGGTCCGAATTCCGGCGCGCTTTATGCCGTGGCGGACGGACAGGCCAACCTCTCTCTCGGTCACAATATTCGAATCGTGATGCCGCCGTCCCGAGTGGATCTGCTCTACGCCTCGACGAATGTCATGAGCAACGATCGGCTGCCGTGCACCGTGATTTACGACGAGAGCCGCGCCTACTACGGCGTGGGCATCCGGCTCAAAGGCAGCCAGCGCGGACGCGCCAATACCGACCGCATCAGCTATCACATGGAATTTCCCGCGGAGGATCCGTTCCGGGGCGTGCACGCCTACATGTTGGTGGATCGATCCGGGGCCGGGGATTCCACCGCGAACAAACAGCAGGAAATCCTCATCAAACACATGCTCCTCCGTGCGGGCAGGATTCCGAGCACGCAACCCGACATGTGCCGCGTCATCGCCCCGAGAAGCGTCAATACCGGACCCGCGCTCCTATCCCCGCGTCACGAGGATCAATTCGTCGAGACCGCCTTCGACAACGGCGGAAGCGGCACCCAGTGGGAACTCGAACTGATCTATTATCCGAACGCCGGCCAGACGAACCAGTTCGGATACAAGTTCGTGGCACAGCCGCCGCCCAACAATGATTCCGTGGTCGGAACAGACATCTCGGATCTGGGTGCGGACAAGGAATTCTACCGTTACAACTTCATCCTCAAAACCCATCGTGACGCCGATGACTACAGCCGGTTTATCGCGTTCGGCAAGGCGATGAGCCTGACCGGTTCGGCCCTCGAACAGCAGGCAAAGATCACGATGGACGTGAACGATTGGATGAGGACATGGGCGCTGGTGACTCTTTGCGGTGTGGGTGATACCTACACCTTCGGCAACAACCACAATCTGTTCATGTATTCACGGCCGTCCGATGGCCGGATGGTTCCGTTTCCTGTGGACATGGATTTTTCTTTCAATCGCGGGACCACCGCGGCATTGGTGGGCGACCAGAACATCAGCAAGGTGATCAGCCTGACGCCCAACCTGCGTTCCTTCTATGCGCATATCCTCGATATCATCAGTGAGAGCTACAACACCCCTTACATGACCTACTGGGTGAATCATTATAAGAAATTTGCGCCCGACCAGGATTACACCCCCGTGCTGGCGTACATCCAGGCACGGTCCGATTTTGCCCGCACGACGATCACCAATGCGGGCGGCTTCGCCGCGTTCGCCGTCACCGGCACCAATTACATCGTGACCAGCAACAACCTGGTCACCCTGACCGGCACAGCCCCCGTCTCGGTGAAGACCATCTGGATCAATGGCGCGGAATACGCCGTCACATGGACAAGCCTTTCGACCTGGACATTGCGCGTGGCGGTCGCCGCGGCGACGAACGTCCTGAACGTGACCGGCTATGATGTGCGCGGCAATCCGCTCACCAATTTCAGCCGGACCATCACAGTAAATTACACGGGCGCCACCCCGGCTCCGGAGGGAGTGGTGGTGATGAACGAGATCATGTACAACTCGGTCACGCCCGACGCGGGGTATGTCGAACTCTACAACTCCTCCCCCACGGTCAGCTTCGACCTGTCGAACTGGCGCTTGAACGGACTCGATTACACCTTTCCCGCCGGCAGCGTCCTCACCAATCGCCAATACCTGGTCCTCGCGCGCAATGCAGCCGTCTATGCGTCCACCTATCCCGGCGCCCCGCAGGCGTTCGATCAGGCGAACGGCGCGCTTCAAAATGATGGTGAGACGCTGACGTTGCTGAGGCCGGGCGCCAATCCAGGCGAGGAGATTGTCGTCGACCGCGTTCGATACGAACCCGCGTTGCCATGGCCGACTTCGGCCGGCGGCACCGGCCCATCGCTCCAGCTCATCGACCCAGCGCAGGACAACAGCCGCGTCGCCAACTGGTCGGACGGCTCCGGGTGGCGATATTTCACCTACACCGCCAACATTGGCAGCGCCTATTCGTCGAACCTTTCGATTTTTCTCACCAACATCGCCAGCGATATTTATTTGGACGACATCTCGCTCGTGCAGGGCAGTGTGCCTGAAGCCGGATTGAATTATGTCACCAATGGCGGTTTCGAATTGCCACTGAGCCCTTACTGGGCGGTGTCCGGGCTTGCCAGCAATTCGGCCATCGTGTCGACGGTTGCCCATTCCGGGAACAGCAGCCTGCACCTCGTGTACGCTTTCGGCGCGCCCTCCCTGACAGCGTTCTACCAGATCGTCACCAACGCAGTGCCACAGGGCCCTGCGGTGAATACTTTTTTCACGATGAGCTTTTGGTATCTGCCCGGCACCAATTCCACGATGATCCAGGCGCGCTTGAACTCGGCCTATAAACTGGCGAACGAGATTAAGTCCATCCGCTCCACACCCGGCGTGGCCAATTCCATCACGGCGGTGCTTCCCCCATTCCCATCCCTCTGGCTCAATGAAGCTCAGCCGGAAAATTTGGCGGGGCTGACGGACAACCAGGGCGAACACGAGCCATGGGTCGAATTGTATAATTCCGGAACCAATCCCATCAGCCTCGCGGGCTGTTACCTCGCGAACAATTATTCCAACCTGACCCAATGGGCCTTCCCGCCCGACGCCGTCCTGCAGCCGGGTCAATTCAAAGTCGTGTTCGCCGATGGCGAACCGGGCGAAACCACCGCGGGCGAGTGGCACGCGAATTTCCGGCTCGACCCCGGCCACGGTTCGGTGGCGCTGGCGTGGACGCCGTCGGGGGTTCAGGTTCTCGATTACCTCAATTACACCAATCTTCCGTCGGGCCGCAGCTATGGCGATTTCCCGGATGGCCAGCCCTTCAGCCGCCAGGAGTTTTATCGCCCGACGCCAGCCGGCACCAACGACAACCTCGCTGCGCCCCTTGCCGTTTATATCAATGAGTGGATGGCCCACAACACCTCCACACTCCTCAACACGAATAACAACAACAAATACGATGACTGGTTTGAGATCCAGAATCCCAGCGGCGCTCCGGCCAATCTCGGCGGCTATTTTCTAACCGATAATTCGAACGATCCGTTTCAATTTGAAATTCCCGTGGGCACCATCATCCCGCCTCACGGTTTCCTCCTCGTTTGGGCGGATGGTCATTCCCAACTCAACACGAACACCGACCCCGCGCTGCACATCTCGTTCAAGCTCGAACAGAATGGCGAATTCATCGGGCTCTACGCTTCGGATGGCGTGCTGATCGACGCGGTCGCTTTCGGGCCCCAGTATGCGGACATCAGCGAGGGACGTTACCCGGACGGCCCAGCGGCCCAGTGGGTCGCCCCCTTGAGCGCTTCAACTCCCGGGGCACCCAATGCGATTTACGCCAACCGTTATCCGCAGATCCCTGTCATCCCGAATGCCACGGCGTATGCCGGCATTTTGTTCCAGTTCAACGTCGCCGCAACCGATCCCGACGCGCCGTCCCAATCATTGACCTACTCATTGGCGGCCGGCGCGCCCAGCAATGCGATGATCCATGCGTCGAGCGGCGAGTTTTCGTGGACGCCCACGACCGCCCAAGCCGGGACCAACGCCGGCGGCACGACCAACGTCATCACGATCCGCGTCGACGACAATGGCGTTCCGTCTCTCGCTGCGGCGCGCAGTTTCAGCGTGATTGTAAAGATACCATTGCTGTTGGGCGGCATTACGCAGTCGCCGAACGGCGACATTAATTTCAGCGTCGGCACGATCATGGGCCGGACATATCGCGTGGAATACAAGGATGATTTGAACCTGGTGGCCTGGACACAGCTCGGGACCGATCATGTCGCCATGTCCACGACGCTTCAAATCACGGATCACATCGGGCCAAGCCAGCAACGTTTCTACCGGGTCGTCCAGGTGAACTGAGCGACGCGCGGCAATCGCGTGTTAGCCCAAGTTCGTCAGTTTTCGGAATGTTTTTTTTGGAACTCAACGACTTGCGTCGTTTAGAGGC
>JBEEGQ010000160.1:0-3671 GCA_041166945.1 Verrucomicrobiota bacterium
CGCGCCTCAGTTCGAACCAGGCAGTGGACCGGGCGGTCGACGAGGTGGTCGGCGAAGTCACCGTCGCGTGAGCCGGCAATGCGTCATCCTCGCAGGGGGCGCCGGGACCCGACTGCGTGACCGGCTCGGCGATCTGCCGAAACCGATGATCCCCATCGCCGGACGTCCCCTTCTCGAACACCAGGTCGATCTCGCCAAACAATACGGCTTCACAGACATCGTTCTTTTCGTTCATTACCGTGCCGATCTCATCCAGGAACATTTCGGCGATGGCTCGGCGCGCGGACTGCGCATCCGCTACATCATCGAGCAGGAACCGCTCGGCACCGCCGGCGCGGTGTTGGCGGGCATGGACGTGCTGGCCGCGCGCTTCCTCGTTCTTTACGGCGACACGATGGTGAACGTGGATCTCGGGCGCATCTGGTCTGCGCACGAAACCCATCGCGCCGACGCGACCCTGCTGCTGCATCCGAACGATCATCCGCTCGACTCGGACCTGGTGGAAATGGACGCCTCGTCGCACATCACGGCGTTTCACAACCGGCCTCATCCTCCCGGCGTGTGGCGGCAAAACCTCGTGAATGCGGGCCTTTACGTCCTTAACAAATCCGCGCTGTCGTCCTTTGTGTCGGCCTCGCGCCTGACGGGTGCGGGCGGTCAGGAGAAAAAAACGAAGACACTCGATTTTGGGCATGATGTTTTTCCCGGCATGCTCAGGAACGGCCAGCCACTGCTGGGTTACAATTCCCCCGAATATATCAAGGACATCGGGACGCCATATCGCTATGACCGGGTGAGCTCAGAATTCGCCAATGGCACCATCGCCAGCAGCACCCTGGCATCGCCTCAGCGGGCTGTGTTTCTCGATCGTGATGGCACGCTCATCGTGGATCGGGATAATCTCCGCACGGCCGACGGCCTCGAGTTGCTTCCCGGCGCCGCGGAGGCCGTGCGGGAACTGAATATTCGCGGATGGCGCTGCGTGGTGGTGACGAACCAGCCGGTCATCGCCAAGGGCTGGACGACCGAGCGGGAGATGCAAAACATCCATAACAAACTGGAAACGCTTTTCGGCGCCGAACACGCCTTTTTCGATCGCATCTATTTCTGTCCTCATCATCCGGATGCCGGCTATCCCGGCGAACGGGCGGAATTGAAGATCCGCTGCGATTGTCGCAAACCGGGAATCGGCATGATCCAAAAAGCAGTGCCTGAATTGAACATCGACCTGGCGCAAAGCTGGCTCATCGGCGACACCACCACGGACATTCAAACCGCCAGGAATGCCGGCGTGCGCTCGATCCTGGTGGGAACGGGGACGGGCGGAAAGGACGCACGCCATGCGGCCGCTCCGGATCATTTTGCGCCGGATATCCTCGAAGCGGTCCGTTACCTGGTGGCACAGCCTCGGTAGGCGCCGCGATCATGCCACGGCGCTTTTCACGAAAATTATGATCATCTCCCGCACCCCGCTTCGGATGAGTTTCGTCGGCGGCGGCTCCGACCTCCCGGTGTTTTATCGCAAGTTCGGCGGCGCCGTGGTTTCCACGGCCATCGACCAGTTTGTTTACATCACAGTGAACAAAAAGTTTGATGACAACATCCGCGTCTCCTACTCGAAAACCGAGGAGGCCCGGAGCGTGGATCGCATTCGACATCCGCTCGTTCGTGAATCCATGAAACTGGCAGGACTCCAGGGAGGGGTGGAGATCACGTCGGTGGCGGACATACCCGCGCGCGGGAGCGGCCTCGGCAGCAGCTCGACGTTCACGGTCGGCCTCCTGCACGCGCTTCACGCCCACGCGGGACGGCATGCCAGCGCGGAACAACTGGCGACCCAGGCGTGCGAGATCGAAATCGATCGCTGCGGCGAGCCCATCGGCAGGCAGGATCAATATGCCGCGGCGTTCGGCGGGCTGAACTTTATCCGTTTCAATCCCGATGACTCGGTCGCCGTCGAACCGATCATCTGCAAACGGGAGACGTTAAAGGCCATCCAGGAACACCTGGTGGTTTTTTACACGGGGATCACCCGAAACGCGTCGGCGATCCTTCAGAACCAGCAAAATGCGCTCGCCAGCGAAACCAAAAAGCAGAATGTGACCAAAAAAATGGTCGCGCTGGCCCACGATCTTCGGAGTGAACTTCAGGCCAATCGCGTCACGTCGTTTGGCGAAATCATCCATGAAGGCTGGCTTCTGAAAAAAAGCCTCAGCAAGGGCATCAGCACGGATCTCATCGACGATTGGTATGGGAAGGCAAGGCGGGCGGGAGCCGCGGGCGGAAAGTTGCTGGGGGCAGGGACGGGCGGGTTCCTGCTGTTTTACGCCCCGCCGGATCGACATGCTGCGATTGGCGAGGCGCTCCGGGACCTGCGCCGGATGGATTTTCGTTTCGAACCGTCCGGGAGCCGCATCATTTTCGTGCACTGAAACGAATCAGGCACGACGGGCCGATCAGGTCAGGACGATCTTGTCACCCGCGCGCAGGGTCACGATGGCTTTCTTCCAATCCGCTTCCTTGCCGGCGTGATTGGTGCGCTTGCGGCGGGCCTTGCCGCGGACATTGAGCGTATTGACGGAGACGACCTTCACCTTGAAGAGTTCCTCGACGGCCTTGCGGATTTGAAATTTGTTGGCACGGCGATCGGCGACCAGGGTGTACTGGTTGTACTTGGTTCCCTGCCGGGTGCCTTTTTCAGTAAGGCGTGCGGTCTTGATGACTTGAAAGGAATTCATGGCGATGGGCTGCCGTTAGCTGGCGAGACGGGAGTTAAGCTTGTCGAAGGCGCTGCGGGTGATGATCAGCCTGGCAGGTTTGAGAACTTGATATGTATTCAAGCCGTCCGCGGTGGCGATCTCGACCTTCGAAACGTTCCGCGCGGCAAAGCTAAAATTCCTGTCGATGGCGTCATCGACGAAGAGCATCGTGCCTTTGACGTCGAGGTTTTTGAGCAGGCTCAAAAAGCCGCTCGTTTTGGGCGATTCCAGTTTGAGATCGGCAACGATCTGCACATCGCCGGCCTTCAGGCGTTCGGTGAGCGCTTTGCGCAACGCCAGTTGCCGGGTGCGGTTATTCACCTTTTTTGAAAAGTCACGCGGGCGGGGCCCGAACACGACGCCACCGCCGACCCAGAGCGGGCTTTGATTCGAGCCGGCGCGGGCGCGTCCGGTTCCCTTCTGGCGCCACGGCTTTTTGTTGCTGCCGGAGACTTCGCCGACGGTTTTCGCGCACGCGGTGCCCATGCGTTGGGCGGCCCGATAAGCAACGACCGTATCGTGAACGGCCTGGGTGCCGCGCCCGCCTTCGACGAGCTCGAATTTCACTTCGAATTCGCCCTGGGGCTTGCCTTGAAGATCTTTGACGGGAATTTTCATGATGCGTTATTTCTTTGCGGGCGCGGCAGGTTTCTCGGCGGCTTTAACGCCCTTCTTGGCCGGCGCCGCCTTGGCACGGGCCACCGCGGCCGCCTTGCGTTTCGCGAGAATTTCCCGCGACATCTTTTTCGCTTCGCGGATGATGACGTAATCCCCTTCGCTGCCGGGAAAATTGCCCTTGATCAACAGCAGCCCGTCGGCTTCGCGAACCTGGATGATCTCGAGGTTCTGCGCGGTGCGCCGGACCTGTCCCAAATGACCGGGCATTTTCATGCCCTTGTTGACGTGCCCGGG
>JBEEGQ010000161.1:0-4335 GCA_041166945.1 Verrucomicrobiota bacterium
CCTTTTGCAAGCGAAGCCACGTATACGGATAATTCACCGGAAACGCCCCGGAACTGACCGGCACTCCGCCGACGTCCGCTCGCGATTGAAAGAATGTGCCCGCCACGCTGGGAGTGCTCAGGACCGCGGTGTAACGGCTGTTGGTGCCGAGATCCTCGCGAGCCATCAGGCCGGCGGTGGTCCAAGCGTCCGCAAAGTCCAGTCGCGCGACACGCACCTTGACGTCAAAATCTCCGCGGCGCTGCTCAAAGCCGAAACTGAACGAATCGTTGGTGCCGCTGAAATTTCCGTTGCCGGCCGTCATGTTCAACCCGTTGGGAAGGTTGGCGATTGATCCACGGACGCTGCCGCCAATTTCCTGGAGAAAAAATTCGGTCACCGCAAAGACCCACTGGGAATTAGTGGCAATGACATTGTAGGTGGCCGCCCGATCGCGGATCCGATTGACGGTGATTGTGTAGTTGCTGCCAAAAGTCAGCGGGGTCGTCGTCAAAACAACCGAACGGCCATCGGCGCCCAGGACCGGCGCCGAGATGACGATTCCGGGGATGGCATAGTTAGAGGCATTGGTCGCCGTCGCTGGATCGACCAATTCGGTGAAATAGACGACGACGCGATTGGAGCTGTTGTTGTCGACGTTGGCGAGCGCCGGGCGGACGGTCTCGGGAACGACAGACAGAGTGGCGATCGGAGTATTGGTGGTGCCCAGCGGATTGGACAGAATGCAGCGGAAGGTCGCGCCGTTATCGCTTATTTTAGTCGAAGCAATGGTATAGGTGGCGTTGGTGGCTCCCGGCAGGTTGGTCCCATTCTGCTGCCATTGGCAGACGATCGGGTCCGGGTTGGAAACATTCACGGCAAAGGTGACCGGCAGCCCCTCGAACACATTCGTGCCGTTCGGGCCGGACACCACCGACGGGATCGTCATGCCAAAAGGGATAAGCCGCGAAACCTGAATCGGTTCCTCGATGGAACCATCCGGCAATTGCCAGCGGACAGCCAGGTGATCCGGAGGATATTGAAGCGACAGGCCGCCTTTGGACAACGCCTCGATGTAATATTGCTGGCCGGCGATGAGCGGGATGACGACGGATTGTTGGTTGGTCTGGATGGCCCATTCGCGCGAGCAAACGAGTGACGCCGGCGAGACGGAGGCAATGACCCGGGCGCTCGAGGGCTGATCGTTTGTCCCGAGAAAAAGCGTCGCCGTGTCATGAGCGGAGATCCAAAAGACATAATTACCCGTGACGGGAGGAAGAATGCGGGCGCGCACCCGCTGCCCGTAGTTGTTCGCTTCATAGTCAGGAGTTTCAAAAAGGTTGGTGATCAACTCGGCGCTGGCCGGGCTGTTGGGGAAGGAGGGGCTGTTGGTCAAATCCAACTGCAAGCTTCCGGAAATGCCCGTGTAAACCTCCCGGAACACTCCCTTGAACAGCGCCGTGAAGGACCGCTGCGAATTGGCAAGGATCACATTCCGCGCCGCGGTCATGTCCCGCACGCTGCTGACAGTGACCGTGTAATTGCTTCCTGAAATCAACGGCGAGGTGCCGAGGATGATCTCGCGGGACGAAGCGCCGAATCCCGCCGAAAGCACGGAGATCCCGTTGTTAATCGAATAGTTGGCGGCATTGGTGGCAGTGAGGGGTTCGACCGGCTCCGTGAAAAGCACCTGCACGGTTGTAAAATTGATGCTGGCGGCGCTGGCCAGTACCGGCTTGGTGGCGTCCGCGACGACCGTCAGCGCCGCGCTGGCGCTGATGACGGCGCCAAAGCTGTTGCTGACGATGCAACGGAACGTGGCGCCATTGTCATTGGTGAGGGCGGCTGGCAACGTATAAGTGGCGCCCAACACGCCCGCCAGGTTGAGGCCATTGCGCTGCCATTGGTAAGTGACCGCATCCAGGTTGCTGACGGCTACGCGAAACGTCGCGACGGCATTCTCCGCCAGGGTCACCGATGCCGGCTGTGCCGTAATGGACGGCGGAGAGACGGCGGGCAGGCCGAATGGGATCAGGCGGGAAGTGGGTATGGGTTGCTCCACGATTCCATTGGGAAGCTTCCATCCCGCGGAGAACGAGTCATTGCCATTGCCCGAGCTATGAATTCCCTCGATGTAATAGCGGCGGCCGGCCTGCAAGACAATCGAGACCGACTGCTGGCTCGGATAGGCATAATACTGGCGATAGAATGACGTCGATGTGCTGACGGCAATCTGGGTCCGGTCAAACGGGCTTTCGTCAATGCTCAGCGAAAGCGCAGCGGCGTTTTGGCCCTGCACCCAGAAGACATAGGTGCCGGTCAATGGCGGAATCAGCAGGGCGCGGTATCGATCTCCGTAATGATCGCCATAATTATAAGGACCCTCAAAATTGTTGGTCGCCAATTCCACCAGGAAGGGATGGTCGGGGTAGTTGGAATCGTTGGTCAGATTTTGCAGCGTGCTGCCGGTGAGACCGGTGAAGATTTCGCGATTCAGCCCGTTGGTATCCGCGCGGGCCGCTGGCGCCATCACGAGCAGCAACAATCCAACCACCGCCACGCAACGAGCCCAGGCGCGCCGAGGCCACATGCGGGCGGACGCCTTTGGCGCGCTGCGCGATCCATGGGGATTTTGGGAAGGGCCAACAATGATTTCCGATTCCATAAAACTTTGTCCGTGATGATCAGGAGGGGAGACGAGAGAAGCATCTGCAAGAACGAGGGGATTCCCGCGCCACTCCTGGGTTGCGCTTTGCCGGAACGCCCTCAGCTGAGGGCTCGCCGATTGTGGAACAAGCGATCGCCGGGGGATGGACGCGCAACCGCGCGCGGTGTGATCCCGATTTGCGCCGGGCTCTCGTCCGCCCGGATCCAAAATATGTCCGTATCCAGCCATAAAATTTTTCCAAAAAAGCACATCGGTGAAACATCCTTGTTTGCCCGCGTCACCGGCGCCCGACTCTGCCGATGTGGCCTCAAACCGAGGCACTCGCAACCGCAACCCGGGGTGGTTCCGAAAACCAACCCCATCACTGACATCCGCTCTTCAACCGCTTCGCTGGCTCAGCCAACGACGATCCCTGCAACTCGACGTCGGTTGAAACTCCCTGACTGAGCCGTCAGACAGATCCAGATCACGACGGCGCCAGCCTGCGTGGTCCGTCTTCGGGAAAGCTTTGAAACCTATCTCACGTCCCCGCGCATTCCCCATTCGGGGAAATAGCCCTTTCGAAGATAGGGGAAAGTGCGTACAAGAATGGGACTCGCTCGTCTCGAGCGTCGCAGCACTGGCGGATTTCATTCCGAAACTTGCAAGGTCCACGAACATGTTATCGGGTGAAACTCCAGTGCCTTAAGGGATCCGTGGTGGGTCGCGGCCACTTCTGGAAGCCGCTGATGGATCCTCCCTCCAACCTCAAGACACAGTTGTAAAGTGCTGTGCGGAAGCGTTCATGGCAGTCCTTGGCCCGTTCGCCGGTTCCAGCCAACGGGCCCGGGCCACCACCGATCGATGCCGTCAAATCACGGCGTTTGTAACCGGTAAAACTGCGTTTGATTCGTGCCGGCCGGCAGCGCGACCACCCAGAAGTCATTGGATAGAACGGGGGTGTTGGTCGCGCGAATCCAGGTTGTTCCCGGACATAAATTCGTCGTTGTATAAAGATGATACAACCCCGAGTCGACAGGCCACGCCAGAATCGCGCCACTGGTGGACGGGCGGATGTTCAGGATTGTTTGGGACGGCACCAGCGCCGTCGCGGACAGGTCGAAATCAAACCGCGCAGTGGCTCCCTCCGGGGACGCCTGGTGTATCTCCGCAGCCAGCATGTTGGACCCTGTGACCAGCAACGCGGCGTTAAGGTTCCTTGTCAGAAAATTCGTCCGTGCATTTTCCGTAAGAGGTCCCAGCGCCATGGTGAAATAACTGAGTCCTTCGGAAGGCAGGTTGTCCCGCCAGATCTCGGTTCCATTCAAGAACACCACGGCGCCGGCATCGCGCACCATGCGGCCGGTTAACGACTGCACAAAGGATGCCTCCGGGATATGAAACGGCCGCCGGAAGCAGGTGGTGATGAATTTATTTGCGGCGTTCGGACCAAAGCCAACCGTCGTGGCCTCATCACCCTGCCCATAACCCAGCGGCGCCATTCCACTCAGCCAGGTCCCGTCATTAAATCCATTGTAACGCCACGAAGTCCCGGGATCCGAACCATTGTCCCAATAGCGCCACGTCGAGCCCGCGGGCACCAGGGAAACCGGCGTGGTCGCCGCATTCGTGACCACGGTGATCGTAAACGTCTGCGCATCGGTCATCACTGGGGTTCCATTGTCTGTGGCCCGCACCGTCACCGTGTA
>JBEEGQ010000162.1:0-27681 GCA_041166945.1 Verrucomicrobiota bacterium
GCCGTGACCCCCACGGTCGTCGCCTTGCCGCCCAGGTGGATGACGAGCGGCGACATCCCGCTGGCGCCGCCTTCGAATTGTCCGATCGCCAACGAATCGTAGCCGACCGTGTTACCCGAAACAAAGATGCGCCCGGCGTTGGCTCCCTGGTTGCGAATGGCGAGGCGATCCTCCGGCAAGCCGTTGGAGACGAATTCCACCGTCAATGTGCCTCCGTCAAAATTCGGCGCGTCCGCATCGCCCCCCACCGCGCCCTCATCCAGCAGGACCGGTCCGTCATCTTCGGTGTAAATAAAATTGGTGCGCGAGAGAGTGAGAACGGGACGCGCATTGACGCTGATCACGACCGGCGCCGAGGTGGCCAGAACTCCAAAGATGCTCCGGGCGCGGGCGGTCAGTTCGTAAACGCCCGCGGCGGCTCCGCTCAACGTGGCTCGATAAGGAACCGCGGAACCCATTCCAATACGATTGCTGCCGGCAAAAAACTCGACCTGCTCGATCGCGCCGGCCCGGTTGGTGGCCGCGGCCGTGATGACGATATCGGCTCCCTCCTGAAAAACCGCGCCGCTCACCGGGCCTGTGATCGCGATAAAGGGCCGTGTATTGACAAGAACGCGGCGCACCGCTGACGTGGAGGAAGCACCGAGAGTATCGGTCACGATAGCGACAAAGGCATGCTGCCCGGGCGTCGGTGAGGGCACGACAAAGCGGAATGCAGGTGAGGTCGCGTCGAGGTTGAGCCGCGTGAGGAAGGTCAATCCATCGAATAGATCCACTGTCAACTGAACCTGTGGGACGGCCACCACCGGCAAAGCGTCCGCGGTCAATCCCACAAGCGTCACCGACTCTCCCTCGATCAGCATCGCGCCATCCGCAGGCTCGATCAGACTGACCGAGGGCCGATCATTTACCAAAAAGCCAATGGTCACGGGAACACTTTGCGCTCCCCGATTGTCCGTCGCCTGCGCCATCGCCTCACGCGTCCCGGCCGGCGCGGCATTCGTGAGCAGGTAAGTGAACGGCGCGCTGCCAAGTCGAATGGGTGCCATTCCGTTAATTGTCAAAAGCACATTGGTCACTGTCCCATCGTCGTCCGTGGCATCCACGCCGAACTCAACGACATCGCCAACGGTGAATACCTGGAGGTTCGCGGGGCTTCGGAATCGCGCGGTTGGGCGCGCGTTGATGATGAGATTCACGGGCGCCGAGGTTCCCTTGACACCGTTGGCATCTGTCGCGACAGCCGTCAGCAAATAAACACCCGCCACCGCGTTGCACCATGTTGCGGTGCGCGGATTGGCCGATGCAGTCGAGGTTGCCACAAGATTGGAGCCGGCGAAAAAATCGACGCGCACCACGGCATCGTCGGTGTCTGTGGCGATGGCAGCCACGCCGACGCCGGCCCCTTCATTGAAAATGGCGCCGCTGGCCGGGGCGGAAATGCTGATAACGGGACGGACATTTACAAGGACCCTCGCAGGCGGTGAAACGGTTGTAGCGCCGGCATTATCCGTGGCGACGGCGCGTAAAATATGCGGGCCCGCAACCGCGTTCGACCACGTGGCCAAAAACGCCGGGCCGGTGGATGTCCCAAGCGGTTTGCCATCGAGATAAAAATCGACCCGAACCACGCGACCATCGGAATCGTTGACGTCGGCGACGACGGTCGAGGTTGCGGCGGGCTCAACGGATGAGCCGTCGGCAGGCGTCGCGATGGTGACGTTCGGCGCGGCGGTGGCGAAAGCCGCGCAGGTGTTGCCGATGAGTGGCTGCACTTGACCCGGCGAGGCGCCGGTGACTCCGACCCCCAGCTGGCCGCTTGTGTTATCGCCCCACGCGTAGAGCCGGCAATCGTTTCCGATCGCCAGAGTGTGAGTGTAACCGCCCGCTGCGGCGACCCACCGCGTGACACCCGACGGAAACGGGACCGGCGAAGGAATGTTGGTTCCGGATCCGGCGAGGCCTCTGAGTTCGCCATGGGCGTTGTTGCCCCATGCGAAAAGGGAGCCGTCAGCGGCAATGCCGAGGCTGTGGGTGCTTCCCGCGCTGATGGAGACCCACGAATTGAGGCCTGGAGGGCGCACGACCCCGGCGGGAACGTTGCGGGTTCCCACGAGATTTGTGCCGAGCTGGCCGGACCCGTTGTAACCCCACGTGTAGAGCTGGCCATCGCTGCCGACCGCCATGGAATGAAGCTGGCCGGCCGCGATGAGATTCCATCTCGAAACACCCGACGGCATCACCACTCGTTGCGGTCGATTCGTATTCCCGCTCGATAAACCGGCTCCCAGCATTCCGAAAATATTATTTCCCCAGCCCCACAATGAACCGTCGGCGGCGAGAGCCAGGACATGGTTTTGGCCAGCTGCAACCCCGCTCCATGCTGTGATCCCGGTTGGAAACGGCACGGGCGTGGGGCGGTTGGTATCCGCATTGGAACCCGCACCCAATTCGCCGAAGAAACCCTGTCCCCATGTGAAGATCCGGCCGTCATTGGCCACCGCGATGCTGGAGTGTTCCGCCGCCGCCACATCCAGCCAGGCGGAGACACCCGCCGGGTTGACGACGCGCCGCGGCGACATAATGGCGCCGAAATTGGTTCCCAGCTCGCCGCGAAAGTTGGACCCCCAATTATAAAGCTGCCCATCGCTGCTGATGGCGAGGGTGTGATAACCGCCGCAGGCGATGGCGCGCCAGCCGGTGACATCCGGCGGAAGCCAGACGGGCGTCGGCACGTTGGTCGAGGAAATCGAGCCGGTGCCGAGAAGGTTGCCGCCGGCGCCCCAGGAGAAAAGCTGGCCGCTTGAATCAATCTCGAACGACGCATCCGACCATGGTTGTTTGGCCAGAAGCGCAGCGCGCGGGGGATCATTGGCCCCGAGTTGGGCGGCCGGTGCAAACGACACCGCACGCGCAACTGCGGGAAAGGATTCGCCCGACGCCGGAAGCTGCGATGGCTCCAATCCCTCCATTGCGGCAATGGAAGGTGGTGTCACGAAAAGCAGCGAGACCAGTGGAGCGACAGATGCGAGAGGCCAACGGCGAGGGAAACGAATGAAGTTCATGCGGCGGAAATCATCTGGTTACGACGACAATTTGGCAGCGTTGCAGGCTTTGGATGAGTTCGGATATTAGCGAACGAAGTCGAAAATTCAAGCGCGGAGTCACGACCTTGGACTGCGGTGGCATGACACCGCTTTGGCTCCACGCTTTCACGATGCTCACCCCCAATCACGACGCAGGAAAAGCGGGGACATGTCCCCGCAGTCCAAAATAGAGCAAAACAATTGCGTAGATGGGGAGAGGGGGCGTTTCTGTTCAAGGGTTACTGGGCAGGCGCGCCAGGTCACCGCACATCAGATGCTTCAAGTCAAACGCTTATGTGTCCCGAGATGTAACCCTCCAATTGGCTGATCGTCACGTCCTGTGCCCCGATGATCCAGTTCACCAAATCGCCGATCGATACCAATCCGATCACGCGGTCGCCATCGACGACCGGAAGGTGCCGAACCCGGTGGGAGGTCATCAATTTCATACAATCCTCGACGGTATCGGTGCGACGCACGACCAACGGAGATACGAGAATTTCATTCACCTGCGTGTCGCGGGAAGACTTTCCTTTCAGCACAATTTTGCGCGTGTAATCGCGTTCGGACACGACGCCGATCAGCGATTCCCCGTCCATGACGAGCACCGCGCCGATGTTGCGATCGGCCATGAGTTGAATGGCTTCCAGGACGGTGGCGTGCGGCGGGATGGCCCAGAGTTGCGCGCCTTTTTGCGCCAGGATTTCGTTGATGCTCGCGGCGATCATAATGCTCTCCTCCATTGGTTGACGGATAACGCCACACCATGCGACGCAAACGGGCCTGCCGGGATAAAACCACTCCTGACGGGGGCCACTTCGCTGTGATCGCGGCTACAAATCATGGCTTTCCGAATTCTGAAGAGGATGCCAGCCCTGTGCGCCTGACGGCAATCTCAAAAGCAGCACTTTCGCCTCGGCGGATCCCGGGTTTTTCTGCGAAAGTCCCATTGTGAGTCCGTTCCCTCCATTTATTGCCCTGCTGGCGATGCATTGTGCAGCTCAGGTCAACGGCCGCGGTGATGGCCCGAGGCCGACACCGGCCGGGCCGACCAACGCCATCTCGATGGAGATCCAAGGCCGTTGGCAGGCAAACACCGCGTCGCATCCGGCTCAGTTTCAAACCGACGGCGGCGCGGTTTATCTGGTCGTCAGCAACCGGATGTCATCAGCCCTGTTCGTCGATACGAATCTGCAATCGAAAATCCTGCTGTTGAAGGGCCGCATGGTTCCCGGAAGCGGACATTTTGAACTAACAGGAAACCTGCGGTCGTTGCGCGACGGAAAAATCCACGAGCTGTATTATTACTGCGACATCTGCTCGATCAAAGGCAGCGAGCCGGGTCCGTGCATGTGCTGTCGCGAACCGGTGCGGCTGGTCGAGGAAGCCAAATGAGACGCGGTCATTGGATGTGGCCATGGCCGCTCCAGACCAGATCGAAAGCCACGGGACTCGCCTCGCCGCCGGTGGTTTTCCCGGGAATGGAAACACGGATGGCTTTGTGTTCCGCCACCGGCTCGGTCAACCGCGGAACGATCCCTTCGCCGGAAGCGGGTCGAAGGCTGACCACGAGAGGATGCCCGCTCGGAGTGGACTTGCCGCTGGCCTTCACCATGGCTCGAAACTTATCCAACCCCGCGAGCTCCCGATCGTTCTCGGCCGCGACAAGGACGAGGAAAAAATCGAACTCGGCCGTTCCCAGGTGATCCCCGTCCTTCGGCTGAAGACCGAATCGCGCTGTGTAGATCCCCCTGGGAATTTCATTGTCCTTGTAATCGTGCAAACTCGAATCCTTTACGGTGACGACACCCAACAGGGTTGTCTCGGGGATTGCCCCGAGAGCGTCGTTGGACGAGACAGGCTTGGATTTGAGCGGCACTTCCTGGCGGATCCAAATCTCGAGTGAGGGCTTGTCCCCGCGCATCAATTGAAGCGACTTGGCCTGCATGACAGCGCGGATGCTCTCGCCAATTTCTTTCGGGACCGGCTGCTCCGCGGTTTTCAATGCAAACTCAGCGGCGGCAATCCGCATCGTCGCCATGATCACCGCGACAACGAGTGCACCGAGACAAATTCGCGCGGTGCGGGGCTCCGAGAAGTTAACGGAAGCCATTTAATGCGCGAGAGCCACGTCCGCACCCGGCGCGTGCGCGGGCGGCCTTGAAAAGGTCGCGATAAACGCGCTGCGTTTGCCAGCGATTTGCCAGGTGCAATCCAGGCCTGTTCCTGTGAAGGCAGCCATCTCAGTAAAGACTGGATAAGCGCCGGTCACGTTGGTCAACGGCGGATAAAAGGTCTCCTCATTGCCACAGACGTCGTGTTTGTCGCCGAGGCAACTGGTGGATATCTCGACAAGATTGCCCGCCTTGACGGAGGCGCAGCCGAGATTCGAACAAGCGGCCAGCTTCGCCTCGATGGGGGCCGACTTTACATCGACGACACGGCGGATCAGTTTCCCCGCCATCGCGCGCGCAAAACTGGCGAGCGCCTCGCGCTGGGAGGGATCGGCTTTCGCGTCGACGATCAGCACGGCATCTCCGGACTGCGGCTGGTATTTCAAATCTCCCAGGGTGCCATCGGTCTTGACGACGGCGAGAACGCCGAGACCGTCCAATTTTGTTCCATTCCATTCGCCCTGGCGCACTGACCAAAACAACATTCCTTCCCTGCCCGCCAGGTTCATTTCCGAATTCGCAAAACAGGATCCGGTATAAACGTCACAGGACCGGACCTCGAGATAATCGCCAGCGGGAACAGGCACGGCGCCTCCGGCGAACGCCGCCGTCGCCGAAAGCGCCAGAATAGAATGGAGAACAGAGAATTTCATAATTCTGGATGTTAACCTTTTTTGACGAACGCGCGAGTGGTTATTGCGGGTTAATTTTGGTAACAGGCGCGCTCGGGTCCGCACTCGCACTGGCTGCATGACTGGCCATCCGGCCCGAAATTCTCCTGGGTGCGCACGCACCAATGGATGCCGCTGGCGAATTCGTCAGCGGGCTGGCCCGGGGGCTGGTAATACATCTCCTTGCAGCGAATATGCCGGCAGGCCGCCGGCAGGTTGTTGCCCGCCAGGGCGCTGCTCGATTTCGGTTCGTCGTTTTGCATAGGTGCTTTCAAGCGGCACGGGCCGCGAGGATCGCCCGCTTTACAGCGGTTTTCACGAGTTGAATTTTATAGCTGTTCCCGCTCAAGGGTCTGGCGTCCATCACGGCGGCCTCACCGCATTTGACCGCGGCGTTCTCGTCCGCCCGCGAGCCATTCAGGAGACGGGCGGCGGCGGCGGATGCCCACGGAGTTGCCGCCACGTGGCCGAGCACAACGCGCGCATCCGTGATGGAGCCGTTTTTTTCGCCGAACGCCACCGTCGCGGTCACATAGGGCCAGTCCAAACCGTAACGATGGCGCACCTCGTAAGTTTCATTCTTCAGTCCTTTGAGGGGTATCGAGACCGAAACGAGCACCTCGTTTGGTTTCAACGTGATCTCACGCTCCGTTTCGGATCGAGGCGCGTGAAAGAACGCCGCCGCCGGGATCTTCCGCGTTTTGCCTTTGGGACCCGCCGCCGTAATCGTGGCATCCAGCGCGATCAAGGCGGGGCCAAGGCTGGAGGCGCTGACGAATAATGCCGGCCCATCGGTGCCGTAAAGGGCGTGGTAACGATTGTCGCCCTCGCGCACCAGCGACGTTTTTCCGTCCGTGCCGAACAACCCGTGACCGTTGCGAAAATACCAGCAGCGCGGCCGCTGGCATAAATCGCCCCCCACCGTGCCCATGGCGAGGATTTGGGGACTGGAAATATTCAGGGCGGCGGTGGTCAGGGACGAAAAATGCTGCCGTACGCCGGCGTCTGCGATGAGTTCCCCCAGAGTGGTCATCGCCCCGATCGTGACGGTGTTTTTGTCCGTTTTAATCCCGCGCAATTCCGGAATTTTCCGCAAGCTGACAACCCGCCTAGGCGCGGCGATGTCCTGTTTCAAACAGGTGACCAGGTCGGTGCCGCCTGCGAGGAGTTCGGTGTCTCCCCAGCGATCGCCCAGCAATGCGGCAGCCTCCTTGATGGTTGCAGGCGCGGCGTATTCGAAGGATTTCACGCGACGCCTCCCTTCTGTTGCAAGGCGGTGATGACGCGGTCGGGTGTGAGTGGCAGATGAGGCACGCGCACCCCGCAGGCGTTGGCGACGGCATTCGAAATGGCGGCGCCCGGGGAAATCACCGGCGGTTCCCCGATGCCGATGACACCGCGCTCGTCGTAGCCAGGTCCTGTCATCATGTGCACCTTCAGTTTGCCCACATCCTTAATGCCTGCCAGCCGGTAAAATTCCATGTCTGCGTTGAGCATCCGGCCGGTGCGTGGATCGTAAATGGCCTCTTCGAACAGGGCGTAGGTGATGCCCATAATCAAGGCGCCATAGACCTGGCTCTCGGCCGTTTTCAGGCTGACGATCAAGCCGACATCCTGCACCGCCACCATTTCGTTGATGGTGACGATGCCTGTTTCGACATCGACGGAGACATCGGCAATTTGGGCGCCACCGACGCCCTGGCTGATGAGATTCGCCTGCTGGCTTTCGCCCGGAACATTTTTGCCCCGCTTGGTGATCGAGTTGGGACCGAGCAGCGCGCAGGCCTCCTTCCATTGCATCCGGTTTTCCGGCTTGTCGATCTGGCGGATGAACCCGTCGCGCGCTTCCAGGTTATCGGCGGCCGCATTCAACTTCATGGCGACGGCCGGCAGCAATTCGTTGAGGGCATCGGTGGCGGCGCGACGCGAGGAGACGGAAACGCCGCCGATGGTCGTGCTGCCTCCGGACGCGCCGGAGGAGGGATAGGAATTCCTGCCGAGCTCGACCTTCACCGCTTCGAGTGGAAGGCCGAGTGTTTCGGCGACGACGATGTTTATGGCGGTACGGTTTCCCACGCCGAGATCCTGTGAGCCGATGCGGGTCTCGACCGAGCCATCCGCATTGATGGTGACGTCGCATTCGGAAGGATGTCCGAGGCCGCCCCAGGTATGGATCGAGATGCCGAGCCCGCGTTTCACGGGGCCGGGCCCCGCCTGGCCCCGGAGATGGGCCTTCTGGTTGTAGCCGATCAAGTCGGCGGCAATTTTGAGTTCCTCCGCGTAAACATTGGGCCGATCGGTGAGCGCGACATTCTTGAGAAAGAATTCGAGCGCATCCATCTTGAGAGCCGCGGCGCAATCGTCGACAGCCGCCATCGTCAGGAGGCAGCCTTGAGGATGATTGGGCGCGCGCCAGGCCCGCTGTCCGCCGCGATTGGTGCGGATGCCTTTTCCGACGAGCTTCGTGTTGGGAATTTTCGTGAACACGTACGGAACAGGCGGCGGATTGTAACCGCCTGTGCCGCCGGTGCCCCAAACCTCGGCGTCGACGGCGGTGAGCGTGCCATCTTTTTTCGCGGCCACCTTGATTTTGGCGTACGCGGAGGGCCGATTGCCGGCGATCATCAATTCCAAATCCCGGTCGAGCATCAGTTTCACCGGGCGTCCGCTCTGTTTGGAAAGCAAGGCACCGATGGTGCCCCATTTGTCATAGCCGAACTTGGAGCCAAAACCGCCGCCCATGTGCTGGCAATCGACATGAATTTTATTTTGCGGAATGTCGATCCCATCCCCAAGACGATCGGTGTAACGGGACACGTTCTGCGTCGAAGGCCAGACATACAATTCGCCCTCCTTCACTTCGCAAACCTGGCCATGAGGTTCGAGGCAGCAATGAGTGATGACCGGCACCCCGTAGACGCCGCTCGTGACGACGCTGTCCGCGTCCGCGAATGCCTGCTCGATATTCCCCGCCTGTTTCGTTGTGGGTTTATCCCTGGCGAGCGCCGGGTCATGGTCGATGACCTGGTGTTCCTGCGGCGTGTATTGGACCCGGATCAGGCGCGCGGCCTCGACCGCGATCTCCTCCGATTCCGCCGCGACGGCCGCGACGATCTGGCCGGCATACTGGGCTGACTTGGTCTCGGTCTCCTTCCAGACGGCTTTGACGCCGGGAAATTTTTCAGCGGCGGACGTGTCGATTTCCCCGATGTCCGCCTTCGGGTGCGGAGAGGTGACCAGTTTTGCCCAGAGCATCCCGGGTCGGTTGATGTCGTAGGAATATTTGGCGGCGCCGGTCGTTTTTTGGGGGGCGTCGATGCGGGAGATGCGCTTGCCGAGGAGCGACCGTTTGTCGGGGGCGGGCCAGTCTATTTTTGCCATGTTACACGGCTCCTTTCTTCGCGGCATCCGAGACGGCGAGCAACATGCCGGCGTAGGTGCCGCAGCGGCAGAGATTGCCACCGAGCCCGGCGCGCACCTGTTCGATGGTCGCGTTGGGATGTTCGCGAACGAAGGCCGTTGCCGCCGTGATGAATCCCGGAGTGCAAAAGCCGCATTGTTGAGCGTCGTGATCCATGAATGCCTTTTGAAGCGCGCTGAGTTTGGAGGGCGCGCCGATCCCCTCGATGCTGGTGATCTCGCGGCCTTCGGCCTCGATGGCCAGGAGAGTGCACGAGTAAATCGGTTTGCCATCGAGCAACACCGTGCAGGCTCCGCAGGTCGCGCGGTCGCAAACTTTTTTTGGACCGGTGAGATCGAGCCGGTTGCGCATCGCATCGAGCAGCGTCACCCGCGGCTCGACGCGAAGCTTTCTCTCCTGGCCGTTGATCCGAAGCGTGAGCGGAACTTCACCGGGCCCGACAACGCCGTCGTCGCGGGAAGCCGCTTCCGCGATCGGCTGGACCGCTGTGATCACGCCGGCGGCCGCGGTGCCGACGCCGATGCCCTTCAAAAACCCGCGTCTCGAGAGGCCCGAGCGGCTGGGAGGATCCATTTCTTCAGACATGATGACCTTTCTCGTGAGCGAATTTGGAAGGACTGTTTTCACAACCGGAGGCCAGAACCACCGTGTGGGATTCCCATTCGCGGTTGATGCCGTCGTCGTAGCAGCCGCGTCCGCGGCGGGCAAGCGTTTTTAAAGGAAACAACCTGTGAAGGAGGCATCGAGGGTTTTCGTCTGCACAATAATGCCCTGCCCGCGTCTTCACGATCGACCTTTGCTGATAAGCCTCGCCCTGGCGATCCTGGCAGTGTCATTGGAGTCGGTTGGAAAAGCCGGCTCGGTCCAGGATACGGATCGCGCGATGCGATTGATGCGCGCCAATTGTCTCTCCTGTCACAATGCCGAAAAACACAAGGGCGGATTACAACTCACGAGCCGTTCTGCCGCGCTGAAGGGAGGCGACAACGGACCGGTGATCGCGCCCGGTTCCCCCGATAAAAGCATTCTGATAAAGGCGCTTGCTTCAGGATCGGATCCGCACATGCCGCCGCGAAAGCAGCTCGCGGCCGACCAGATTCAGCTTCTGCGCCGCTGGATCCAGGCCGGCGTCTCGTGGAATCAGCACGCGCTCGAATCGCCGGAACCGCCGCGCCATGTGGTCGTCGGAACCTTGCCCGACAATTATCAACCGGTGTTGGCCCTCGCACTGTCGCCCGACGAAAAGCATCTGGCCTCGGGCCACGGCAATCGCCTCACGATCCGTTCCGTGACGACGAACTTCGCCATCACGGGCACCGTCGATGCGCACCGTGACGCCATCCGATCATTGGCATGGAGTCCCGATGGACGATTCGTCGCGAGCGGCAGTTTTAGGGAGCTCACACTCTGGGATGCCGCAGGATTGACCCGAGTCTGGGCCGTGGCCTCCAACCTGGTGGGTCACATCACGGCGCTGAAGTTCTCTCGGGACGGCGATGAATTGATAATTGCCGACAGCGTGGGGGCGCAAAGTGGCTGGGTGCGGGTGTTGTCGGCAGCCAACGGCGCGGTCAAATCCGGCTGGCTGGCCCATGGAGACACAATATTTGATCTTGCGCTGAGCCGGGATGGGACGCGTGTCGTCACGGGGGGCGGCGACAAACTGGCCCGGATTTGGGATCTCGAATCCCAAAAGGAAATCACCCCGCTCGAGCATGCCGGCGCAGTTTACGGCGTGGCGTTCAACACCAACGCAACCGAGCTCGCGACCGTGTGCGCCGACAAACAGTTCAAGGTTTGGGATGTGAAAACCCGCGAAACCGTGGTGAGCGCCTCGGGAAAAAAGCACGCATTTTGCGCGCTCGCGTGGGCAGCCGATGGAAAAACCGCGGTGGCGGGCGACGAGAATGGACGGCTTGTCTCCTTCACGGACTTCAAGCGGCATACGGGTTCGCAAAGTTCAGACACCACGACGGAACGGCAACTCGGACGCTGGGGCGAGCCGGTTCATGCCGTCGCGCTGACGCGCGATGCGAAGCAGTTTTTTGCCGGGTTGCAGGATGGCACCGTGTGCGTGGTGAACAGCGACGGAAAGTTGCTCGCGAAACTCGAGCGTCCGCGCACCACGGGAACGATCGCCGAGGATCCCCAGCGGCCCGTTCCCTCTCGCCGCGTTTCCCCGACGGTTCCGGCTCCTTCATTCGTGCGCGATGTCATGCCGGTGCTCGCCAGGGCCGGATGCATGTCCGGATCCTGCCACGCCAAAGCGGAGGGCCAGAACGGCTTCAAGCTCTCCGTCTTCAGCTACGATCCGAAAAGTGATTACGCCGAGATTGTAAAAAAGGGCCGTGGACGCCGCGTGTTTCCCGCCGCCCCGCAGGAGAGCCTGCTCCTGCTCAAGCCGACTCTCGCGATCGAACATGGCGGCGGGCAACGATTCGACACGAAATCGGAGACTTACAGGCTGCTGGTGGAATGGATTCGCACCGGCATGATTTACCAGCACACCAACGAGCCGACGCTCCTCAGCATTCATGTCGAGCCACGCGAACGGATTTATCGCAAACGCTCCAGCCAGCAGCTCCATGTCGAGGCGATGTATTCGGACGGATCCAAACGCGATGTCACACGGCTCGCCGATTTTGTGGCCCACGAAAAGGAAATGGCCCAGGTCGGTGAGGACGGCATGGTTCGAGTCGGAGGCGTGAGTGGCGAAAGTGTGATCGTGACCCGCTACATGGGTTTTGTGGACGCCGCGCGCATCACGGTGCCCGCCGACCGGCTGCTCCCCGACAAACAATATGCCCACCTCCCGAGTTACAACTTCATCGATGACCTGGCACGCGCCCAATTCAAGAAACTTGGGTTGTTTCCGTCAGAGCTCTGCACGGACGCGGAGTTCCTCCGGCGTTCGGCCCTCGACACAATGGGCCTCTTGCCGACACCCGACGAAGCCCGCGAGTTCCTTGCCGACACCAATCCCAACAAGAGGACCGCTTGGATCGATCATCTCCTGGCACATCCGGCCTATGGCGATTGTTGGGCGAATAAATGGGCGGACCTGCTCCGGCCCAACCCGGATCGTGCCGGGGTAAAAAGCATTTTTGTTTTGGATCAATGGCTGCGGGAACAGTTCCGCAACAACCGGCCGTATGATCAGTTTGTCAGGGACATCCTGCTGGCCGAAGGGAGCAACCATCGCGACGGCCCGGCCGTTATTTATCGCGATCGCCGCGAGCCGCCCGAGTTGACCACGATGTTCAGCCAGCTCTTCCTCGGGTCCCGGATGGAATGCGCCAAATGCCATCATCATCCCAATGAAAAATGGAGCCAGAATGACTTCTACCAATTCGCGGCGTTCTTCGCCCCGGTGAAACAGAAAGGGACAGGATTGTCCCCGCCAATCTCCGGCGGGGCCGAAACATTCTATTTCGCGCCGGGCCGGACCGTGACCCACCCGGTCACCGAGGAGGTGATGCAACCGCGTCCGCCGGACGGGCCTGTCGTGGCGCTTTCCACCAACAGCGATCCGCGCCTTGTCCTGGCGGATTGGATCACGGATCCCCGAAATCCATTTTTTGCGAAAGCGGCCGTGAACCGGGTCTGGGCCTCGTTTTTCGGACGGGGCTTCGTGCAACCGGTCGACGATTTTCGCGTCTCCAATCCGGCTGTGAACGAACCGCTGCTCGATGCGCTTGCCGTGGATTTTGCGCGGCACGGCTATGATTTAAAGCAGTTGATGCGGACCATTCTCTCGTCGCGCCTTTATCAACTCAGCGCCACCCCGAACGAGTTCAACGTCGCCGACACGAGGAATTTTTCGCGAGCCTATCGGCGCCGCGTTCCCGCCGAGGTATTGCTCGACGCGGTCAACGACGTGACGGGTGTCGCGGATGATTTTAACGGGTGCCCGCCAGGCACACGCGCGTCTCAAACCTGGAGTTACAAGGTGAAGTCCCAATTCCTCGACGCGTTCGGCCGGCCGAATCCCAGCAGCGATTGTCCCTGCGAACGGGACGCCCACTCGAGCGTGGTGCAGTCGCTGCACATGATGAACTCGCGAAATTTGCAGTCGAAACTTTCGAGCGCGGAGGGCCGGGTGAAAAAGCTCGCCGACAGCCCGGCCGCGCCGGCGGACATTGTGACGGAACTTTACCTGGTAGCCTTCAGCCGGCCGCCGAGCGCCGATGAGCTCAAGACGGCAGCCGCGGCCTACGCGGCTCCCCGCGCGACGCGCCGGACGGCGACCGAAGATGTGCTGTGGGCGTTGTTGAATTCCCCTGAATTTGTGTTTAATCATTGATCCAATGCACCGCCTTCACATCAACTGCCAGGGATTCAGCCGTCGCGATTTCATCCAGCTCGGATTGGGGGGCGCGCTGGGGCTCGGATTTTGCGATGCGCTGCGTTTGCGCGCGGCGGCTGCCGAAATCAGCGGCAAGGGCGGGACGAAGCCTTCCGGCAAAAAGGTCAATTGCATCCTGGTGTGGATGGATGGCGGACCTTCCCATTACGAAACCTTCGATCCGAAGCCGGATGCGCCCTCCGAGATTCGCGGCGATTTCAAAGCCATCTCGACCAAGATTTCCGGCGTGCAGTTCAGCGAATGCATCCCGAAGCTGGCGGACGCGGCGGACAAGTTCACGGTCGTCCGCTCGATTTGCCACAAGGATCCCAACCACGGTGGAGGGAACCATTACATGATGACGGGCATGCCCACGCCGGTGCCGGTCGCGTGCGGCGCATTCGTCACGTTCCATCCGTCGTTTGGGTCGATGGTCTCCTACGATCGACGCGTGCGAAACGGGATGCCGGCCTACATCGCGATGCCCGAAGTGGCGCGATCGGGCGGGCCAAACTTCCTGGGCGCCCAGCATGCGCCGTTCGTCGTCGATGGCTATCCCAACACGAAAGGGTTCCGCGTCCGGGATGTGGTCCTGCCGTCTGAAATCAGCGAAGGACGCGCGACGAGCCGTCATGCGCTCCGGCAGTCGCTCGATCAGATGAAGCGGATAAACGATCGGCTGGCCGAGGATCCCGCGGTGGCGTTCGATCAATATTACGCGCAAGGTATCGACCTCGTGGGCTCGCCCCAGGCGCAACAGGCGTTCGACATCGAGAAGGAATCGGACCGGGTCCGCGATGCGTATGGCCGGAATGATTTCGCCCAGCGGCTTCTTCTGGCGCGGCGACTTGTGGAGGTGGGCGTCGGTTTCGTGACCGTTTACAGCGGTGGCTGGGATCATCACACCAAAATATTCGAGGCCTACCGCGGCAACCACCTGAAGACATTCGACCAGGGGATGGCGGCATTGATCGGGGACCTGGACGAACGCGGCCTGCTCGAAAACACCCTGGTTATCGCGCTCGGTGAATTTGGGCGAACGCCCAAGGTGAACAAGGATGCCGGGCGCGACCACTGGCCGGGGGCGATGTCGGTGCTGATGGCCGGCGCGGGAATTCCGCGCGGCCAGATCGTGGGTGCGACGGACGCCAAGGGCTATTACGCCTCTGAAAATGTTTACCGTCCTGAGGATTTTGCGGCGTCGCTTTACACCAAGATGGGCATCGACCCGGCCCAGACGCTGCAGACGAACACAGGCAGGCCCATCCAGCTCGTTAACGGCGGGCGATTGATCAAGGAACTTTTCGCCTGAGCGCCGTTGAACACGCCGCACCCGCCCGGGCGCAACAGCGCGGTCCGTTCGTGAAGGGTGCCGCGCTCTTTGCGTTCCTCGTTTTTTGTCCAGGCGGCATTTCGTCCGCCGCCGTGCCGGGGTTCGATGGTTTTTTTCCAGCGGGAGCCGCACGCGGCACCACCAACAGCGTGGTCGCCACCGGCAAATCCGACGTCTGGCCGGCGCGCATCTGGGTGGATTCGCCCGGACTGGAATTTACCGCGGAAACCAACAAGGGCGTTTTCTCGGTGCGCGCGGCGGCCGATGCACGGCCGGGTCCGAGGCTCGTCCGGTTGTATGCCGATGACGGACCCGGTGATTTCCATTTTTTTGTGATCGGTGAAGGAAGCGAAATCCTGGAGATCGAACCCAACAATCATTTTAAAAAGCCTCAGCCCATCGGAAAATTGCCGGTGACGATCAACGGGCGTCTCGACAAAAATGGCGACGTCGACTCATTTGCCATCGCTTTGGCCGCGGGACAATGGTTGGACGCGCGGGTGGACAGCTACACGCTGATGAGCAAGGTCGACGCGGTGCTACGGCTGGTCAGCACGAATGGAGAGCAGCTGGCCTGGAACCATGATTTCATCACGCTCGATCCGCGGCTGTCCTGGCACGCGACCCAGGATGAGCAAGTGATGCTGCAAATTTTCGGTTTCGCGTATCCGCCTGGATCTGAAATTGGTTTCACAGGAGGCGAAAGTGCCGTTTACCGGCTGCACATCATGACGACCAACGGCGAGCCGCGATGTGGCAACGCCGTGGAACGCCCGCTCGTCGAAGGCACTCCGGACGCTGTGCAGCCGGTCACACTGCCCGCCGTGGTTCAGGGATCCATCGGAACGATGGGACACGAGAATCGATATTCCATCGAGTTGAAGAAGAACGATATTATGGAGATCCGAGTGGACGCTGCATCGCTCGGGTCGCCCCTGGATGCCTGGGTCAAAATTGAGGAGACGACGGGAAAAACAGTGGCGACCACCGACGACGTGGACGGCTCGCGGGATCCGCGGCTCGAATGGAAGGCGCCGTCGAACGGAACTTTCAACGTGGCTGTTGGATCGGTGACCCATCGTGGCGGCGCGGAGTTTTGTTACCGCCTTTCCATTCAAAAAGCCGGTCCGGATTTTAGCGCCGCCCTCTCCTCCAGCGCTTTCGACGTGGTTCGCGGGCAGACCAACGAATTGAAATTTAATTTGAAACGCCTGCGCGGTTTCACGAATGGGCTGGCAGCAGTTTTTACGGGCCTGCCCGACAGCATCACGGCGCTCACCACCAATCTTTCATCCGGCGACGGGACGATTTCGATCGGACTGGCGGCGTCGCCCGACGCGCCGCGGTTTCAAGGGCCTGTCCATCTGGAGTTGATGGATTCAGTCACGCACGAGCGGCGCGCCGTGCCGTTCGACCTCACGACACGGGGCGAGACCGGGTTCAATCATCTGTTGGTGGACAGCACCGATATATTTTGGCTGACAGTGCTTCCGAAGCCGGTGGAGGCATCCAAGCCGAAATCCAAAAAGAAATGAAACGCGGCGGCGCGGCTTTGCGGAAGTCACCGCGAGGCTGCGGAGTTTCGCCTCACACCCGTCACCAAATCTTCACGTGCCTTTTCCGGGTCGTCGCTGCGTAACACGCCCGTAACATTTCCGTCGCAGACAAGTAACAGTAAACTTCGTGCCGAATGGTGACACCTGTGTGACAAGTTCAGCAGAATATGTTTTCACTCCAAAAGCTGCTGGGCAAGGACGACAAATTTTTCAAATTGATGGAAGGAAGCGCCGAGGAGGCGCGTGCCGGCATTCGTTGCCTGGTCAAGCTCGTCAAGCATCCCGACAAAAAGGACGGCCTGCAGGCGTTCGCCGAGGTGCGCCGCAAGGACAAGCGCATCACGCAGGAACTGACCGAGCACCTGTGCAAAACCTTCGTGACTCCCCTCGAGCGGGAGGACATCGAGGCGCTCTCCGCCGCGCTGTATCGCATACCAAAGACCGCGGAAAAGTTTGGCGAGCGTCTGCTCCTGGCGCCGCAGCATGTGAAGGGCTGGGACGTGGCCAAGCAGATGGACATGCTCGAGCAGGCGGCGGACACGGTGGTGTTGCTGGTGGAGGAACTTCGCGCCGGCGTGAACATCGAGAAGGTGCGGGCCCAGAATGAATTGCTGCAAAAAATCGAAGGGGAAGCCGACAAGCTCATGGTCACCTCGCTGGATGAACTTTACAACGGCGACCACAGCGCGCTACGCGTGGTGATTCTCAAGGATCTTTACGAATTGCTCGAAAAAGTTTTTGACCGCTGTCGTGACGTTGGAAACGTCGTGTTTCAAATCGTTCTTAAACACTCGTAGCACACGGCCATGCTGCTCATTCTGACCGTCATTTTCGTGGCGTTGCTGTTCACCTACACGAACGGCTTTCATGACACAGCCAATTCCATCGCCACAGTGGTCGGCACGAAGGTGCTCACTCCGCGCGAAGCGATCCTCCTCGCGGCGGTCACCAACCTCATCGGCGCCTTTTTTGGAGCGGCCGTGGCCAAGACCATCTCCTCCGGTCTTGTCGATTCCCATTACATCTCATCAGGCGTCCTGGTTTGCGCGCTAACCGGTTCGATTCTCTGGAACCTTCTGACTTGGTATTATGGCCTGCCGAGCAGCTCGAGCCATGCGCTGGTGGGCGGTCTCTGCGGTGCCGCGCTCGCCTCCGCGCACGGCAATTGGGCAGCCATCAAATGGATCGAAATCAAAACCAAAACGGTCCAGGTGCTGGATCCGGCCACCCACGAGTTCATCAGCAAAACGGTCAATGAAAAGGCCGGGATCCTCTACAAGGTGGTCATTCCAATGGTCACTTCGCCCATCCTGGGTTTTGTGGGAGGCTTTTTGCTCATGCTGCTGCTCTACGTCCTGCTTCGTAACTGGAAGCCGGTCACCGTGAATCGCGTTTTCGGCAAGGCGCAGCTGCTCAGCTCGGGTTACATGGGGTTCAGCCATGGCATGAACGACGCCACCAAATGCATGGGCATCATCACCCTCGCCCTGGTCGCCGGAACAAAGGCCGGCATGTTTGATCATTTTCCCGCGTGGCTCTCATTCCTCAGCGTCCCGGAGTCTCCGGATCCAAAAAATCAAGTCATCCCCAAATGGGTCACCGCCCTCTGCGCGCTGACCATGGCGGCGGGAACGGCCGCCGGCGGATGGCGCATCATCAAAACGTTGAGCCACAAAATGGTGAAGCTTCAGCCCGTGCACGGATTTGCCGCCGAAACAACGGGGGCCACAGTTCTCGCCATCGCCGCCAGTTACGGAATGCCGGTTTCCACGACTCACGCCATCACCACCAGCATCATGGGCGTGGGTTGCGCCAAACGTTTCAGCGCTTTAAAACTGGACGTCGTGGGTCGCATTTTGGTCGCCTGGATTCTCACGCTGCCGGCCACGGCGGGGGTGGGTTACGGGCTCGTGCGCGTTTGTCAGGGCTTCAACTGGCTGCCGTAATTGCGGCTTATTCCGGCGGCACACTTCAAAAAAATTCTTCGTGCGCTTTTGTTACAGGTGTGTGACAACACCGCCGCTATGTTTTCCCTGCAAAAACTCCTGGGTAAGGATGACAAGTTTTTTTCCCTCATGGAGGGAAGTGCGGAAGAGTCGCGTGTCAGCATTCGCAGTCTGATCGAGATTGTCCATAAACCCGAGGACAAGCGCACGATGGAGCGATTTGTCGAGGCGCGCCGCAACGACAAGCGGATCACGAAGGAGTTGACTGAGCACCTCTGCAAGACGTTTGTCACCCCGCTCGAACGCGAGGACATCGAGGCGCTCTCACACGCGCTCTATCGCATTCCAAAAGTGGCGGAGAAGTTCGCCGAGCGGATGTTGCTGGCGCCCGTTCATGTCCGCGGTCTCGATCTTCAAAAACACCTGGCAATGCTGGAGCAGGCGGCGGATACCGTTGTGCTGATGGTCAAGGAACTGCGGAAAGGTGTGAACATCGAGGTCGTTCAGAAACATAACGATCAGCTCCAGCATATTGAAGGGGAAGCCGACGGCCTCATGCTGGAAACTTTGCGCGACCTTTACAACGGCGATCATAGCGTCATCAAGGTCATCGTCCTGAAGGATTTGTTCGAGCTGCTCGAGAAGGTCTTTGACCGCTGTCGCGATGTCGGGAACATCGTCTTTCACATCGTCCTGAAACATTCCTGACCCGTGCGATGACCGCCGCGCTCCTGTTCGTCTTCCTCGTCATCGTGGTCGCGTTGGTTTTTGAACTCGTCAACGGGTTCCACGACGCCGCCAATTCCATCGCCACGGTCGTCGCGACCAAGGTGCTCACTGCCGGCCAGGGCATCGTTCTCGCCGCGATTTTCGAGTTGATTGGCGCTCTCATCGGCACTGCCGTCGCTAAGACCATCGCCGTGGGACTGGTGGTCCCGCACTTCATCACCATGAGCACGATCTTGTGCGGCCTGATCGGTGGGATCATCTGGAACCTGCTCACCTGGTGGCTGGGTCTGCCCTCTAGTTCGAGCCACGCGCTGATGGGCGGGTTGTGCGGCGCTGCGCTCGCGGCGGCCAACAGCAACTGGGCCGTCATCATCTGGTCCCAGGCGCCCGCCGCGGGCGAGCACTGGTACAAAGGCGCTGGTTTGCTCTACAAGGTCATCATCCCCATGATGCTCTCGCCGATCGTCGGTTTCATTCTCGCCTTCTCCATCATGGGCGTTCTCCTCTGGACGCTGAGAGCCCTGCGCCCACACCTAGTGAACATCGTCTTCGGCAAAGCCCAGATCGGCGCCGCTGCCGGCATGGCTTTGAGCCACGGTATGAACGACGCGCAGAAAACGATGGGCATCCTCGCCCTGACCCTCTTCATCGCCACCGGCTCAGGGACTTTCAACAATCTGCCGCAATCCCTGCAATTCCTGCACACCCCCAAGTTCGAGGTGGCCACCTGGGTCAAAATCATCTGTGCCCTCACCATGGCTTGCGGCACCGCCATGGGAGGGAGGCGGATCATCAAGACCCTCGGCGGGAAGATGGTGAAGATGCAGCCCATTCACGGGTTCGCCGCGCAGACAACCGCTGCAACCGTCATTACCGTCGCGAGCGTGTACGGGATGCCGATATCGACCACGCACACCATCACGACGGCCATCATGGGAGTCGGCGCGACCAAACGCCTCAGCGCCGTGAAATGGAGTGTCGTCGGCAAAATCGTCACCGCCTGGGTGTTGACCCTGCCCATCTCCGGCGCCCTGGCGTACTTCCTGATGGAACTCCTGAAAGCCTGCGGCGCGAAATAGCCGCGCGTAACCAGCGCGCGCTGCAATTCCACGCACCGGGACGGTGCGGGAACTCGCAGCCGGGACGGCTGCGCTACAATCCTTACGGAGGCGGGCAACGGATCAGGCGCACGATGTAACGCGGCCGTCCCGGCTGCGAGTTGGGGCGGCGTCTCGTCGCCAGTATCTGGGGCATGAGCACCGGGCATTCAGGCCGCCTCCGCAAACCGCTGTATCCCGGCCGCAGAAACAATCCCAAGCCCGATCCACATCCACCTTGAAGCGGCATCAATGCCGCGCGCGCCAGCGGGGTTAAATTTTCCAACCTCTCCGGTAATGATGCTGGATGAACGCATCGGCTTCCGGACAATTCGAAGCCCGCAGTTTCTCGAAATCCCATTCCAGTTTTTTGCCGGCGCGAAAAGCCACGTTCCCCAGCAGCGCGGTCTCCGTCAACGGCCCGGAATAATCGAATCGACAGGTCGTGGTTCCGCCGAGCCGAATGGCTTCGATCCATTCCTTATGATGTCCCAGCGAGTCCTGGATGAAGGGCTGCGGCTTTGTAAAATTCTCGAAGTCCTTTTCCGGAAGCAATGCGTGACGGCCGTAATCGGCGAGAAGCGAACCCTTTTTCCCGACGAACAACACGCCTCCCTTCCATTTCTGGTACAGATCCGGGTCGATTAGGTGGTTGGGATATTTGCCGCCATGATACCACGTCAGTTTCAGCGGCGCCGACTTTGAGCCCATGCGCATTCGTTCTGGAAACTCGTAACGAACCACGAGCCACGGCGGAGTCGATTCCGGATGCACCGCGGGTCCTTCGGCCTCGACCGAGATCGGATGGTGCAGGTCGAGCGCCCAGAACGGCAGATCCATGAAGTGACATCCGAAGTCGGCGAGGGATCCCCCGCCAAACGCCCACCAGTCGCGCCATTTGAACGGCGCATAATCCGGGTGATACGGACGGTCCGCGACCGGGCCCAGCCACAGATCCCAATGCAAATCCTTCGGCACAGGAGGCGTCGTTAACGGCCGTTCTTTTCCCCCATAAGTGGAATTCACCCACACGTGCCCCTCCTGGATCTCGCCCACCGCGCCGCTCCGCACGAGCTCAACCACGCGCCGGTAGTTGGCGCCGGCATGGATTTGGGTTCCAATCTGCGTCACCAGTTTGGTCGAACGCGCCAGATCGGTGACGATGCGCGTTTCGGAAACCGTCCGGGCCAGCGGCTTTTCACAGTAGAGATGGCGCCCGCTCTTGAGCACCGCCACGGACGCCACCGCGTGGGTATGATCCGGTGTGGCGACCACGATGGCATCGAGTCCCTTCTGATCCACGAGCCGCCGGAAATCGATGTAGGTTTTCGCGCCCGGAAACTGGGCTTGCGCTTTTGCCAGCTTCGTGTCGTCCACGTCGCAAAGGGCTGCGACATTCGCGATGCCCTTCAAGCTGTTGATGCTGAACCCCGCCTGTCCCGCGGTGCCGATGAACCCGACATTCAGCCGATCATTTGCGGAGAAGCCGGTCTGCGAGCGGAGGAATTGAGGAGCGGCGAGCCAGAGCCCTGCGGCCCCTGCGGTGGTGCGGGCAAGGAACTGACGACGATTGAGTCGGTGTGTCATGTCAGCCCTTTCCCGGTTTGTCGCCGAACGGTTACCTTAGATCTTCTTGATCCGCACATTTCGAAACGCCACCGGGTCATTATGCCCGGCGAAACCGAAATGGCCGCTGGTCCGGTCTTTGCCGGGATGGGCCGAATTCGCCATGTGTTCAGTGACCTTCGAGAGGTCGGTGTCGAGAATCACCGTGCCGTTCAATTCCACGCGGATGGTGGATCCCTTCACGGTCACTTCCTGGAAATTCCATTCCCCGGTGGGATGCTGATAGCCCCGTTGCGCCGCCGCCATGCCGTATGCGGATCCGTGGGCCTGTCGCGGATCGATGCCCTTGTAATTGTCATCGAGCACCTGCAACTCGCACATGCCGACATAGGCCGTGTCCCCTTTTCCCGGATAACGAATCGCCAGGCCGTTATTGCCGTTGGGCGGCACTTTGAATTCGAAGCGTGCGACGAAATCCGCATATTCGTCCTTCGTGAAAATCGTCCCGCCTTTGCCTTTTTTGCAAACAATCCCGGCCTCCTTCACCTCGTATTGGTCCACCGGGCCATCCCAACCGGAGAAGTCCACTCCATTGAAAATGGCCTGATAACCCTCGCCGCCTTTGGACGCCAGAATCTGGTTGGCCTCGTCGGATCCGATCTCGCGGATGAACACATTGCGCCACCGGATTTCACCGCCGTGCGTTTGAAGCTCAATGGGGCCGCGCGCCGGAACCGCGGTTTTTCGGTCATAATAATTTTCCAGCAGCGCGTGATCCACGACCTGCTTTTCATTTAACCAGACGCTGACCCGCGCTCCGACCATGAGAATCCGAAAATGGTTCCATTCTCCGAATGGCTTGTCCGCGAGGACCAGGGGATCCTTGCCGGGCGCCCCGGCGCTATTGTTCCAAAGCCCGCCGGAACCCTTGTCGGCTCCCAGGCTGAACTTCGCCCCCTCGGTCGAATCCCAAATCTGAACCTGCGGCACTCCGCGCAGGTAAATCCCGCTGTCTGCCTTGGGAACGGTCTTGTAATCCACCAACAATTCAAAGTCGCCGTAGTCCTTTTCCGTTGTGGCATATTTGCCATGGCCGTCATTGACGAACTCATCGTTCTCCGCCCGCCAATGAGCCGCCATGTCATCGGTCCATTTTGCGTCCTGCTCGGCCCGTTTCTCCGGGGTCAGGGCGAGGTATTTCCGATGATCGGCGGTGTCGCCTCCGCGCCACCCTTTCAGATCGTTGCCGTTGAACAGCGCGCGGAAGCCCGCGGGGGGCGTGGCGGCCTGGGTGGCGAATGCCGTGGAGAGCAGGACTATGTGGAACAGCGGGCGGAATTGAATTTGCATGATGTGCGTCATTAGGGACGAATCTGGATAACATGGTGTTCAATCCCCGCGCAACAGTTTCCAGAACGGCATCGCTTGCATCTCCCTGCCCCTTTCGATACCGTCCGCGGCTTGATTTTCGAGTCACGAATGGCGAATGACTTGAACTGACCACCAACGCGACCATGGCTTATCTCAACGACAATTATCTTAAACTCAAAGCCGGCTATCTCTTTCCCGAAATTGGCCGGCGCGTGAAGGCATTTTGCGAAGCCAACCCCGAGGCCGCCAAACGTTTGATCCGTTGCGGCATTGGTGATGTCACCGAACCCCTGCCTGCCGCGGCCGTGGGCGCGCTTCACAAAGCGGTCGACGAAATGGCGCAGCGCGAATCGTTTCGGGGGTACGGCCCCGAACAGGGCCACGAATTCCTCCGCGCGGCAATTGCCACGAACGATTATCGGGACCGCGGCATCGAGGTCGCCGAGGATGAGATCTTTGTCAGCGACGGTTCCAAATGCGACTGCGGATCGATCCTCGATGTGCTCGGGGATAAAAACAAGATGGCGATCAGCGATCCGGTCTATCCCGTTTACGTGGATACAAACGTCATGGCGGGCCACACGGGCAACGCGAACGAATCGGGGGCCTACGCAAGAATCGTCTACCTTCCGTGCCGGCCCTCGAACGGGTTCATCCCCGAGCCTCCCCGGCGTCACGTGGATGTGATCTACTTGTGTTCGCCCAACAATCCCACCGGGGCCGCCGCCACGCGCGCCCAGCTCGAAGCCTGGGTGAAGTATGCGCTCGAACACAAATCCATCATCCTGTTCGACGCAGCTTACGAGGCTTACATCAGCGACCCCGCCCTGCCCCATTCCATCTTTGAAATTCCCGGCGCGCGCGACTGCTCCATCGAATTCCGGAGCTTTTCAAAAAATGGCGGCTTCACCGGCTTGCGATGCGCTTTCACAGTCGTCCCCAAGTCGCTCAATGCGCAGAACAAGTCCGGCGAATTTCTGTCGTTGCATCCCCTCTGGGCGCGGCGCATGACGACCAAGTTCAACGGGGTCTCGTATATCGTCCAGCGCGCCGCGGAAGCGCTCTATTCCACCGAGGGGAAATCGCAGGTGCGCGGGCTCATCGAACATTACATGGGCAACGCGGCCGTTTTGCGAAAAGGCGCGCGAAAAGCCGGCCTCAAGGTATTCGGCGGTGAAAACGCTCCGTACCTCTGGGTGCGAACCCCCTCGGGTGTGACGAGCTGGCAGGCCTTCGACAAAATCTTGAACGACGCCAACGTGGTCATCACGCCCGGAAGCGGTTTCGGATCGAAAGGCGAAGGCTATATCCGAATCAGCGCCTTCAACAGCCGCGCGAATGCCGAGGAGGTCGCCCGCCGGTTACAGGCCCTGGCGTGGTGAATCGGCCGTCTCGGCCCCACAACGGACTCCTCAAAGTTCGTTGCTCATCGGACGAGCATGTTGCCAAAGCCGCCAGCGGAGCCAGAGTCCGAGCACGATTCCAAAAAGAAGATGCGCGCTCGCGGTGAGGAAAAGAAAACGGCCGTTCAACGGGAGCCCAAAGAAACTGGTGTAAGGCGTCAGCAACAGCATCGCTTCGACGAACAGCGCCCATGCGATGGCGCCCCACAACAACCACCGCGCACCGAACCGGGGCACCAGGCACAGGAACATGACACCCAGCGCGGCGCCGTTCGAGAAATGGTAGGTCCATCCCAGCAGGTTCACGAGCCATCGCGGCTCCGGGGCGCCGAGCAGCAATTCGCCGAAGCGCGGAAACACCTTGAACAACGGCGCGCCATTCAACACGAACGGCAACCGATAAAGATCATATGCCGCCGCAGCGAGCAATCCTCCGATCGCCCCCTGGACAATCCATGTGTGAGCGCTTCGAGGTCCTTCCGGCTTCCGACGGTGGCTCCACGCTATCCAGCCGAGCAGCGCCGTTGCCGGCGGCAACACCCAGCACCCAAAAAGGCGCATCGTCCAAAATTGAAAAAATTGTCCCAATAGGCAGGCGAATGAAAGGAATGCGAGGAAGAACACCAACGGCTTCAGGAAAGTCCGAAACGATACGGGGTCGATGGCGGGATGCTTCATTCGGTTTGTCCGGTGACAAGCGGATACTCGCATCCGCACGGTTTTCCCTGCAAGAGACGAGTGCGCGTGTCAGTGCGGAAACCACCAGTCCATCAGGCGCTGCCCGGTGAACATCCAGATGACCGCCGCGACCGCGATGTAAGGGCCGTAGGGAAGTTTGCTGGACCATTCCTGCTTGCGCAGCGCGATGAGCACCAGCCCCACAAACGCCCCGATGATGGAACTCACCATCAACGAAAAAAGAGTCGCCTGCCATCCAAGGAACGCGCCGATGGCGCCCATGAATTTGACATCGCCAAATCCCATCGCCTCGCGCGGCAGCGTGATTTTGTCGGTGACAACTTCCATTTGCGAAATGGTTTCCGGGTTCATTTGCTCCTCACCGATGAAGAGCTTCTCGGGATGCAACCGAATCGTGACGGCCGAATAGCAGCGATCGATGAGTTCAACGGATTTGGCCTGGAGCGTAATGACATCGGATTTGCGATAGAACAACTCTTCGAATGGGATTTCCTGGTCGGGCAGAACGACGCCGGTTTCGGTAAAAACAATTCGGGTGTCGGGCGGCAGTTCGATGTGCTGGCGTCCGAACAAAACCTTTCCCAGGCGCACGACGGCATAGAGCACCCCGGCGCCAACGGCCATGCCGAGGACACTTCGGAGCAGGGATTCCAGCCTTCCGCTGGCGGCATGCAAAGCCGGAACGGCCAGCGACAGGAGAACACCCGCCACCATCCCGCCGATGGTGATTTCGTCGGGAATGATGTAGTGCTCAAAATCGATGAAGGTCGCGACGATGAACCCGGCGAGAATCACGCAATACACCAGCGCGACCGCCGCGGACGTGGCGCCGAAGGCGAACCATGTGAACAGGAAGGCCAGGCCGGTCAGCAGCTCGACAAAAAAATAGCGGCTCGAGATGGGAGCGGCGCAGTTCGCGCATTTGCCCCGCAGGATGAGCCACGTGAACAGTGGCATGTTGAGATACCAGGGGATGGAATAATTGCAGTGGGGACAATGGGAGGGCGGCCGCACAACACTCATGCCCCGCGGCATGCGATGGATGCAGACATTCAGGAAACTGCCGATCATGCAGCCCGTCGTGAAGAGCACAACCGACCAAAAATGAAACGGGAGCGACGCCCAGATGCGCGGATCGAGCGTGCGCGAAAGGCCGTTCATACAGATCGCCAAAAGCTCACTGCTGGTTCAGCCATAGACATTTCGTTGCAGCGCTTCACGCATCACGTCTATCGGCGCGGTGCGTCCGGTCCAAAGTTCCAGCGCCGCCGCCCCTTGATGAAGCAGCATGCCGAGACCGTTCGCCACGCGGCAGCCCGCGGCCCGGGCACTCTTGAGCAGCGCCGTCTCGGCCGGACGGTAAACCATGTCATACACGGCGGCGACGCGGCTCAGCGAGAATTCTCGCGCGTCCCATGGCGCTTCATCGGACGGCTGAAGCCCCAGCGACGTGGCATTAAGCGCGAGATCCACGGCCCCTTTTGGATAACCGATCGAGACAGGAACGGCGGGATACAGTTCACGGATACTGGCGCGCAACGCCTCCGCACGGGCCGCCGTGCGATTTACCAGGTGCAGCTCGCCGACATTTTCCGCTGCCAGCTTCAACGCAGCCGTTCGTCCCGCGCCGCCGGCTCCCATGAGCAGAACTTTTGCACCGGCGATCTGAACGCCCAAGTCCTCATGCAACGAACGCGTGATGGCGTCCGCGTCGGTGTTGAAACCGTGGCTGCGGATTTTCTCAGGCGCGCCGTCCTCGAATTCACGCAGTGGCCGCCATGCGCCCGCCGAATCCTGGCCCTCGAAGCGGATGGTGTTCACCGCACCCCACATTTTGGCGCTGTCATCAACGGCATCCACCATCTCGAGCGCCATCAGCTTGTGGGGCACGGTTAGGTTAAGCCCGATGAAATTCATGGAAGCGGCCCCCGACAGCGCCTCGCGGAGTCGTTCCGGACGGACGTCGAATGCGAAATAACGCCAATCCATTCCGAGCGCCGCAAACGCGGCGTTGTGCATGGCCGGGGACGCCGAGTGCCGCACGGGATGACCCACGACAGCACAGAGACGGGTGGCAGCGTTGATGGTGGTGGCAAACGGCCGGGACACGGCGCGGTTATAGAACGGGCCGGAAGCGATGTCCAATCACGACTCCACCCCGCTGTGCCGCCGATTAGCGCCAAAAAGATTGTTACCCGGAACGGGGTGACCGGTTCGTGTGATCAGGTCGTTGTGCCAAAAGTCGATGTTACCCGACATGCACAACGAAATGAGCAAAGAAACC
>JBEEGQ010000163.1:0-28743 GCA_041166945.1 Verrucomicrobiota bacterium
AGGGCTACGCCGCCATTGCCGCCGCCGAACCGCAACGCGTTCATGTCATCGACGCGACCCAGAGCATCGAAACAGTGAGCGTGCGGATCTGGAGCGCAGTCCTGCCCCTCTTGAAATCGGCCTGATCCCCCCGCCATGCCACTTCGGATTGATCCCGCCCTGACCGTGCACAAGCTTGCCGCTCCGGCAGGGCGTATGTTCGATCTGTCCGCGCAAAAAATTCTGAGCCTGGAGAAAAGCTGGAAGCCTGCATCAGGCGCTCCTGTTTTCACCGTGAAAGGCCGGTATGCAAGCCGTGGCTGGACAGAATGGACCCAGGGTTTCCAGTTCGGCTCCGGCCTGCTTCAGTTCGACGCCACCGGTGACCGCGGGTTCCTGGATTCAGCGCGGCGAAATATCGTGGCTCACATGTCTGCGCACGTCTCGCACCACGGCGTTCATGACCACGGATTCAATAACATCTCCACCTACGGCAACCTCGTGCGCCTGATGCACGAGGAAAAAATCGAATGGAACGACCGCGAAAAGGAATTTTATGAGCTCGCATTGAAGGTCAGCGGGGCCGTGCAGGCGTCGCGATGGACGTCGATCGCCGATGGCACCGGGTTCATCCATTCGTTTAACGGCCCCCATTCACTCTTCGTGGACACCATCCGTTCCTGCCGGTCGCTCGCTGTCGCCCATCAACTCGGCCAGGTGCTCGGCGGTGAACAGGATGCCCGAATCTCGCTGCTGCAACGTCTCGTTGAGCACGTCATCAACACGGCCCGCTTCAATGTGTTCCACGGCGAACAGCGCGACCGCTACGATGTCCCAGGGCGAACGGCTCACGAAGCGATCTTCAACGTCTCCAACGGATCGTTTCGCTGTTGCAACTCGCAGCAGGGTTTTTCTCCATTCACGACCTGGACCCGCGGTCTCGCCTGGGCACTGTGCGGCTTTGCTGAGCAATTGGAATTCTTACGCACAGTTCCGCGCGTCCAACTGGATACGGCGAGACCGCTCTCAGCAGACGCGAGCCGAACGGTTCGGCGGCCGGCTGCGAGCCGGGGTGCGTCCGGTCCATTGTTCGACATCATCGAGCGCGCCGCAAATGTGACGGCTGAGTTTTACCTCGCCAACTGCTGCTCGGATGGCATCCCCATGTGGGACACAGGCGCGCCCAATCTGCACCGGCTTCCGTCGGATTATCTCGAAAGGGCCGCCGACCCGTTCAACCAGTGGGAACCGGTCGACAGCTCGGCGGCCGCCATCGCCGCCCAGGGATTTATCCGGCTTGGAAATTACTGGCGCGCGGGCGGCGACAAGAAACAGGGCGCGCGGTACCGGCAGGCGGGCTTCACCATCACCCGCACACTGCTGTCCGCGCCGTATCTTTCCATTCAGCCGAAGCATCAGGGGCTTTTGCTCCACTCGGTTTACCACCGCCCGAACGGGTGGGATTCAATTGCGGCGGGCCAGCAGGTGCCGAATGGAGAAAGCTCGATGTGGGGCGATTATCATCTGCGCGAACTGGCCCTCCTGATCCTTCGTGAGGCTGAGGGAGCGCCGTATCCCACCTTCTTCGGCTGCGCGCCGCACACCCCTTGAAACCTCCCTCGTCCATTCTCATCATCGGCGGCGGCTTTGCGGGTGTAAAATGCGCGAAGACGCTCCGTCGCAATCTCAATGCGTCCGAGGCCGAAATTGTCCTGTTCAATCGCGAGAATCATCTCGTGTTCAGTCCACTGCTGGCGGATGCAGTCGGTTCATCGCTGAATCCCCTCGATGTCGTGGTCCCGCTGCGCGAACTGTTGCCGGGCGTTTTTTGTCGGACCGAGGAGGTGCGCGAACTGGATCTGGATGCCAGCGAGATTATTTTCGAAGCGCACGACGGACAGCCCCGCCGTCTCGGCTACGATCACGTGGTCATCGCGTGCGGCAATGTTTCCAACCTCGGAGTGGTGCCCGGCATGGCGGACCACGCGTTTGCGCTCAAGACGGTGGGCGACGCCGATGCATTGCGTTCCCATGTTCTTCAGCAGCTCGAAAAGGCGGAGGTCTGCGATGACCCCGCCTCCCGCCGCTGGTATCTGTCGTTCATCGTGGTGGGCGGCGGTTTCAGCGGGGCGGAGTCCGCGGGCGAGCTCAATGATCTGGTGCGGGGCAGTCTCGGGATGTTTCGGAATATCCGGGCCGACGAGGTCACGGTCACGCTCGTGCATGCGCGCGATCAAATTCTGCCCGAAATCAGCCCGGACCTCCGCGTATTCGCGGCGCGCGAGATGGAGAAGGCCGGCGTGAAACTGCTGCTCAACGCCCGGGTCCAGCTCGCCACACACGACGGTGTCGGCCTGGCCGGCGGCCAGTTCATCCGCGGGGCCACCATCGTTTGCACGATCGGATCCAGCATCGCCCCTCTCGTGGATCGGCTGGCTGCGCCGAAGGAAAGGAACCGCCTTCTCACCGAGCCGGACATGCGGCTTCACGGACGGCCGAATGCGTGGTGCGTCGGGGATTGCGCGCAAATCATCAATGCCCAGGATGGCAATCCGTCCCCGCCCACCGGCCAGTTCGCCGAGCGCCAGGGAACACAGGCGGCATGGAACATCCTCCGCTCCCTGCGCGAGCTTCCCACCGAGCCGTTCTCATTCCGGCCGCTCGGCCAGCTCTGCTCCATCGGCGGCCATTCCGCTGTTGCAGAATTCTGCGGCCTTCACCTCTCGGGTTTTTTGGCGTGGTTTATCTGGCGGGGGGTCTACCTTTTCAAAGTCCCCTCCTGGTCGCGGCGATTCCAAATCGGGTTCGACTGGGCGTGGCTTCTTCTTTTTCCTCGAGACCTCAGCCATCTGCGAACCACAACCACAGATCGGGTCAGCCATGCGCATTACGAGCCTGGCGATATCGTTTTTCGCGCGGGCGATGCGCCGGATAATTTCTACGTCATCGAACAGGGAGAAGTGGAGATCATCCGCGCGACACCCCGGATTCCTGATGGCGAGGTTCAGGCCGTGCTGGCACCCGGGGCGTTTTTCGGCGAAAAGGCGTTGTTGAACAATGAACCGCGGCTTTCCACCGCGCGCGCACGAACGGCTGTCGAGGTCCTCGTCATGGGCCGCAACGTCTTCACCCAGGTCTCCAAGGCCCTCGAGCCGCTGCGCACCGCATTCGCCCATGCGCTCAACCGCCGTGCCGTCGACGTCTGGAAAAATCAGCCCGCCGTGCGCGAATTGCTGGAGCGAACTCCCTTGCGCGACCTCATGGAACCGGTGCCCCAACCTTTGTTGAGCCCGTCCATTACCCTGCTCGAAGTCAGCCAGGCCTTCGTCGGCAACAGCGCGGAATTCTTTTGCGTGTCCGCCGACGGCCAGGGACTGGATGGATTTGTCACCATGACCGACTTGATTCGCGCGCAATCGGCGGGCGCAACCGGTTCCACGCCGCTGAAGGATTTCATGGCGGCGCATCCGGTCTCCCTGTCGCCGGACGACTCGGCACTCACCGCATCGATGACGCTCCGCGATTTTCGTTTGAAAACCCTGCCGATCGTCGAACGCGGCAACGGCCGGCGGCTCGTCGGATGCATTCGCGCGCGCCGCCTGATGGCGTTCGTCCTCAAATCGTTGAAGGAAATTCCGTGACGCGTGAGCTACTGGCTTTCCCCCTTCAGATACGCCAGCAAATCCGCCAACTCCTGTGTGCTCATCGCTTTCTCGAGCTCCTGCGGCATCAGCGACAAGGAACTCGCGGCCAGCGAAACGATGTTCGTGCGCAGGATCGTTTCCTCGATGCCCAGCGCCTGCCGCAATGTGACACTCGTGGGCGTCTCGCCGGCGATGAGCCCTGACAGCGCGCGGCCATCCTTCGTCTCGAGGGTGTAGCCGGCGAAGTTCGGAGCGATTTCATGTTCGGGCACGATGATGTGCAGCAGCAAGGTCTCCTTCGGTTGATTCCGGATGCCAAACAGATCCGGTCCGAATGCCACCCCTTCGCGATCCAATCGATGGCAATTGGCGCACGCGCGCTTGAACACTTCGTGCCCATTCGCGGCATTCGCCGCAAGTCCGAGCGCCGCTTTGGATTGTTCATAAGCCTTCATCCGTTCGCCGGCTGTTGCTGGCTGAAACAGCGCGCCGGCACGCCTGCTAATGGCGTCGTCCTTGTGATGGAGCAATGAGTTTCGCCGCATCGGACTCAATGCGGCGGGGGCCAGAATGCCGGATTCAATGGCGAGGAGAATGCTCGGCAACTGTTCGTTCCGCTCGAAAAGTGCGGCGAGCAGCGTCTCGCGTTTCGCCGGCGAGCTGTTGCGCCAGCGTTCGAGAGTCAGCAAGGCATCAGCCGCGTTCGCGCCTTCCAACCGGGACACGCTTCGGGCCGCGGCGAGTATCAGCTCGGGCGCCGGCGCGCTGTCGATACATCGAAGCAATTGTCCCACATCCATCGTCCCCCTTCCTTCGCCCAGAAGTCCTGCGGCCGCCACGCGAATCCCCGGTGGCTGGTCGTTGGTCAGCGCGCGGCGGCTGCGCGCCAGCACCGCGTCGATCCCGGACGGAGGAGGCGCCCCGTCCGCCATCGCGCTCTGGCGCCCGTCAAAGGCGCGCCCCGTCACCGGTGCCGTTAATAGATCGCGAAGAGTTCGACCTGCGGGGCCGGATTCCTGTGAGCGCAGGCGCTCGGCAACTCCGTTTAACAGCGGAAGTTCCCATTCTGTCTTCGGGTTCGGTCCCTCCGAAGCGCTCCGCTTCGAGTTCTTCATTTTCGATCCCGAGCTCCTCGATGCCGATTCGCAACGATAGGCAAAATCCGCGAAGGACATGGCGAACGGTTTCAGTTCGTCCACACTCGCTTCCGCAGCGCAGAGACGCCCCAGCTCCCGCAAAAATCCGGGCGAGGGTTCGCCCTTGAGAAAATGGTTTTTGTCAAACCCGTCGGCCAGTTCACGGGCGAACATCAGGGCCTGCCCCTGAATCGAACTGAGCAATGCCGTTCTTTGCCATGTGTCTGGCACGATCGGATCCTGCTGCAATCGAAAGAGCTCCTTTCGCTTCGACTCGTACGGCAACGCCCCGCTGGCCAGGATCGCCCACAGCCCTGCGCGATCATGAAAGCTGATGCGCTCGAGCACCTTTTTTTTCAGGGCCGCCGAGTTGGCGAGGTGCCGGCCCGACAGCTCGAGCGCCACCTCCGCCACGCCCTCCGGCGAACGATCCAGAACGGACAACAACGTTCGTGCATCCAGCTCTCCCAAAATATCCATCAGGCGAAGGGTCATGACGACGGTCGGGGGTGGCTGACCCCGACTGGCGCTGACCGATTTGCGAAGGAGCGCCGCCACCGATGCATCACGGCGCTCGATCAAAAGCCGAAACGCCGTGTCCCGGCGCCAACTGTTGAGGCTCTTGAGTTCGGCGCACAACTCGAACGGCGTGGTGACACTGTGGAACGGCTTGAAATCCTGCCGCCGCTCCCCATTTTTCCCAGGAGGCGGCTGTGTCACTCGCCAAATCCTTCCCATGTTTTTCCCCTGCTCGAAATCCGTGCGTTTCCGAATCTCCACCGGGAGATACTCCGGGTGTTCGATCGTCTTGCGATACATGTCTGCGACGTAAAGGGCGTCATCGGGACCAGTCGCCAGAAAGACAGGACGGAACCAGTCATCCGTGCCCGCCATGAATTCGCGATGGTCGATGGAACGTCGTGCGAAAAACGTCGCGCCCACCGGCACCAGTTCATCCCAATGCACCAAATTGCCCGTCGGGTCGCACGAAAACGCCCGCCCCCGATACCCCGACAGCGCGTCACCACGATAAATGTGGACCGCGCAGGCAGCCGTGAATGTGCCCGCATGAGAGTCGGCCGTGGTGACATTAGCGCTGATGGGATAAATGCGCGCCGCCCCGTTGCCGCCGCCCATCAGCGTATTGGGAATGAGTTCGGGACAGTTCTGAACCGTCTCGAAAAACTCGATGTTCGGGTTTCGCTGGACCAACCGCGACGGCAGCACGACATGCTGAATCTGAACGCGATTCATGCAGATGAAACGCCGTCCGTAGTCATCGAATGTCTGCCCAAATTGGCCGCGGCCATCGACGGTCTCCACATCGAGCGTGTCCGGATGAAACCGAACATCGGTGCTGGTTTTCAATGCGGGCCGATCGGGGTGCAGCGATGAACGGATATTTCCCCCGCTCAATCCGCACGTCAGATAAATCCATCCGTCCGGTCCCAGCGTCGGGTGGCTGACCCGCAACTGGGTGCTGCCGCTCGTGGAGAACCCGGTGAGCAACACGCGCCGTTCGTCGGCACGGCCGTCGCCGTTCGTGTCCGCGAGCCATAAAACATCCGGGGCACACGTCACGATCAGCCCGCCGCGCCAGGGCGTCAGTCCATTCGGAAACGTCAGCCCTTCAGCAAAGACGGTCCGCTTGTCCATCCGTCCGTCGCCATCCGTGTCTTCGAGCAGCGCGATGGCGCCGAGCGGTTTGCCGTCGGATCCGCCCGTGGGGTAACCGCGATTTTCCGCGACAAACAGCCGGCCACTTTCATCCCACGTGAAGGCACACGGCGAAGCGGTTAGCGGCTCGGAGGCGACGAGGGTTGCCCGAAGGCCCGGTTCGAGCTGGAACGAACGGAGCTCTTTCTCGGGGGACAGCGGACTGCCGGCCGCTTGGGAAAGCGCGATGAGTAGGAAGAACAGAACGGCAGGTCGCATCGAGACCGATTATGCCGCGGCCATCCTCGATCGCCAGTCGCAAGATATGCGGGGAGGTGGAGGACCAGAAACGAACCGGGTGCCCAATTCTCATTGGGCACCCGGGTGATCGACTGAATGCCTGGTACGCCGTTGGTGTCGCCAACCGCGCCTCGTTGAAAACCTATCGATTTTGGTGAGGGGTCACATTGCAGGAACCCAGCGAGTCCCCGTGGTTTAGGTGCGCATTCACCGCCGACCTCGGCACCCTCAAAGTGTGTCCTTTGTGACAGATGATCACGCGGTCGCGGTCATTGTCGTCATCCTTGTCGCCGTCGTGATGCCCATCATGGTGATGATGCTTCTTGTCGTCCTTGTCCTTATCCCCGTCGTGATCTTTGTCCTTGTCCTTGTCCTTGTCTTTGTCTTTGTCCTTATCCTTATCTTTATCGTCCTTATCTTTGTCTTTGTCCTTGTCGTCCTTGTCCTTTTCCTCGCTCCTATCTCTGTCGGGCTGGCCTGCCCTCATGTTGGTCGTGGGGGAAAGGACCAGACCGGCCAGGACAATTGCCCACACGGAAACCTTCAGCCAATTGATTGTTTTCATAATACGTCCTGTTGGAACTTTTCAATGTTTGAGTGACATCTCTCTACATGGTTACAAACCCTTCGTTACGCGCATAGCATCGGCGTCAACATCCCTTCGATACTGGCGGGGGGATCCAAAAAGCCATTTGGAGGCCAGCTGGAAATACTGGCGCTGAGCTAAAGCAGAACGAGACGGATTACGCTCCGGGAGCCCGGTGCTTGCAAGCTATTTTTAATCGGGTTTTGCAGTGCCGCAACGCCGACTGGCAGTCGGCTGTTTCGCCGGTTGTTAACCGGCGGGGGAACGAATTAACAGAACAGGCGCAGGCATGCCATCTGGCGGTCCAACTCAATCCAGTTTTTGGCCCTGGCGGAGTGCCACTCCGCGAAACAGCCGATTGCCAATCGGCGCTACCTGCGCCTCGCGGAAGTGCGCCCGTCTCGGCCGCAGCAACGACCAACGTGGCTCGGCGTTCGAGTATTCAGCCTAGTGAAAAATAAGGAACCTGCTGCAGCCGAGGACTGCCGCGCTCCGGGTCCCGATCCCAAACGAATTTCCGTTGGAACCGCGCAGTCCAAGGGACTTAATGTCTGGCCTATGCTGAAATTAAGCCGTCGGGAAATCCTGCGGATCGGGTCGCTCAGCGTGCTTGGCACGGCCGCCGGGGTCAACTGGCGCGCCTCGGCCTCTCCCAAAGACGGGAATGGCAACCAGGCTATTTTCATCATGCTTCAAGGCGGCCCCAGCCACCTCGATTTGTGGGACCCCAAACCGCAGATGGGCCGCGAAATTCGCGGGCCCTTCGATAGCATCCCCACGAAGATTTCAGGAGTGGTCTTCGGAGAATTACTCCGGGAAACAGCGCGCGTCGCCGACCAGATCACGGTCATTCGATCGATGTCCCACCAGTTCACCAATCACATCGCGGGCACTTATGTCACGATGACCGGATCCAACAACCAGCAGGATCAGGATCGGGAGGCAAATCCCAACGATTTTCCGGGACCCGGCGCGATTCTGAACCATGAACAACCGCCGCTCCAGGGTGTTCCCTCCAGCGTCTGTCTGCCGAATTGGTTGAGCATCCCCGGGCCGTCCAACCGGATGCCGGGGCAATACGGCGGGTTCCTCGGGGCGGTTCATGATCCCGTGGTCATCGAGGGCGATCCCAGTCGCAAAGGTTACAATCCGCTTTCGCTGACGCTGGCCGATGGGATGACATCGGGCCGCCTGGCGAGCCGGATTTCGCTCCTGGGAAAACTGGATGAAGCCGCGCGACGGCTGGATGTGCCCGGCGGTCACGAGATCGAGGCATTGCGGCGAAGCGCATTTGAATTGGTCGTGGATGGGCGCGTGCGACGGGCCCTCGATCTGGAACGGGAGCCGGCCGCGATCCGCGACCGCTATGGCCGCAATAAAATAGGGCAGTCACTTCTGCTGGCGCGGCGGCTGGTGGAAGCGGGAGTCCGGTTTATCAGCTACAACGATTTCAACCAGCATTGGGACACGCATGCCGCGATCCTGAACACCTATCGCACGATTGTGCCCCCGATGGAGCAGGCGTATGCCGCGTTGATCGCGGATCTTCGCGACCGCGGCTTGCTGGACACCACGCTCGTGGTGAATGCGGGCGAGTTTGGACGCACGCCCACACTCAACAAGGACGCGGGACGCGATCATTGGCCGAATGTTTACAGCGTGGCTCTTGCCGGTGGACGCGTGAAGCGCGGGTTCATTCATGGAGCCAGCGACAGTAAAGGGAGTGAAGTCCTGGAGTCGCCGGTGCATCCTGCGGACATCCTTGCAACGCTCTGGCATCATCTGGGGCTCTCTCCGCAGACGACGATTGCGGATCGGCTAGGGCGTCCTCACTGGATTTCAGAAGGCAAAATCATCCAGTCGATCCTGGAGTGATGAGCGATGCGTCTTGGTGGAGCGGGCGGCGGGAATCGAACCCGCGTGGCCAGTTTGGAAGACTGGAACTCTACCATTGAGCTACGCCCGCAACCGGCGCCCAGTATAACGGCAGCTCTTGCCTTGTCAATTTCGGGACGTGTAAGATACCCCCACATGAGTTCCTTGCTCCTGTCAGGCGGTCGCGTCATCGACCCCGACAGCCGTTACGACCGCGTCACCGACCTCCTTCTCGTCGATGGAAAAATTGCCGCCCTCGGCGCGGATGCCGCAAAGAAATCCACTCCCGACACCGCCCATTATCAGGTTCGGGACATGGTCGTCTGCCCCGGGTTGATCGATCTCCATGTTCATTTTCGCGAGCCGGGCCAGTCGGCCAAGGAAACCATCGCCACCGGCACCATGGCCGCCGCGCGCGGCGGGTTCACTTCGGTCGTTTGCATGCCTAACACGTCGCCCGCCATCGACAATCCAGGAACGGTCGCGCTCATCCAGGAAAAAGCGCGCCGCGACGGCAAGGTCAATGTGTTCATCACGGGCGCCATCACCCGCGGCATTGCGGGCGAGGAATTGGCGCCCATCGGCTCGCTTAAACAGGCGGGCATCGTGGCGATCACCGACGATGGCCATTGCGTCCAGAACAACGAACTGATGCGCCGCGCGCTGGAGTACGCCCATATGTTCGATTTGCCGGTGATGGATCATTGCCAGGATTATTCGCTCGTGAGCGATGGGGTGATGCACGAGGGCTACTGGAGCACCGTGCTCGGATTGCGCGGGTGGCCCGCGTCCGGCGAAGATATGATCGTCGCGCGCAACATCCTGCTGGCGGAGGCGACCGGCGGCCATGTGCATTGCCAGCATCTGAGCACCGCCGGCAGCGTCGAACTGCTGCGCAACGCAAGAAAACGCGGCGTGTCCATCTCGGGCGAGGCCTGCCCGCATCATTTTGTCCTGACGGATGCCGCCATCGCAGGGAGCGAGAAGTTCTGGGCGGCCGACGGCAAGGGCCTTTTGGGACCCGGAAGCAGCGGGGCCGCGCTTCCGGCCTGGCCGGTCTATGACACGAACTTCAAGATGAATCCGCCCCTGCGTTCGGCACGGGATCGCGAGGCGATATTGGCGGGTCTGGCGGACGGGACCATCGAGGTGTTGTGCAGCGATCATGCGCCGCACTCGGATTACGAGAAGGAGGTGGAGTTCGATTATGCGCCGTTTGGCATCACCGGTCTGGAGACCGGGCTGGCCTTGTCGTTGATGCAGCTGTATCACACGAAAAGACTTTCGCTGTCCGATGTCATCGAGAAATACACGACGGCGCCCGCGCGGATTTTACGATTAAAAAAGGGAACGCTGGCGATTGGGGCGGATGCGGACGTGACGGTGTTCGACCCGGATGCGACCTGGACATTTCAACGGGCGAATTCGGCGAGCAAATCCAGGAACAACCCGTTCGACGGGTGGCCGCTCAAGGGACGGGCGATGGCGACGATAGTGGGTGGCGAAATGGTGTGGCGTGAAGAAAACGCCGTGAAGAGCGTCCAAAGCCAGAATTGATTACAACCCATCCAAAACGAAACATGAAAAAAATCCTCGTTCCGCTTGTCGCACTCCTCCTGGGCCTCACTTTTGCCGCGCGCGCCGAAGTCTCCTGGGGCACCGATCTTCCCGCCGCGCTGGCGCAGGCGAAGAAGGAAAAGAAACTCGTCGTCATGGATTTCACCGGTTCCGATTGGTGCGGCTGGTGCATCAAGCTGAAGAAGGAGGTGTTCGACACCGCGGATTTTGCGAAATACGCCAAGGACAACCTCGTGCTGGTCGAAGTCGATTTTCCCACCGAGAAAAAGCTCAAGCAACAGAGCGCCGAACTGAGGAAGGCCAATGATGCCCTGAAGGACAAGTACGAGGCCAATGGGTTCCCGACCATCGTTGTGCTCAACGGTGATGGCAAACAGGTCTGGAAACAGATCGGCTACATGGCGGGCGGCCCCAAGGCATGGACCGAAAAACTCGACGCCGCCAAGAAGAAATAGTTTATTCTCCCGCATGCCGGGAATCGAAAGCGTGGCTGTCTCAGCCACGCTTTACTTTTTTTCCAGCCCCATTCCTGCCACGCTTCGCGCACCCGTAAGCCTATGACGAAAGGATCCATGAACCAGGAACTCAAGGAACTCCGTGCCCAAGTCGGCCAGCTCCGCGCCGAGCTCAAAATGATCAAGGCGCTTCTCGCCCTCCCCACCGGGCGCGCCCTTGCCAAAGAGGACCACCTCCATCTCCGCTGCCGGTCGTTGACCGTCGTGGACGCGCGCGGCGGCGATGCCGTCCGACTCCTCGCCGATGAGAACGGGCCTCACGTCATTCTTCACGATGACAAGGGCGCTATCCGCACCCATTTGGGCATCGGAGGAAACGGCAGTTCCATTTCTCTCAACAGCACGAAAGGCGAGCCGCGCGTGGAGTTGTGGGTGGAGGAGGAGCAGGGAAACGTGCTGGTTTGCGGGCCCAAAGGCGAACCGAGCGCCGGTCTCAAGGCAACGGCGACCGGCGGCGTCATCAGTGTGGTGGACGCCAAAGGCAAACCACAGGCTTTCATGCACGGCGGGCCCCAGGGCGGCGAGGTGCATGTGCTCAGTCGAAAATCGCTTTCCGTCGCTTCTCTTCGCGGCACGGATGATGGCGGCCTTGTCGCCGCGCACGATGCGAAGGGAAACCTCCGCTCGATCCTGACCACCGTCGAATCCAATGGCACCGCCCTGGTTCTCGGACGCGATGGCACCATGCGCGCCGCGCTCGGTGTCGCCGGCGAAGATGGCGTTGTCAGCGCCTATCACGCGCGCGAAAAATCCCGCGCGGTGCTCGGCGCCGGGAAGGAGGGCGGCTGGCTGCATGTCCATGACGCCGCGGGCAAAACGGTCGCGTTGCTTTGCGCGAATGAAGAGGGCGGCTGCATCGCGGTTCATGACGCCGACTCCACGGAATGCGCCGCGATGCGCTCCGTGCAGGGCACCGGCGCCCTCACGATTTCGACGCCGGAAGGAAAACCGGGCGTGCTGCTCTCAGCAACCCCCCACGGCGGGATCGTCGCCGCCTACACCAACGAGGGCAAACCCGCCGCCGTCATGGACGTGCAGGAACATGGCGGCCGCATCGGGGTGACTGCCGACGACGGCCAGGTTCGCGCCGGCCTCACCCGCGACGGCGAGGGAGGGGGTATCATCGCAGCAATGGGCGATGACGGAGGAGTTCAAGCCGCGCTGATTTCCCATCGCGAAGGCGGCCGCATCACGGTAATGGGGCCCGAAAACACGACGCTCGCGGTGATGGCGGCGACACCGGACGGCGGCAAGCTCGCGATTTACAACGACCTCGGGATCCTGCGGGGAATGTTGCACGTGCTCGACGAGGGAGGGCGGCTCGATATCCAATGGGCAGGCGTGCCGGCCGCGTTCCTGGCCGCCGACGAACATGGCGGTGGTCTGGTCCTGCTGGATCCCGAGGGCGGCCTGCGCGCGTCCGTTCCTGAAAGCCCCGCCGGGGAGGAAGATTAGATCCAATTCAGGCCAGCCGCGCGTCGCTGCCCGGGGTCGAGTGCTCCAGGCTCAGCCGGGGCGGAGGCCCGTCGTCGAGCGGGTTGGTCGCAAAATTCCCGGCATCAAGGCGGCCGAGCCAGTCTTCGATCATGCGCAATACGCCACTGACGTCCAACTGCTCATGAACAGGGGCGTAGCCGGCCAGATTGGCGCGCGCGAGCTTGAACAGGGCGGACGACGGACGCAAACGGGGCCGCTGTGCCGTGTGTTTCTGGAGGTGAACAAACGCGCCGGCAAATTGTATCAAACCCTTGAAGAAGGCATCGTTCGGTCCGCGCCGCTGGGCCAGCCAGAGTTCCTCCAACACATCGTGGGCTTCGTAAAAAAGCGACCGATTGAAGCATTCAAAATAGCCGAGGTAATGCGCGTCGAGGGCCCGGCCTCTCATGCCTTCGATGATGGCGGCGATTTTTGCGCTTTTTTTGCTCACGAGCGCGAAACATTAAAACGTTTCCTGCCAAACGTAAAACAGAGAGCGCAAACAGAGAGCGCAATTGGACTCGGCCGGCGCACGCTCCCGTTGACATCCCCCGCCCCGTTCCGACACTCTTGACGGATGTCGAAACCAGCCCTAGGACGCGGCCTCGGCGCGCTGCTCGGGGGCGCGACAAACGCTCCCAAGACCCCGGTGCCCGCGCCCAAGGCCACCGCTGCGACCACGACGACCGTGACCGCGGCGGCGTTGCTCGATCCGCGGGATCGCGTCCAGCGTGTGCCATTGGAAAAGCTGCATCCGTGTCCCTTTCAACCACGCAAAGCGTTCAGCCCTGAGTCCCTCCAGGAACTGGCGGACTCCATCCAGGCCCAAGGGATCATCCAGCCACTGGTGGTCCGCCCGCGGGCCGACGGATTTGAAATCATCGCCGGTGAGCGGCGATGGCGCGCCGCGCAACTGGCCGGCGTCCGCGAGGTGCCGGTCATCATTCGCGATGCTGACGACCGTGAGGTGCTCGAGCTGGCGCTCATCGAGAATCTGCAGCGCGAAAACCTCAATCCGCTCGATGAGGCGCACGGATTCTCCGAACTGATTGAGCGCTTCCAACTGCGACAGGAAGATGTGGCGGCCAAAGTGGGCAAGAGCCGCGCCGCAGTCGCCAATTCGCTCCGGCTGCTTCGGCTGCCGTCAGCGGTGCAGACGCTCGTGCGCGAGGGCCGGCTTTCAACCGGTCACGCCAAAGTCATCCTCGGGCTTTCCAGCCCGGACGAGCAGCAACTGGCGGCCACTCGCGTTCTTCAACAAGGGTTGAACGTCCGCCAGACCGAAGACCTGGTCGCCAACCTGGCCCGGAAAACCAGCGGCATTCCCCCCGTCCAGCCAGCGGTCGCCACTCCCGTTCGGGATCCGAATCTATCCAGCCTCGAGGGAAAATTGCGCGAGCGCCTCGGCACCAGGGTCCAGCTCCGATATCGCGATGGCAAGGGCGCGCTCGATATTCGCTTTTTCAGCGACGCCGAACTGGAACGGCTCCTGCAAATTCTCGGAATCCAGATGGACTGACCTCGCGGAACCCCGGACAAGGATTCTGAACACGATGTCCGCTGTCCGGAAAAAACCGCCGGGGCGCCGCCGCGTGGGAAATTTAAAATAAAATACACGTCCAAAACCGACTGATGATTCAACCGGAAGAACTTCGTGAACAAACTGCGGCCCGCCTTTTGGGCAGCATGGATCGTGTCACTCACCTGCGCGCATTCCTGGGGCTGGACGGGTTTGTCGATGAGATCGCGCATGTGGTGGACAAACGGGACAATGCGGAGGTGTTTCAGCGCCTCCCGACGATCAGCGCGCTGGCGCAACGGCTGGCGGGCGCCGCGGGCCGAAGCACCAATATCGAACTGGTGAACCAGCGGACCAAGCTGGGTGGAAACGGACCCATCATGGCCAACGCGCTGGCGCGTCTCGGGGTCAAGGTCACCTATATCGGCGCACTCGGATATCCGAACTTGCATCCGGTGTTCACCGAGTTCGCGCGCCGCGCCGACGTGCATAGCATCGCCGAAGCGGGTCACACCGACGCGCTGGAATTCGAGGATGGCAAGCTGATGTTGACCAAGACGACCTCGCTGAACGAGGTGACCTGGGAAAATATCCAGCGCCGCTATGGGCGCGGAAAGTTCATCGACCAATTCTCGACCTGCGACCTGGTGGGATTCGTGAACTGGACCATGATTCCTCACATGTCGGACCTATGGGCGTCGTTGCTCCAGGAATTCTGTCCGATCGATCACAGCCTGAGGCGCAAGATTTTCTTCGATCTCGCCGATCCGGAGAAGCGGACGCCGCCGGACATTGTGCGGGCGGTGGAATTGATCGCGGCGTTCGAAAAGTATTTCGAGGTCATCCTGGGATTGAACGAAAAGGAGGCCTACGAAGTGGGCGACGTGCTCGGCTTGAACATTGGCAATCGCACCCGGGATGGGCTGGCCGCCCTGGTGCTGGACATTCAGCAACGAACCGGCGTGGGCACGCTCGTGGTTCATCCGGTGACCTGTGCGCTGGCGACGAGCGGCGGCGCGGTGGCTCTGGTGGACGGGCCGTTTGTCGAAAAACCTTTGATCACGACGGGCGCAGGCGATCATTTTAATTCCGGTTTTTGCCTGGCCAAGCTGCTGGGCTTCGATAACGCGACCAGTCTCCTGTGCGGCGTCAGCGCCAGCGGCCATTATGTGCGGTCGGGCCAAAGCCCGAGTGTCGAGGACCTGGCGGGAATGATGCGCGCCTGGCCCAGCCGATCAACGCCGTCATGAAAAACAATCAGTCCCCACCGTCTGGCAAGCTGCCCATGGGCTCCCCGGCTTTCGAGCGCCAGTTGTAAATGCGTTTTCATGATCCTGCCCATCGTAAAGTATGGACATCCCGTTCTTCGCAAAAAGGGCGTCGCCATCGAACGCATCGACACCGAAATCGCCGCGTTGATTGAGGACATGTTCGAAACGATGCATGCCGCGGCGGGTGTGGGACTGGCGGCCCAGCAAGTCGGTCGCGCGCTTCAACTCACGGTGATCGACGTTCGCGCCGTGAAGGACCGCCCTTCCACGGTTCAAGTGGACGGCAAACCCGTGCCCATCGCGGACTTCATGCCTTTGGTCTTGATCAATCCACAAGTGAAACCGGCGGGCGACGCGCAGGCCACCGGGCCGGAAGGCTGCCTGAGTTTTCCGGAAATTTATGAGGACATCCCCCGGTTCGAGTCGGTCGCCGTATCGGCGCTGAACCGGCATGGAGAAAAATTTTCGTTCACGGCGGGGGGCCTTTTGGCGCGGGCGGTCCAGCACGAGGTCGATCATCTGAACGGAATTCTTTTCATCGACCGCATGACGGCAAAAGATAAGCAAGCGATCAAAGCGGACCTCGAAACGCTCCAGGCCGAGACAAAGCGCCACCTGAAAGCCGCCAGCGACACTTGAGGATCAAGGTGGCGCCGCGCGTTTATCATCCAAGGTTGCCCGGCACGAGCGAGATGGGGTGAAAGCCCGTAGCGTAGCCGTCCCGGCTGCGAGTTCCGGCACCGTCCCGGTGCCCGGAATCCCGGCCCCACGGTGCCCCGGCGAAAGCTCCTGGCGGCGGGACGCCGCCAGAACCCGCAGGCGGAGACGCCTGCGCTACGCGCGGGGGGTTGCGCACTTTGTCGGAAGTTTTCCCCAAGGCTGGCCCAACGTCGGGTCACCCTGGCTCGCTGACGAGCCAAAAAAAGTGCGTGCGCACGGGCGGGTTATCTGTTAGTAGAAGAGCTGTTCTGTTACCCGCAATCGCCGACCCTTCCAGACGTATACCTATGAACAATTCCTCAGTCCCCACCATTCCAGGCAGGAATCGCCTTGCAAAGATTTTCCCGGTTTCATTGTTCCTTCTGACGGCTGCCATAGGCTTGCTGCCTCCACGGGCGGCGGCGGTGCCCTACGCCACGGGAGTGACCAACAACGCCGGCACGATCTCTTTTATCCTCAATGAAGCCGCGGATAATGTAACGGTCGTGTTCGATGGCGGCGCGTCCTCCCAGGATCTCGGGGCGCAGACCAAAGGCCCCCACAGTTTTTCGCTCGGGACAGCGACGACCTTTGAGATTCGTGTCAGCAAGGTGACGCCGGTGGTGTGGACCCAGATCAGCACCGACAGCCAGTTGCTGCGATTTCAATCTCCGCGCGGTGTGGCCGTGAATCGTAACGCCAATTCATCGGCCTTCGGACGTGTCTACGTTTCAAATTCCCAAATTGGAACGACGACCGTCGCCAATGGGAGCCGTCCCTGTGGCGATGGTATTTATATGCTGAATGCGGATGGCACCGACGCGACAGGGCTGGGCGACATTGCTTCCACCGGAGGGCTGAATTTCACCACGACGCCAGCCAGCTTTGATTCGGACACACCCTTTCGGATTGAAGTCGGGGAGGACAATTATCTGTACATCGGCGGCTTCGATACGAATTTGGGGACCCTCTATCGGACGGATGCCGACGTGAGGGCGGGTTCGGGGGAAGTCGTGCTTTCCGGAATTGGCATTGTTGCGGGCGCGACGGTGCATGGGACGATCGCCGGGTCGCCGATAGCGCGGGGTTCGCTGGCTGCCGGCACGCTGAAAATATGGGCCACGGACGGCAATCTTCCCAGCCACCTGAACCAGCTGATGCGCTGGGATATCAATGGCGGGCCCCTGCCCTCGTCAGTAACCCCCGTCGCGGTGGCGGTCCCCAATCCGTTGCTGAATGCCCCTGGCCATGTGACGACCGACAATGAATCGGCGCCGGACGGAAAATTTTTCATCATGCAAAACCGGGCCAATGGAACTGAAGTCGGTGTGGCAGTCCTGGATCCCACGGGCGCAACGATTTGGAATTCGCTCGTGACGACGCGCGCGATCTCCAACAACCCCACCGCGACGGATATTCTCCGGACTTCCCGCGCGCTCAAAGTGGCGCCGAATGGGAAATCAGTCGCCATTGTACGCGATGACGGCCAGACTTGGGTCATCCCTCTGACCAACGGCATACCGGATCTCAACCGGCGGGTATTGGTCGCGACGATGCCGAGCTCCAATTTTGGCCGCGATATCTGCTTCGATCCAGTCGGCAATATTTATGTCGTCAGCTCGGGAGCCGAGCGGCTTCGGGTGTGGTCTCCGGGCGGCAACACACGCGCCACCACCCGTTCTGATGGCACATTTTCCTTCGTGGAAGTCACTCCTCCGGATTTAACAGTCGCCGCGACGGACAACCTGGGAAGCGAAGCCGGGCTTGATCCGCTTGTCTTTACACTGACCCGAAGCGGTGACACAGCGCCGGCGTTGACCGTCAATTATTCACTGGGCGGCGTCGCGACCAATGGCACCGATTATGTCACCAACCAGCTTTCGGTCATCTTTGCACCCAGCGCCGCGACCGCAACCGTCACGATCACTCCGATCGATGACAGCGAAGCCGAGGCGGTCGAGTCGGTGACACTCACCGTCACGGCCAGCACGAATTACGTGATCGTCGGGGCCGCCAGCGCCACCGGTTACATCACGGACAACGAGATGCCATTGCTGTCGATCACAACCAGCCGGTCGTCCGTCTACGAGAGCCAGACAGTTCCGTTGACGTTCAATATTTTCCGCAAGGGCGACACCAACGGCGAGGCCTTCCCTCAATACACAATCGGCGGGACCGCCGTGATGGGCTCGGATTATCAAAATCTTCCGGCCTCATTTTTCATTGCCGCGGGACAGACGAACCTGGCGGTCGACGTCATTCCCACGGATGACACGGACTATGAGGGAGACGAAACCGTTGTGATGACGATCGTCGCGGGGTTCGGTGAATATTCGGTCGGCAGTCCGGCGTCGGCGACCGGGACAATCCAGGACAACGAGTACCCTGCGGCATGCGTGCTGTACTCGGATGACTTCGAGTCGGATTCGTCCGCGAATTGGATCCTGCGCTTCGGCGCGAACAACGGCGTGCGGGACGGCGGCGCGACCTTTTCATTCGATTACAGCTCGCTGATGATCCCTTCGGCGCCCCATTCGATCGGGGGAACGACGCGCGGGGTTCAACTTCAAGTGAACAAGGACGCCACCGGTTCGTCAGCCGCGGTGAACATCTATCCCGCGAGCGGATCGTTTCACGGAAATTACGCGGTGCGGGCGGACATGTTCCTGAGCTTCGGCACACTGAACACAACCGAGCACGCGCAGATCGGGCTGAATCATTCCGGCGCCTTCACCAACCGGGCGAGCCAGGTGGTCGCCAACCATCCCAGCACCGCCGGTGGCGACGGCATCTGGGTGGGCATCGAAACGGATGCCGGCAATCTCCGGGATTACGCGGCTTACACTTATCCCACTCCCACCAGCCTTCCCACCGTGGTTGCCAGCGCCACCGCGACGTCCGTGGCGGGCGTTATCACCTCACCTCCGTATGCATTCGCGGGCGCGCCCGGCAACAGCCCCACGACAAATCCCAAGACCTGGGCCGATGTGGAACTGCGCCAAATCAACGATGTTGTCAGCCTGCTCGTTAATCAAAATCTCATCCTCACCTACACCAACACGAGCGGCTTCACCAATGGCACCATCCTGCTCGGGTTCAACGACCAGTTCGACTCCGTCAGCTCTGCCGGCACCTACGTCATCTTCGACAACGTCCGGGTGATCAGCCTCGACATCGTGATCAAGCACGTTGAACTCCTCGGCGGCACTCAAATCCAGATTGACTTCGTCTCGCCCCTCGGCGGGGTGGCAGGCGATTTTCATCTGCAAAGCGGGAGCAACCCCGCCAGCGTGGCAGATGACTCCGGCGCGGTCATCACCGCAATCCCCGGAGGCTTTCGCGCCGTGACGACGCTGGACGGGCCTTACCGTTTTTATCGAATCCGGCGGTAAACGCGTCCTCCGCGGAGAATGGCTGTCCGCCAGGGTGAACTGCGCTCAATTTTTCGATGGCGGATGCCGATGGTTCAACTGGTTTCCTATGGGCACCTTGAACCCAATCGAGCAACAGATTCATGATTACCTGAAACGGTTTCCGATCATTTTTGTGTCCGTGACCGAGGTCTCCAAGAATGTCGGACATCGCAAATGGTTTAACGCCGATCGAAATTGGGCGCGGCCCATTTTGCGCCGCCTGGAGATGGATGGCTGGGTGGAATCCAATCCGTTCGGGGAATATCGCCTGACCCGTCCCAGCGAAGACGCCACCACCTTCCGCCAGGCCCTGGGCATGCCCGGCATGACTCTCGGCAACACGACCATCATCTGCGAGGATGACGTCACCGAAACCCTCGAGAATTCCCCCGGGACAAATCAGCACCTGCGGAAGGACTTTTAAAGCGGATTGCGCCGCTGCTACACGGCGCTCCGCACGGGTTCACTCCGGACGCCCCCGGGCGGCGGCCGGGAGTGCGAGACGGGCCAGGGCGCGACGCGCGACTTTTCCCATGTAAACCACTGCCACGATCGCGGTGGCGAGAATGAACCCATACTTCAACCAATCCATGAGCGACGAATGCTGCGATGTCGCCTGCCGCGCCGTCCGGCCAATAAAGACGAAGAGGATAGAGCCGGGCATGATTCCGAAAAATGTGGCCAATAGATAGGGACCGAATCGGACCCGCGTCAGGCCATAGATGTAGTTCAGCACGAAAAAAGGGAACACCGGCGCCAGCCGCGTTAAAAACACAATCTTCCAACCCTCCTCGGCTACCGCCTGATCGATGGCTTTGAACCCGGCTCTATCGCCCAGTTTTTTTGTCACCCACCCGCGCAGGACATGGCGCGAAACAAGAAACGCGGCGCCGGCTCCCAATGTGGCGCCGACAAATACGAGCAGGGAGCCCCAGACGACTCCAAAAACGGCGCCCGCGCCCACGGTGAGCATCGCCGCGGGAACCAGCGCGACGCACGCCAGCACATAGAGCAGCACAAAAACCACCGGTCCCCAGACTCCCAAATGATCCAGCCAGTCGAGAGCCGATTTGGATAAACCCTGCAGGCGCGTCGGCACCTTGAGATAAACCGCCAGGGCGCCAGCCGCGCAGAGCAGGAGAACGGCAAGCCAGAATCGGCGACGGCCCACAGCGGTCAGGGGCTGCTTCATCTTGAACATCTCGCTCGATTCATCGGCAACGCCGCACGGGAGGCAATCTTCAAATTTCCGGCCACTTCCCGGCCGGCCGCCGTTCCGGATGCGGGGCGCTCACGAACTGGCGCTGGTATACCGTCGCAGCGCGAATCGCCACGCCATCTCCGACAAAACGAAACAGCCGGCGCTCAGTCCGATCAGGAGGACGATATCGACCGGGGATTTCAGGCGGTCGGCAAGAAGTTTGGCGGGCACATTCGCGACGAGCAGCATTGGGATCGCGAAGGTGAAGAATATCTTGAACAAACCCGGTTGAAAGGCAACGTCCGGCACCCGCGCCAATTGGAACAAGGTGTAATAACTCCAGACAATGCCCTGGGCGCGAACCGTCCAGAAACTGATGGTCGCCAGCACGAACATGAGCGAGTAATGCAGTATCAACCCGGCGGCGCACACCACCACGAATCCCCCCAGCTGTATCCAGGAGGGGCTGAGGTGCAACTGGCAGCCCGCGTAAAACATGACGCCCACGGCGGATGCGGCGTTGACGAATGCGCCGAGGTCCACCTGCCGCAACGAAATGACGAAACGCAGATTCACCGGCAGCAACAGAAGGAAATCGAGGCGGCCCGTCCGCACGTGCTCTGAGATCGCGATGAGGTTGTTCAGAAACACCGCAGTGAACAGTTGCTGGACAAAATGACTCGCGCCCAGCAACAGGATGACATGCCATTTGGTCCAGTCGCCGATGCGATCAGTGTGCGTGTAGATGACGGCGATGAAAGTGATGTGCAGCGCGAACCAGAGGAGTTCAACCACGATCCAGAGCAGGAAATTGATCTTAAACCCCATCTCGCGCACCACGCTGTTTTTCCACAACGCGCCATAGAGACCGGCATAACGCTTGATGGGCATCGGACTTTTTTCTTTCTGGGAGGGAAGCATGGGATGTGCGGGCATGGATGGAAAATCAGCCGCCCACGGCCGCGTATTTTCGGATGCCCCGCGACCAGACGAAGCGCGCGAGCATATAGAGTCCAGCCACCCACGCGGCTTGAATCGCGAGCCCTTGAAACAGGGCGGTACCCTGGATGCGCCCCAGGCAGATGTTGACCGGGAAAAACAGTTGATACGGGAACGGCGTGAAATACAGGAGCTTCATCAAGGCCGGCGGAAGGATGTCGATCGGGAAAAAATGTCCGCTGGCGAGCGTTTCAAAAGCATACAGGATGAAAATGAACGTCGAGACTTCGAGGACCCAAAACGCGAGCAAGGCCATCGTGAATGCGATCAGGAATTGCAGCAGGGCGGTGAACACAAGCGATACCGCGAAGAGGGCCCACGTCGCCGCATCCAGCGGAAGCACCAGGTGGCTGCGTTCGAAAAAGATGAACAGACCGGCGGGCACGACGGCGCAGGCCGTGAACATGATCCGGCCGGCCGCGTAGAGAGTCAGGCGATAGGCCAGGTAATCGATGGGCTTCAGCAGGAACTGGCTGATGTTGCCGTCCTTGATGTCGGCCGCAATCTGCCAGTCATCCTCCGCGACCGCCGTCAGCGCATCCACAATGGTGATCACGAGGTAATACGAAATCATCTGGGTCAGCGAATACCCCGAAATATCGCCCGTCTTTTCCGAGTAAATCGCCCGCCACAACGAGATCGTGGCAAAGAGCGGGACCAGGGCAAAGGTGCTTCGGAAGAGAAAATTCACGCGATAGACAAGCGTGTTTTGAATTCCGACATTAAAGACGTGCCAGTATTTTCTCATGAGCCGCGCGACCCGATGGTAGGACACGCTTCCCGCCAAGGGAACGCGGAATCGCTGCGGGCCCTCCCTGGTGGGAAACGATTGCCATGCGGTTTTTTCAACGAATCTTTGACTTTCCCCGTTGTTTTTGCTAAAAACTTCCTACTCTCACACCTTCATTCGTCCGCAATTCCGCGGCGTTGATGCTCAAAGTCCGTCGCGTTTCGGTCATGAAGTTTGCTGGCGTCCAACATTCCATCCGTTGATTTATTTGTATGAAAAGTTACACGCTGTCCCCTTTGGGTCTCGTTCGTTTCCTCCCGCTTGCCGCTCTTTTTTTGGCCCTGCCCGCATCCGTCCTCAGCCAGGCCATCACCGTCAGCAACCTCTGGAGCATCTCCACCTCGGCGGGCCGTCCCTACGTGACCAACGCGACGGCATCCAGCTATACCGAACGCGGCGTGGCTTACAGTGTCCTCCGCAACCATGCCTATATCGTCAGCCGGGCGGTCGCCCCGGTGAAGATTGCCATTCTCGACGGCGACACGGGTGCGGAGGTGGGCTTTCTCAATGTGGCGGGCATCTCGGGCGGTACTTTTATTCTCAGCACGATCGGCGTGGCCGATGATGGCGCGATCTACGCCGCCAACCTCACCACCGGCTCGGCGACCTCCCCATACAAAATCTACCGCTGGGCCGACGAATCCTCGGCGCCCACTGTTGCCTTCTCTGGCAATCCGAGCGCGGGCGCCAATAACAATCGCTATGGCGAATCGTTCGACGTCCGCGGCAGTGGCGTGAACACCGAGATCCTTGCCAGCGCCAATGGAGCTGCCATCGCGGCCCTCTTCCAAACCGCCAATGGAACCACCTTCACGAGCACCCGCATTGATGTCCCCGGCATCGGGGCGGGCGACCTGACCAAAGGCATCTCGTTCGGTCCCACCAACACCTTCTACGGAAAAAACAACGCCAACGTTTCCGTGCGTTTTTGTCTCTACACCATCATCGCCGGCGCGGGCACCGGCGTGGTGTTGGCCTCCCACACCGTTGCGAGCGGCATCGCTCCCATCGACGTCGATCCCGTCAACGCTATCCTTGCAGGCGTCGAATCGGCCAACGCCACTTCTCCCCACAATTTGCGCGTGTACGATATTTCGGGCGCTGTGCCGGCGCAGATCTTCATCACCGCCTTTCCCGCGCCCGCCGTGAACAACGGCAACATCGTCGGCGAAGTGCAGATCGCCGGCGACCGAATCTTTGCCATCGATGCCCAAAACGGAGTGGTGATGGCCAAACTCTATTTTGCGACGAACCCGGTGCCGCCGACGATTACCCAGCAGCCGGCGAGTCAGACGGTGGTCTATAGCGGTTACACGACACTCACGGTGGGGGCAGCCGGGACCAAACCGCTGAGCTATCAATGGTATTTCAACTCGACCAATGCGATCCCGAACGCCACCAACTCGACGCTGAATCTGACGAACCTTTATCAAACCAATGCGGGCGCCTACAGCGTGACGGTGACCAACATCGCCGGCACGACCAACAGCGCGCCGGCGAACATCACGCTCTCGCCGGCGGTGCTCTCGTCAGGAATGGCGATCTGCTGGCGCATTCCGGCCGGGACTCCCGAGTATCCGTATGTGACCACGGACAGCACCCAGCGCGGGCTGGCTTACAATGCCGTTTACAATCACGTCCTGCTGGTCAGCCGCACCCCGAACAATGCCATCCATGTCTTCGATGCCGTGACGGGGGCGCATCTGCACACTTTGGATCTCACCGGTGTCTCGGGAGGCACCTTTCCGATCAACATGATCGCCTGCTCGGCCGATGGCCAGGTGTTTGTCGGCAACCTGACCACCAATCCCAGCGATGTGAACAACGGCCCGTATAAACTTTACTCGTGGGCTGACAGCCTTGCCGGCACCCTTCCCCAGGTCGCCTGGTCGGGCGACCCGGACGGCGGCGCCACCACCAATCGTTGGGGCGACAACCTGGATGTCCACGGCAGCGGCAGCGGCGTGGAAGCGCTCATCGGCGCCCGCAACACCAAGCGGCTCGCCATCCTGAATAACTTCGGCGCAAGTCCCTCCATCACGCTCGTGGACGTTCCGGATGCCGAGAATGGAAACTTCGGGATGAGCGCCATCTGGGGCGACGCGGATACGTGCTGGGGAAAATCCTCCGGCACGGCCATTCGCCATGTCGCCTTTGATCGCAACGCGCATCTTGGAACAGTGCTGCGGACCATCACCAATTATCCGACCATGGGCGCCATTGCGGTGGACGTTGCCAACCAACTGCTCGCCGGCGTCACTTTGGAAACTCCGGATACCCTTCGCTTGGTCCACCTCGAGCAGCCGCTCTCCACGTCGCTCGAGCTGGACACCGAATTTTTTCCGACCGACAACGCCAATGCGAACGGCACCGGCGAAGTCCGCTTTGGCGCGGACAGCTTTGGTTTCAGCAAACTTTTCGCGCTCGATTCGAACAATGGCATCATCGCGCTCAACATCGGCGGCCGTCTCAACCAGTCGCGGACGGGCAACATGCTGACGCTGACATGGCAGGGAGAGCGAACGCTGCAGGCTTCCGGGGAAGTATTCCAGGGGTTCACCAACGTGGTCGGGGCCGCGAGCGGCTACACCATCGACGTGACGGCCGCCGGCCGCATTTTCTTTCGCCTGAAAGATTGAGCAGGAGGATCACCGGGCATCCATCGACCGCGCCAGGCGTTTGGCGGGTTGTCCTGCTTCCCAACGAGGTTCCATCACGAAACCCCCAGGCGGCGGGATAAAAGTTGCCTGTAGCCAACAACGCAGCGCGACTCCGAACCAAAGGGACGCCTGCTCCTCTCCCCTCCCTCTCCTCCATTTCCGAAATGGAGGAGAGGGAGGGGAGAGGAGGCGTTTCTGGCCACCACTTTTGCCGGTCCCATTTCCCAGGATATTTCGGTGTCGTGCAACCTTGGGATACGGTGTAAATCCGGCCGGGATTTTCCAAATCCTCTCTCGACTTTCGGCATCTGGCCGGTAATTTGCTGGCCCCATAACTATGACCGATCCCCGTTTCACAGAGCTCGCCAATCTCCTGATCCGATACTCGACGAAGCTGAAAAAAGGTGAGCGGGTTCTCATCGATGCGATAGAGATACCCGACGAGATGGTGATCGAATTGATCCGCGCCGCGCGCCGGGCCGGCGCCACCCCGCTGGTCGAGGTCCGCCGCGGACGCATCAGCCGCGAATTGCTCCGCGGGACGAATGATGCGGATGCCGCACTGTCGCGCGATTTGGAGATGTATCGCATGAAGCGGGTGGATGCCTATATCGCTCTCCGGGGCAGCGCCAACGCCAGCGAGGCCGCGGATGTGCCGAGCGACAAGATGCAGCTTTTTTCACGCGTTCTTCGTCCGGTCCTGAACCATCGCGTCAACAAAACGCGATGGGTGGTGCTGCGCTGGCCCTCCTCCAGCATGGCCCAGGCGGCGGGGATGAGCACAGAGGCATTCGAGAATTTCTATTTTGACGTCTGCACCATGAATTACCCGCGCATGGCGAAGGCCATGGTCCCGTTGGAACGCCGGATGAAAAAAGCCGATCGCGTCCATCTTAAGGCCCCGGGGACCGACCTGCGGTTCAGCGTCAAGAATATCGGGGCGCAGATGTGCAAAGGCGACCGCAACATTCCCGACGGCGAAGTCTTTTCCTGCCCGGTCAAGAAGTCGGTGGAAGGGCACATCCAGTTCAACACGCCGACGTTGTATGCAGGGACGCGCTTTGAAAATGTGCGGCTCGAATTTCGGCAGGGCAAAATCGTGGCGGCAACATCCAACAACACCAAGCGCCTGAATGAGATCCTGGATACCGACGCCGGCGCCCGCTATGTCGGGGAATTTTCGCTCGGGTTCAACCCCTACATCCAGAGCCCGATGTGCGACATCCTGTTCGACGAGAAGATCGCGGGGTCGCTGCATTTTACGCCGGGACAGGCGTATGAAAACGTCGACAACGGGAATCGGTCCGCCGTCCATTGGGACATGGTGCTCATCCAGCGCCCGGAGTGGGGCGGCGGCGAGGTCTGGTTCGACGACGAGTTGGTTCGCAAAGACGGCCGGTTCCTGCCGGCCGACCTGAAACCCCTGAATCCCGAGCGACTCAAGTAAGCTTCCCGTTACGATCGCGCAACAATCCTCGTTGGCAACATGCCATTCTGGATGTATTTGTTCCCGTGCAGCTGACCTGACTTATATGATGATGGACAAGTTCGCAAAACGACTGGGGCGCTACCGTTGCGCCGGACTGACTTTGGTTGCCCTGCTGCTGATTCTCGCTCCCCGGACCGGGCGCAGCCAGGAGATTATCGTCAACGAGGTGCTGGCCGGGAACACCACGATTGCCCCGCTGTTTGAATATCCGGATTACTTTCCCGACTATGTCGAGCTTTACAACGCGGCGGCCCGCGACATCGACCTCGGGGCGGAGGGTTGGTCGATTACAGACGACCTCAAGGCGACCAATAAATTTCGTTTCCCTATAGGCCTGATCTTTCCGGCGGATTCCTATCTCCTGGTGTTTTGCGATGGGCAGGATCCCACCAACTTTCCGGGCCTTTTGCCGTCGAACAACCTGCATACTGGGTTCAATCTCAACGCCAAGGGGGGCGAGACGCTTGCCATTTTTAAAACGGCCGGACGCGTGCTCATCTCGTCCAACACCTTTGGCATCCAGGTGGCCGGTTATTCCGTGGGCCGCTTTCCCGGGGCCAATGCCGCGTCGCCCTTCACCCTCAATCTCCCGACCCCGTGCGGCGGCACCATCCCCTGCGACACCAACATCCCTTTCACCCAATTCGGAAACCAGTTCACGCTGAAAATCAACGAGTGGATGCAAACCAATTCCATGGGCGAGGATTGGCTGGAAATATTCAATCCCGACACCAACATCGTCGACCTCAGCGGCCTGGTTTTCACCGATGACAAAATCGTGCGCACCAATCCGCCGGTGGGTTTCGGATTGCCGATCCGGGCGGTGCCCAACCTGTCCTATATCGCGCCGCAAAGTTTCGTTCGGTTCTGGTGCGACGACCTGAAGAGCAAGGATGCGGATCACCTCGACTTCTCGCTCAGCAGCGGCAGCAACCTGCAGACACCGCCCCCCAACGGGGTCCTGGATGAGCTTTACCTTGTGGCGAGCGACCGGGCGACCATCATTGATCATGTGCTCTGCACGCTCTTCAAGCAACGGGATGTCTCGCAGGGTCGCGTTCCCGACGGCGCGGAGCGCATCACCTATTTTCCCAATCCATCGCCCGAGGACAGCAACTTCGCGCCGATCCCCGAGGTGATCATCAGCGAGTTGTTGAGCCATAGCGACCCGCCCCTCGAGGATGCCGTGGAGATTCAGAATGTAACCAATGTCCCCGTCGACATCAGTTATTGGTGGCTGACGAATGACAAGTTCAAGCCCAAGAAGTATCAGATCCCACCGGGCACCATCATCCCGCCGGGAGGCTTTTATGTGATTTACGAATACCAGTGGAACAGCGCGGAAATTCCGGAGGAACGACATTTCACGTTCAACTCGGCGCACGGCGACGAGGCTTACCTGTTCAAGTCGGATGCATCGGGGACGATCCTGGGGTTTCGCAAAGGCGTTCAGTTCGGCTCCGCGGCCAACGGCGTTTCGTTCATCCGTTACACGACCAGCGATGGCAATGTTGAATTCGTGGCAGGCTGCGCCCTCTCCTTTGGAACCGACGTTCGCGCCGGCCAGGACACGAACCTCATCACAACATTCCGCACGGGCCACGGGCAGACCAATCCCTATCCCTGCGTCGGCCCCATCGTCATCAATGAGATTTATTACAAGCCGCCGAATGTCCTTTCAGGAAACCTTTTGGTGGACGACAGCCTGCATGAATTCGTCGAGTTGCGAAACATCTCTGCTTCCAGGACGGCGTTGTATTACACCCTGGATGCGGAACACAACGATCCGACGTTTGTCACCAATGGCTGGAAGGTGGACGGCGTCATCAAATATAAGTTTGATCACACCCAGTTCCCATTCCTGGATCCGAACGAATACGCCCTGCTGGTCAATTTCGATCCCACCACCAATGCGACCACGACGGCGGAATGGAGGAATTATTTTGCGCCGCCCGTC